>NZ_JARPZC010000004.1:0-219763 GCF_031927985.1 Enterococcus dongliensis
ATTATCGAACACCTTTGGAAGTATTTTTGAGTTACGTAAGTATTGATGATTTGTCTAACTTAATTTGACAATTAAGAGATTATAAAATAAATCCTAGTTCTTTAGATAATAATCATTGGAAATCATTAAAAGAGCTCTTTTTGTCGTATGTTAATTGTATTTTTATACTGAAACATAATTTTTGATAAATTTGGTATAAATCTGATAGACCGTTGAATGCTAGGGTGAACAAGAGAATTAAGTTTAGTTTGTGAGCAAAAAAATATGAACAGCTTTTGATCAAAGCTTTTCTGAATCTATGGTAAACTGTTTTCAAGTGAGGTGTAGAGAAATGGCAAATTATAGTTATCCGATTGAAGAAGATTGGACACATGAAGAAATCGCGATAGTTATTGATTTTTTTAATTTAGTTGAGGAAGCAAATGAAACCGGGGTAGAAAATGCAGCGTTTTTAGCTGGTTATAAAAAATTTAAAACTGTCATTAAAAGTATTGGTGAAGAAAAGCGAATTGGACGAAAATTTCAAGAAGTCAGCGGGTATTCGATCTATCATACGGTACAACGAGCTAAATCTGCTACTGGCAAACGATTCAAAATGTCAATGGATTCATAAATATGTCAAAAATAGTCGGATTTGTTCAAGCGAGTGGTCATGAGTCAGGGGGAGATCTTAGTGGAAAAAGAGATTATTAGTTGGATCTACGAAGCAGCCGAGAAAATCAAAACAGGTTTGGGTGAGGCGCTGAAGGTGGATCAAAAAAATGGTCGAACGGATTTAGTGACAAATGTGGATAAAGAGGTACAAAATTTTTTAGTTGAAAAGATCAAAGCTTATGATCCAACAGCAAAAATTTTAGGTGAAGAGAATGGATTAGATCAAACAGCTATTGATTGCGGGCGTGTTTTTGTAATTGATCCGATTGATGGGACATTGAACTTTGTCATGCAACAAGAAAATTTTTGTATCATGATTGCTGTCTATGAAGATGGCGTAGGTCAGTTAGGTTTTATTTATGATGTTATGCGAGATGAACTTTTTTGGGGTGGGGCAAAAGTCGGCAAGGTCTTTTTTAATAAGAAAGAAATCTCGGCTCCAGAAAATAAACATTTAAGTCAAGGTTTGATTGGAATGAATGCAGCATTGTATCGGCAAAATCTGTATCACGCACAAGAGATTGGAAATACCTCGATGGGCATCCGTATTTTAGGTTGTGCGGGTCTGGAATTTATTTCCATGATTAAAGGGACTCAAATTGGCTATGTCAGCGTGCTGAGTCCCTGGGACTATGCCGCAGGTAAAATTATGATGGATCAGTTAGGCATGCCATCGTGGGGAGCGGATAAACAGCCGTTGACTTTTCGTAAACGTGAGTTTTTTATTGGTGGAACACAAGCAACGATGACCGATATCCAAGCATTTCACAAGGGAAAACATTAAAAAAATTATTTTTCTGAAAAAATGAAAATGTTTTACTAACACTCTCGCGGTTTTTCTGTTATAATTGTCAATCGAGTGAGTCTCGCGCTACAAGAAAAGGAGCAATTAAATTGAAATACAGAGAAGATATCCGCAACGTGGCTATTATCGCCCACGTTGACCATGGTAAAACAACTTTAGTTGATGAAATGTTAAAACAATCAGATACCCTTGATAGCCATGTTCAGTTACAAGAACGGGCAATGGATTCAAATGCATTAGAAAAAGAACGTGGAATCACGATCTTAGCAAAAAATACAGCCGTAAACTATAAAGATTATAAAATCAACATTATGGACACTCCTGGGCATGCCGATTTTGGTGGCGAAGTTGAGCGGATCATGAAAATGGTTGATGGTGTATTATTAGTTGTCGATGCTTATGAAGGAACGATGCCTCAAACACGTTTTGTTTTGAAAAAAGCATTGGAACAACATTTAACACCAATCGTAGTCGTAAATAAAATCGATAAACCTTCTGCTCGTCCAGAAGAAGTTGTGGACGAAGTCTTAGAATTGTTTATCGAACTAGGTGCGGATGATGATCAATTAGATTTCCCAGTTGTATATGCTTCAGCAATCAACGGAACTTCTAGTCTATCAGATGATCCAACGTCACAAGAATCAACAATGGTACCAATCTTCGATACGATTATCGAAAAGATTCCTGCACCAGTTGATAATAGCGATGAACCACTACAATTCCAAGTATCATTATTAGATTATAATGACTATGTTGGACGTATTGGGATTGGTCGTGTGTTCCGCGGAAAAATGAAAGTCGGCGACCAAGTATCAGTTATGAAACTTGATGGTTCGATTAAAAACTTCCGTGTAACAAAAATATTTGGTTTCTTCGGTTTACAACGTTTGGAAGTCCAAGAAGCACAAGCCGGCGACTTGATTGCTGTTTCTGGTATGGAAGATATCTTCGTTGGAGAGACAGTCACACCTATCGATCACCAAGAAGCATTACCAGTATTACACATCGATGAACCAACCTTGCAAATGACTTTCTTAGTTAACAATTCACCATTTGCTGGTCGCGAAGGAAAATATGTGACATCTCGTAAGATCGAAGAACGATTGATGTCAGAATTGCATACAGACGTTTCACTGCGTGTTGAACAAACTGATTCACCAGATGCTTGGACTGTTTCAGGCCGTGGAGAATTGCATTTATCAATCTTGATTGAAAATATGCGTCGTGAAGGCTATGAATTACAAGTATCACGTCCAGAAGTTATCGAAAAAATCGTAGACGGTGTAAAATGCGAACCGTTCGAACGAGTTCAAATCGACACACCTGAAGAATACATGGGAAGCGTGATCGAAGCATTAGGTCAACGTAAAGCAGAAATGCAAGACATGGTCCATTCTGGTAACGGACAAATTCGTTTGGTCTTCTTAGCGCCTGCTCGTGGTCTATTAGGATTTACGACTGAATTCTTATCAATGACTCGTGGGTACGGAATCATGAGCCACACCTTCGATCAATACTTACCAGTGATTCAAAGCGTAATTGGCGGACGTCGTAATGGTGCACTAGTTTCTGTTGATGCAGGTAAAGCAACGATGTACTCAATCATGAGCGTTGAAGAACGTGGAACTGTCTTCGTTGAACCAGGAACAGAAATTTATGAAGGAATGATTGTTGGTGAAAACAGCCGTGATAAAGACTTAGGTGTCAATATCACAAAAGCAAAACAAATGACCAACGTTCGTTCAGCTAACAAAGACCAAACGTCAGTGATCAAAAAACCACGGATCTTGACTTTAGAAGAATCTTTAGAATTCTTAAATGACGATGAATACTGCGAAATCACGCCAGAAACCATCCGTCTGCGTAAACAAATCTTGAACAAATCAGAACGTGAAAAAGCAGCGAAAAAACGTAAAGTAGCTGAATAATCGTTTAAGACTACACTTCATCGGTGTAGTCTTTTTTTTCATTTTTTTAAACATAATGCGAACATTTTTAAATGATAAAAAACTGTTATGTTTCATATTTGACATTTGTTTCACAGGATGTCTGAATAAAAGAATTGATTTTTCGCGTTTTCAGTTAAGATTTCTTGTTTGTAATCTATATGTAATATTTCGTAAGCTGTGTAAAAGTCAAAATCCGAACGAAGAGTTTAGAAAAAGCTTAGTCTCACGTTTTTTTTTCCTTTTTGATTTTTTTCTATGTTATAATGTTGAAATCAAGATAGGAGGGAAGCAAAATGGAAAATATTTCTTCTGATTTTGCCATTAAGGTGTTGCAAGAGGATGCTGATCGAATCAAACTGTTGATTCGGAATCAAACAAATAGTTTGTGTATCTCTCAATGTAAAGCTTTTGAAGAAGTCGTTGATACACAAATGTATGGCTTCTCACGTCAAGTCTTTTTTGCTGAAAAGGTAGGGATCTTGAAGCAAGGCGAAGGGCAACGAATGCTTAGTGAATTAGAAGCCGAGTTGAATCGTTTATATACAGATTTGTACGAAACTCGTCAGGATCTGACGGATACCGGCTGGGAGGCTTAGCCGTTGCCTAGTAAGATAAAAAAACGTCACTTTTTAGATTATAGTATTTTGATTCCATATTTGATTTTGACCGTAATCGGCTTGATTTTTGTATATAGTTCAACTTCCTATTTATTGATTACAAATGATGCGAACCCAGCGAGTTTGGTGATGAACCAAGGAATCTTTTGGGTCTTAAGTTTAATCATGATTAGTTTGATGTACAAGATGAAAACAGACGTATTGAAAAGTCAGCAATTAATTATCGTTGCGACTTATTTCATTTTTGCGCTGTTGATTGTTGTCTTTTTTATTGGAGATGAAGTCAACGGAGCCAAAGGTTGGATTCGGATCGGTTCTTTTAGTATGCAGCCGGCAGAGTATTTAAAAATTATGGTTGTTTGGTATCTTTCTTATATTTTGTCCAAACGTCAAGAAACGATTCAAGATAATTTTGTCACCGATATCAAACGTCCATTGATCTTAGTTTTTGCTATGATCTTTTTGGTAGCAGTACAGCCTGACATGGGAAATGCTGCAATCATTACATTGTTGGCATTGGTTTTGCTTTTAGCTAGTGGGATTAATTGGGTCATCAGCCTGATTGTAGGCGGAGTAGGTATCGTTGGTAGTTTTCTTGCGATTGAATTTTTGACTCGTTTTGGCTCAGCGATTCTTCCAGAGAAACTGCAGTACATCGTCAGCCGTTTTGAAAGTTTTAAAAATCCTTTCAAATATGAGTTGGATCAAGGCCATCAAATGGTCAATGGGTATTATGCGATGTTTAACGGCGGCTGGTTTGGTCGTGGATTAGGGAATAGTATCGAAAAAAAAGGATTTTTAAGTGAAGCTCATACAGACTTTATTTTTTCTATCGTCATAGAAGAAGTCGGTTTGATCGGTGCTTTAATAATTTTAGCAATTTTGATTTTTATGATTGCGCGGATCTACTTGGTTGGGATTCGTTCAAAAAAACCTTTCAATTCATTGATTTGTATCGGTATTGGAAGTTTGTTGTTATTACAAGTTTTTATTAATCTTGGTGGTATTTTAGGAATTATTCCATTGACCGGGATCACGTTCCCATTTTTGAGTCAAGGAGGAAATAGCTTACTTGTATTGTCCGTTGGGGTGGCCTTTGCACTAAATATCAGTGCAGATGAAAAGCGCACGAAATTGGCAATCGAGTATGAATACTTAAAAAGTCAGGAGTAAAGTGTATGAAAAAAGTATTGGTAGCAAATAGAGGAGAAATTGCAACACGCGTCTTTCGCGCATGTAGCGAATTAAACATTAAAACGGTAGCGATCTTTGCAGAAGAAGATCAGTATTCCGTTCATCGTTTTAAATCAGATGAAGCATATTTAGTCGGTAAAGGGAAAAAACCGATTGATGCTTATTTAGATATTGAAGACATTATTCGGGTAGCTAAAGAAGCAGAAGTAGATGCGATTCATCCAGGCTATGGTTTCCTCTCAGAAAACTTAGAATTTGCTAAACGGTGTCGTGAAGAAGGACTTATTTTTGTAGGTCCAGAATTGCACCATTTAGATATTTTTGGTGATAAAATCAAGGCCAAAGCTGCAGCATTAGAAGCTGGGATTCCGTCAATTCCTGGTTCTGATGGTCCGGTTGATACAATCGAAGGTGTCTTAGAATTTGCTGAATCACATGGATATCCAATCATGATCAAAGCTGCTTTAGGCGGCGGCGGGCGTGGTATGCGGGTCGCTCACGATGAAAAAGAAGCACGCGAAGGCTATGATCGAGCTAAAAGTGAAGCTAAAGCAGCTTTTGGTAACGATGAGATTTATGTTGAAAAATATGTTGCCAATCCTAAACATATCGAGGTGCAGATCTTAGGGGATACTCATGGCAACGTCATCCATTTATTCGAACGTGACTGTTCAGTTCAACGTCGCCATCAAAAAGTCGTTGAAGTTGCCCCTTGTATCTCTTTAAATACAGAGCAACGGGAAAAAATCTGTCAGGCTGCTGTTCAGTTGATGAAACATGTAGGGTATGTCAATGCCGGAACCGTTGAATTTTTAGTTGAAGGCGATAATTTTTACTTTATTGAAGTAAATCCACGAGTGCAAGTAGAACATACGATTACTGAGCTGATTACGGGGATTGATATTGTTACTTCACAATTAATGATTGCTCAAGGGCAAGATTTACACACTGAGATTGGACTACCTAAACAAGAAGACATTCATGTCTCTGGAGCAGCTATCCAGTGTCGTATAACGACAGAAGACCCATTGAATGGTTTTATGCCTGATACAGGTAAAATCGATACGTATCGTTCCCCAGGTGGTTTTGGGGTGCGTCTAGATGTTGGTAACGCCTATGCTGGCGCAACGGTAACGCCTTATTTTGATTCATTATTAGTAAAAGTATGTACGTATGCCTTGAGTTTCGATCAAGCAATTGAAAAAATGCAACGCTGCCTGATTGAATTTCGTATTCGCGGTGTAAAAACAAATATTCCGTTTATGCATAACGTCATTAGTCATCCTGTTTTCCAAAGTGGGGATGCCAAAACAACATTTATTGACAACACACCCGAACTATTTGAATTTCCTCGCATCCGAGATCGCGGAAACAAAACGATGCGGTATATTTCTGAGATTACGGTCAATGGTTTCCCGGGTATCGAAAAACAAGAAAAACGCTATTTTGAAACACCTCGTTTACCTAAAGTTGAACAAAATCCAATGATTACTGCAAAAAATATTTTGGATCAAGACGGTCCCGAGGCAGTAGCTAAGTGGGTCAAAAAACAAGAATCTGTTTTATTGACGGATACGACTTTCCGTGATGCTCATCAAAGTTTGTTAGCTACTCGTGTTCGAACACATGACTTGCTAAATATAGCGCAAGCAACTGGCGAAGGAATCCCTGAATTGTTCTCAAGTGAGATGTGGGGGGGAGCGACATTTGACGTCGCATATCGTTTCTTGACTGAAAATCCTTGGAAACGCCTAAAATTATTGCGTAAAGCAATGCCTAATACGTTATTGCAAATGCTTTTCCGTGGTTCCAATGCAGTCGGTTATTCAAATTATCCAGACAATGTATTGGAAGAATTTATCAAAGAAGCGGCACATAATGGGATTGATGTTTTCCGAATCTTTGACAGCTTGAACTGGATTCCGCAAATGGAAAAGAGTATTCAATACGTTCGTGATGCTGGAAAGATCGCTGAGGGAACTATTTGTTATACTGGCGATATCTTAGATCCAAATCGAACAAAATATAATGTTCAATACTACAAAGAGATGGCCAAAGAATTAGAAGCAATCGGGGCTCATATGATTGCAATCAAAGATATGGCCGGCTTGTTGAAACCGCAAGCTGCTTTCCGTTTAATCAGTGAGTTAAAAGAAACAACGGATCTACCAATTCATCTGCATACACATGACACAGCTGGAAATGGGATTATTACACTTTCTGCGGCTGTCAAAGCGGGTGTAGACATCGTTGATGTTGCAACGAGTGCAATGAGTGGAGCAACGAGTCAACCAAGTATCAGTAGCTTGTATTACGCATTGCAATATGGCGACCGAACACCGAAAGTGAATTTGAAAAATGTTCGCCAATTAAACCATTACTGGGAAGATGTTCGTCCTTATTATGCAAGTTTTGAAAATGGAATCGTAGCAGCTCAAACAGAGGTCTATGATCACGAAATGCCAGGTGGACAGTACTCAAATCTACAACAGCAAGCTAAAGCAGTTGGACTAGGCGATAAATGGGATGAAATCAAAGACATGTATCGATTAGTTAATCTGATGTTCGGAGATATCGTAAAAGTTACTCCATCTTCGAAAGTTGTGGGAGACATGGCATTATTTATGGTCCAAAATAATCTGACTGAACAAGATATCTATGATCGTGGTGAGGAATTAAGTTACCCTGATTCAGTGATAAGTTTCTTCCAAGGAGAACTAGGTCAGCCAGTTGGCGGGTTCCCTGAAAAATTACAGCAGATTATTTTACACGGACGACCAGCTATGACAGAACGCCCTGGGAAATTTGCTGAACCAGTTGATTTTGAAAAAGTAAAACAAGAACTGCAAGAATTGATTGGTTTTGAACCAAGTAAAACAGATGTTTTAAGCTACTTGATGTATCCGCAAGTATTTTTAGATTATCAAAAAGCATATGAACAGTTTGCAGACGTTACATTGTTGGATACACCAACGTTCTTTTCTGGGATGCGTCTTGGTGAAACAATCAATGTCCAGATCGAAAAAGGGAAAATATTGATTATTCGTTTAGATGAGATCGGTGAAGCAGATGTCGAAGGAAATCGTACCTTGTTCTTTAACTTGAATGGTCAACGTCGTGAGATTGTTATCAAAGATGCTTCAATCAAGAGTGCAGTCCAAACAAAACGTAAAGTTGAACCAACTAATCGTGAACAAATCGGTGCGACAATGACTGGTTCTGTCTTGAAAGTTTTAGTCAAAAAAGGTGATTATGTAGAAAAAGGGCAACCGTTACTAATTACTGAGGCAATGAAGATGGAAACGTCGATCGATGCCCGTTTTGCTGGAAAAGTTTCTCATTTATATGTAGAAGAAGGCGAAAGCATCGCTTCTGGAGATTTATTGATTGAAGTAAAAGAAAAATAAGATTAATCATCAAGAAGTTCTTGAATAGCTATGATTGGAGGGAAGTCGTGTGAAAAGAGTGATCGGTTTTCTAAGTATTCTATTTTTAGTTTTGATTGGTTACTATTTGCAGCCGGTCCTCTTTCCGCCAACACAAAAAAAGATTCCAGTCAATCAGACCAATCAAATTGTCCATCATAAAGCATTGAAACATCAGACAATCAAAGCGGAAGGATTTGCCAATTATATTTTGCAACCAATCGAAAACTTTGAAAAAACGTTTGGTGAGCCAATAAAAGTAGAAAATAGCGGCTTCTTTTTTGAAACACGCAATTATGCCTTTGATCAAGGAATCTTAGAAGTCAATGTAGAGGCAGGAAAAGTTAGTGTAATCAAGGTGATGGCAAAAAAAACTGAGATCACGCCGTTTAAATTCGGCATGACTAGCAGTCAATTTTCAGATCAGATCAATTTATCTGCTAACTTTGCCTTAAATTATGATGAAGAGCCTGTAGCGATTGAGTTGAGTGAAAATGATATGCGTTTCCGCCCTTTAGTAGCATTTGATAATCGGACGTTTGCGATGGTTTTTTTTAACGGAGAAAATGAAAAAATGATCGGTGCAGTCTATCTGGATCTAGAAAACCTTTTACGGTTGATGCCCTATCAAATTAATAGCGGCAATCCTTTAGCTAATCGTGTACAGGAAAGCAGTCTTGATTGGGAACTTTTAAATCGACAAAAACAATCACGATTAATCGAAGCGATAAATCGTTATCGTAATTTGTATAAACAGCCAAGTTTCACAACAGGAGAGCATGTAACAGATGACAGTGAAAAGTTGTTAAAAAGTTTTTTAACAACCCCTAAAAAAGTGTTGACCAATGACCGCCTGGAAGAATGGCAAATGGATCAAGAAGCCCATTTGAGCAATTTAGCTTTTGAGTTGTCCCCAGCAGAGTTTAATGAATTAGCAAAACGTGACGACATCGATTACACAGAGGGGTTCTTCTACTCGCCGACTATCGATCCATTATTTAATTTGTTTAACTGGATCAGTCAAGATCATTTGAACAAAGTTATTGATGCACCAGCATCAGAACTTGGCGTTGCAATTGATCAAGAAAATGTGCTAGTCTTGTTACAAGAGTCAGAAAAAACAAAGGATAGTGAATAGATTGATTATTAATGAAGCTTTTTTTCAACTGGAAGATCAGAATCAGGTGTTGATCCAAGCGATTTTAGCGAGTCAAAGCTATAATATCTATCTACAGAAAAAAAAACAGATGAACGACTGTACAGAAGTAGCAGAACTTAAGAGAACTTTTCAAAGTGAAAAGGATAAATTTGAACGAATTGCTGAATATGGGAAATACGCACCTGATTATCGCATGCAACAGCGTAAAGTCCGCGCAAGCAAACGTGCCCTTGACTTGAATGAGAAAGTAGCGTCCTTTCGTGTAGCGGAAACGGATCTTCAACAATTATTGGATGAGATTAGTCAATGTTTGGCACAGACAGTTTCTTCAGAGATCAAAGTTGATGCGGGAAATCCTTTTTTTGAAACAAAGAATCATAGTTGTGAGGGGAATTGTCATGGATAATACTGATTTTGTCATACAAAAAAGACGAGGAATGATTGTTTGGGTATATTCCTTGAAACAATTGAAAACCTTGAAACGATATGGCTTGGTTCATTTTGTTTCAAGAAAGATGAAATATGTCGTATTGTATGTGAACGAAGAAATGGCAGATGAAACAGAAGAAAAATTGCGGACACTCCATTTTGTTCGTCAAGTTGAACGGTCTTATCGACCAGATATCGAAATGAATTTTGCGGATCGGATCGGAACAAAAGCTGCTTATCAAGTAAAAGATGATGATGAGTTGGATGTAGTAGAAGCCAATACAGAGATTCGCTTAGCTGAAACAGTTTAAGTCAATCGAGATAAGGTGAAAAATGTCTGATTTATTCAAACATTTTTCATCTTTTTATTTGATAATAAAAAATAAATTTAATGAACTATAACAAAAAGCAAGCAGAAAGGGGCAAGCAAACCATGCGGGTAGTCGCAGGTGAATTTGGTGGACGAAAGTTAAAAACATTAACAGGAAATAACACCCGACCAACTACAGATAAAGTAAAAGGAGCAATTTTTAATATGATTGGCCCTTATTTCGATGGAGGGGTCGCATTAGATTTATTTTCTGGTAGCGGATCATTAGGAATCGAAGCTGTTTCACGAGGAATCGAGCGTGCCGTACTAGTAGAGAAAAATTTTAAAGCAATGGAGATCATTCGTGAAAATGTCGCTATGACTAAAACAGAATCGGCTTTTCAATTGATGAAAATGCCAGCAAATCAAGCCATTCAGCAATTGACAGACAGCAAGGAACAATTTGATCTTGTACTTTTGGACCCGCCTTACGCAAAACAAGAGATCGTCAAGCAAATTGAATTATTAATACAAAATGGATTACTGAGTACCCGTTCTATAGTTGTCTGTGAAACGGATAAAACAGTCGTCTTGCCAAAAGTGATTGGTCAATTAAACGAGCGTAAACGGCAAGATTATGGTATTACTGCTATAACAATTTATGATTGGGAGGATTAGGATGAAACGAATCGCACTTTTCCCTGGTAGTTTTGATCCATTGACAATGGGGCATTTAGATACGATTGAACGAGGCGCAAAATTATTTGATGAATTGATTATTGGCGTTTTCGTAAATACTAATAAAAAGAGTTATTTTACCTCAGAAGAAAAACTTACGATCGTACAGGAATCTGTAAAACATATCCCAAATGTACGTGTAGTCGCTCAAGAAAATGATTTGACCGTCAATGTGGCAAAAAAAATCGGTGCCAATTTTTTATTGCGTGGTATTCGCAGTATCAAAGATTATGAATATGAAAAAGAGATTGCCTTGATGAATCATCATTTGGATCAAGAATTAGAGACAGTCTTTTTATTAGCTGAACCGAAATACAGTCACATTAGCTCATCGATCTTAAAAGAAGTGTGGACTTTTAACGGAGATATTAAAGAATATTTACCTGAGGCAGTTTATCGGGTATTGGAAGAGAAGCGTGAGAATAGTGAAAAATAATAAACTTTTCAAACGATTGCTAGTTGCCTTCTTAGCACTAGTAATCGTTGCCTGTGTGGTTGTTCCAATCCCGTATTATATCGAAGAACCTGGGGAGACGATCAATTTAAAAGAACTGATTACGGTCAATGATCAAAAAGACAAACATAAAGGATCGTTTAGTTTGACTTCGGTAGGTATTCGGCAGGCAACGATTTTTACAGCCTTAAAATCTAAAGTTGACCCATTTCATGAGATTATTTCTGAAGAGGATTTGACCGGTGGTGCCAGCGACGATGAATACTTACAAATACAAAAATTCAACATGGAAACCTCACAAAACTTTGCGATTGAACAAGCATTAAAATTAGCAAACAAACCTTATGAAATGAACTATCAAGGTGTTTATGTCTTAGGTGTTGAAAAAAATTCGAATTTTTACGGCAAGATCAGTGTAGGTGATACCGTAACAAAAGCGGATGATAAGTCGTTTACTAGTAGCGAAGACTTCATGAAATATGTGAAGGCGCAAAAAATTGGACAAAAAATGAAAGTAACTTATATTCATAACGATGAAACGAAAGAGGCAACGGAAAAATTAATTCAGCTGCCAACGGATAAAAAACCAGGTATTGGGATTACGTTGACCGATCATACTGAGATTGATTCCCAAGATAAAGTAAAAATAGACGCAGGAGATATCGGCGGTCCATCAGCGGGTTTAATGTTTACCCTAGAGATTTATGAACAGCTGCTTGGTAAAGATTTGCGTCATGGTAAAAAAATCGCTGGGACAGGAACGATCAATTCTGATGGAGAAGTTGGTCGAATCGGCGGAATCGATAAAAAAGTTGCTAGTGCGGCAGCAAGCAAAAATCAAATATTTTTTGCCCCTGATGACGAGATTACAAAAGAGATGCAAAAAATTCAACCAGGAATCAAATCAAATTATGAAGAAGCCAAAGTAGCAGCTAAAAAATTGAAAACTAATATGAAAATCGTACCAGTTAAAACGGTACAAGATGCATTGGATTATTTAGCAAAAATGAAATAATTCAGAAAAAGAGTGATCATCAGCAATGATGATCACTCTTTTTGCGTATATTGAAGATAAGGAGGGAGCTATGAGAGAGTATTTGAAGAAATACCCATACTTGTTTGCGGTACCATTGATTACAGTGCTCATTTTATTTTTATTTGTTCAAAATGAGCCGGAAGAAGCCGAACCGATGGTCTTTACTACTCAGAGCAGTGTTCAAGAAACTGAACAATCTAGTAGTGAATGGTATGTTGATGTAAAGGGTGCAGTGAATAAAGCCGGGATGTATCGAATCAATCCGGGGATGCGTTTAATGGATGTGATAGATCTAGCTGGAGGGTTCACAGCAGAAGCAGATCAGAATCAAATGAATTTTTCCAAATTATTGGCTGATCAAGAGATCATTTATGTGCCAAGAATCGGAGAAGAAGTTTCTGTTAGTCACGAGGCGCCAAACAAAGAAACAGCAGCAAAAACCATCGAGAAAATCAATATCAATACAGCAGATGTGGATGAATTACAGCAATTATCAGGGATCGGTGAAAAACGTGCGGCAGACATTGTTAAATATCGCGAAGAAAACGGCAGCTTTCAAGCGATAGAGGATTTGACCAAAGTAACTGGTATTGGCGAAAAGACGCTTGAAAATCTGAAAGACTCGATTACAATATAAGAGAGTTCAAAAGAGAGGAAGAATTTGATGATGAAAAGAATCCCTTGGGATCAGTATTTTATGGCGCAGGCGGTATTATTATCTTTACGAAGCACTTGTGCACGATTAGAAGTAGGGGCAACGATTGTTCGTGACAAAAGAATCATTGCAGGAGGCTATAACGGCTCAGTCAGCGGCGATGTCCATTGTATCGATGAAGGTTGCTACGTTGTAGATGGGCATTGTCTACGGACGATTCATGCCGAAATGAATGCCTTATTACAATGTGCAAAACTAGGGATTGCTACTGATCAAGCAGAAGTGTATGTTACACATTTTCCTTGTTTGGCATGTACGAAAGCTTTATTGCAAGCAGGGATCAAAAAAATTCATTATTTGAAAGATTATCGAAATGATCCTTATGCGATTGAATTGATCAATCAAGTGGGAGCCAGTGCCCATCAAGTTCATTTAGAAAGTAAATACTTCACCAAATTACAATTAGGAGAAGATGCTGCCGCATTACCTAAAGGATAGGTTCTATCCGCAATTATTGGTCTTACCGATCTTAGCCGCTGTTTTATTAGCAAGTTTGATTTATCAGCCTGCTTTATGGAACGTTATGCTATTGAATATTTTGCTGATTCGGATTATCTGCATGAAAAATTACAAGCTATTGATGCTGGTCTTTTTGTGCAGTCTTTTTTTAATACCGCGAACCTATTTTTATGTCAACGATTTAATAGGCAGCGAAAAAAAACTTGCCAATCAATTAGTATCGATTCAAGCAGATACTGTAAAAGTGGATGGCAACTTGTTAAAAGGGATAGGGCAAATACAAAATAAGAAATACTTAATGTACTACAAGTTGCAATCTCCTGTAGAAAAAGCTGTCTGGCAAAATAAAGAGTTGCCGACGCTGGTTTTAATCAGCGGTGAATCAGAAAAATTCACAAATGCTAGAAACTTAAATGGCTTTGATGAAAAAAAGTATTACCAAAGTTTAGGTATCAGCCAAAAAATCTATGTACAATCACTAGAAGTTTTTAAACACAGAAAAAAGACATTGAAAGACTTTCGACGATATTTGATCTGGAAAATCGACCAGCGTTACTCTCAAAGGGTTGCTAGTTATGTCAAAGCGATAGTGATTGGCTATAAAGATGAATGGTTTTCAGAATACACGGCTGCTTACAAGATGACCGGACTGCTCCATCTCTTTACTTTATCCGGTTTACATATCCAATTTTATTTAGGGATGTTCCATCTATTATTAAAAAGGTTCGGTTTGACTAGAAAAATACGACTTGGTTTATTAAGCATTTTGGGGATTGCATTGATTTATGTAACAGGTGAAAGTTTTAGTACAATCCGAGCAGTATTAAGTTTTCTGATCACCTTTATTTGTTTGACCTTTGAGCTGCGACTGGCTAAGCTCGATCAATGGAGTATCATCTTGTTCTTGATGTTCCTCTGTTTTCCGCTATTATTTTGGTCAGTCGCAGCTCAGCTGAGTTTGTATTTTGCGATAGTATTACTATATCTAAATGATCTGCACCTCAAAAATTGGCAACGAATCTTCTTATTCTCATTTCTTTCATTGCCTATGTTAGTTTATCATTTCAGTGAATGGAGTATCCTTGGCGGATTATTGACGTTGCTAGCATTTCCACTTTTTGAATGGATTATTCTACCAGGATGTATCTTGCTTTTTCTAGGCTGTTTTTTGCCTATTCCGGATCTTTTCAATAGTTTGTTAGATCATTTTTTTCAATTAATAGAAAAGAGCTTGGGGCAAATGACAGCCGCCAATATAACGATTGGAAAACCGATTTTTATTGTTTTTTTACTTCTTTTGTTCCTCGTTTTTCTAAGTTTCGATCGGCTAAAAAATCAGCAAAAATGTTATTGGCTTTTAGGTGGTGCGCTGGTGCTATTAACTGCGACGCCTTACTCAGCTAGCGGTATGATTGCTTTTATTGACGTTGGTCAAGGCGATAGTATTTTTATCAAATTACCTTTCAAACAGGAGACCTTTTTGATTGATACAGGAGGACGCTTGAATTTCAAACAACAAAAATGGCAAATTCGACAAACAAATCAGGTGTCTGATTATAATCTTTTGCCTTTATTAAAATCACTTGGATGCAGCAAAATCGACCATTTGCTGATTACCCATAACGATTCCGATCATATAGGGGAGTTAATCCATGTATTGAAAAAAATTAAGGTGAGCAATCTCTATTTAGCAGAAGGATCACAGCTAGGATTAAAGAAATATTTGAATGAACTAAATGAGACTAATATCCAGTTGGTAAAAAAAGGGGATACAATCGGAAGACGGTTAAAAATGCAGATTCTTTCACCTCAAAAAAGTCAAGGAACTAATAATGATTCCTTGGTTACTTATTTTTGCTTGAATCAGCAACGTTTTTTATTGACTGGTGATTTGGAAGTATCCGGAGAAACGGAGTTATTGAAAAATTATCCACAGTTAAAAACTGATTTTTTAAAAATTGGCCACCACGGCAGTAATACGTCAACTGGAGATGAACTGTTGAAAAATCTTCAGCCTAACTATGCAATTATTTCTGTAGGAAAAAAGAACCGCTATGGTCACCCTACAGAAGAAACTTTACTGAAATTAGAAAAGTACCAAGTAAATGTTTTTCGGACAGACCGCCAAGGAATGGTTTATTATGAATGGTCAGCAATAACAAAACGAGGGAGAATAAAAGTCCTAATAGATTTTCTGGATTAATCGTGGTAGCATGAGTAGTCAGGATATCGTAGATCATTTTATAAAAATGATCAGTGATGATATCTGCGAAATACCTATTTTTTTAATTCTTACTATCGAATTAGGAGTACCTGAATGAATACACAAGAAGCACTTCAACAAATTAGAAATTCCCCCTTAAAGCCAGTCTATCTTGTGACTGGAACAGAAGACTATTTAATTCAAGAGATTCGCCAAGCTTTTTTTGATCGAATGAAAAAAGATGATTTAGAAGAATTGAACTTCATGGCTTTTGATATGGAAGAAAATAGCTTAGGCGCGGTAATCGATGAAGCAGAGACATTGCCATTTTTTGGAGATTATCGGTTGATTTTTGTTGAAAAGCCCTATTTTTTGACTGGAGAAAAGAAAAATAATGTTCCAGAACAAGACACTGATGGGTTGATAGACTATTTAAAACACCCATTAGATACGTCGATTATTGTTTTCTGGGCAAGTTATCCAAAACTCGATGCCCGCAAAAAAATTACGAAGGCGTTGAAAAAAACGACAACTATCGACGCTGCAGCATTACAAGAACGTGACTTGCGGAATTTTTTACAGCGATACATCAGCAATGAGAACGTAAAAATTTCAAAAGAAGCCTTTGATCTGTTTTTGCGATTAACAGATTATGATTTATCAAAAGCTATGAATGAACTGGAGAAATTATTGTTGTTGGCAGGATCTGAAGGGACTATCACGCTTCAATTGGTTCAAGATCTAGTTCCTAAAACGTTGGAGCACAATATTTTCGAACTGACCGAACAAATTCTAAAAGGTGATACAGCAAAAGCGTATCAAACGTATAAAGAATTGCATTTGCAAGGCGAAGAAACGATCAAATTGACGGCTATTTTGATTGGTCAGATCCGCCTACTCTTACAAACAAAATTGTTACAAAAAATCGGGTACCAACAAGCAAACATTGCTGAAACATTAGGCGTGCATCCTTATCGAGTGAAGTTGGCTCTACAACAAGTTGCAAAATTTCCTCTAGATTTATTAGTATCGATGTATGATGAGCTAGTCGAAAATGACTATGAAGTAAAGACCGGTCAAGCAGACAAAGAGCTAAACTTCCAACTATTTATTTTGAAAACAACAGAAAAAATCAAAAAATAGCTAGCTTTCTATTTAATAACGAACAAAAAGACTGATTGATGAATCATTTCATCAGTCAGTTTTTTTTAATTATCAAAAAGAAACTCTGTAACAAATTCTGAGTGAAAAGAGATTTTTTGAATTTTTTGGCTAAAATCATCTTCGTAATGTTTAATAATTCACCTTTTTAAGGTATGATAAAACAAAGGTATCTGCTACTTAAATTTGGATAATCAAAATATTTTGTTCATAAATTTCAAATGAACAGGTCAGATTTTTTTGTGACGAAAGTAATAACTTCATTCATTTTCAATTGATAATAGTCGGCTTGGCTGGCTTTATATAAGTATTACAAATAAACGAACTGACGATAGGAAGGATGAATAAAATGACATTAGCAAAGATCGTTTATGCCACAAACACAGGAAATACGGAAGGAATTTCTGAAATTTTAGAGGATGCTTTCGACGAAATGGGAATTGACGTAGAACGCGTTGAAGCAGATGACGCAGAAGCAGATTTTTACGAAGATGCTGATATTTGTGTTTTAGCTACGTATACTGATGGAGATGGCGAACTGCCATTTGATTTGGAAGATTTGCATGAAGAGTTGCCAGATGAAGATCTCTCAGGAAAAATTTACGGTGTTGTTGGAAGCGGTGACAGTGAATTATATCCAGATTATTTCTGTCAAGCAGCGATTGCATTTGATGAAGCCTTCGCGAAAACGGGCGCAAAAAAAGTTGTCGAGACAGTAAAAATCGAAAATGAAGCAGACGATGAAGATGAAGAAGTTTTAAATGATTTTGTAAAAGCGTTAGTGGCAGCAGCAGAGTAAGGGGTGCAAGAAAAGAACGGAGTGAGGGTTTGTTTAAAGTATTAGAACGTAGGGAGTTGGCGCCGACTGAGTATGAAATTTTAGTTGATGCACCACGAATTGCTAGTAAAGCAAAACCGGGACAATTTGTGATCTTAAGGATTGACGAATATGGCGAGCGAATCCCATTGACTATTGTTGACAGGGATAAACATGCAGGTTGGATTCGATTGATTTTTCAAGTAATCGGCAAATCAACAGCTCAGCTTGCGACTGTGACGACTGGAGAATACTTGAAAGATATTGTCGGACCATTAGGAAAGGCAACGGAAATTGAAAATTATGGAACCGTTCTCTTAGTTGGCGGTGGTGTAGGTATTGCTGCATTATTTCCAATCGTCAAAGGACTAAAAGAGGCTGGCAATCATGTAATTACTATTCTTGGTGCCAAAAACCAAAACTTGTTGATTCTTCAAGAAGAATGTGCTCAGTATTCCGATGAGTTGATTTTGATGACAGATGATGGTTCCATCGGGAAGCAGGGACTAGTGACGGATGCAATGGAAGAAGTCTTTCAACGCGAGAAAATTTCAACGGTTTGGGCGATTGGACCGAGTATCATGATGAAGTTTTGTACATTGACTGCGCAAAAATATAAAGTGCCAATCTATGTGTCATTAAATCCAATCATGATTGATGGGACAGGGATGTGCGGCGGCTGTCGAGTAACTGTTGCTGATTCCATTAAATTTGCTTGTGTTGACGGGCCAGAATTTTTAGGTGAGGAAGTCAACTGGGATGAGTTTGTCAATCGGATGCAGCAATATCGGCCAGAAGAATTACTGGCGAACAAAAGGTATGAAGAGCAGGTGATTTCAAATGGCTAAACGCAGTTATACCAAAACCCCTATGAGAGAACAAGCACCAGAGATTCGCAACCAAAATTTCAAAGAAGTGGCTTTAGGATATACCTTGGCTGAAGGGCAGTTAGAGGCTAGTCGCTGTTTACAATGTAAAAATGCCCCGTGTATCACAAATTGTCCAGTAATGATTGACATTCCAGGATTTATTAAAGCAGTTGAAGAAAATAATATGCCGATGGCGTATGAAATTTTAAGTCGTTACACCAATTTACCTGCTATTTGTGGACGGGTCTGTCCACAGGAAAAACAATGTGAAATGGTCTGCCGATTAGGTCGTTCGAAAAAATTTGAACCGGTAGCCATCGGAAAATTAGAACGTCTCGTGGCTGATTGGTCTTTGGAGCAACCAGTAGAATACAATGAAGTCTCCGGCGAAAAAGGTCGTGTAGCTGTAATTGGATCTGGCCCATCGGGATTAACGGCAGCTGGTGATTTAGCAAAACTAGGATATGATGTGACAGTTTATGAAGCTTTGCATGCTCCTGGCGGCGTCTTGACTTATGGAATCCCTGAATTTCGCTTACCAAAGCGGATCGTGAAGCAGGAAATTGAGCGGATCATAGCGCAAGGTGTAAAGATTGAAACCAATGTAGTCGTTGGTAAAACACTAACGATGGATGAGATAATGACGGATTTTGATGCGTGTTATCTTTCTGTCGGAGCGGGTGCACCGAAATTTCAAGGAATCAAAGGCACGGCATTGAATGGAGTGTATTCTTCAAGTGAATATTTGACCCGAGTCAATTTGATGCATGGGTATCAATTTCCTAAATATGATACACCTGTTCAAAAATCGAAAAACGTTGTAGTTATTGGCGGCGGAAATGTTGCGATGGATGCGGCACGCTCGGCAAAGCGTTTAGGAGCTGAAAAAGTATCGATTGTTTATCGCCGCTCATTGGAAGAACTGCCGGCACGCCAAGAAGAATATCATCATTCAGTTGAAGAAGGAATCGACTATCATTGGTTGAGTAATCCGATTGAATACATCAATGATGGGACGGGTCGATTAGCAGCTGTAAAATGTGTTCAAATGGAGCTGGGTGAACCAGATGAGTCTGGTCGTCGACGCCCCATCACAATCCCTGATAGTGAATTTATCATCGAGGCAGATACGGCGATTGAGGCGATTGGACAAGGAGCTAATAAAGTGTTGCTAGATACATTCCCTGAATTAGCATTGAATAAATGGGGCTACATCGATGCCGATGAAGAGACTTGTGCAACTTCGATTCCTGGGATCTTTGCTGGCGGAGATATTGTGACTGGTGCGGCTACTGTTATTTTAGCCATGGGTGCCGGGAAAATCGCAGCAACGGAGATGGATCAATACATCCAAAAAATAAAGCAAGAGGAACCAGTGAAATAGTAACTAAAAAGCCAAATAAAAAAACCGATCAAACGATCGGTTTTTATTATTTAGCTAATTTTTTAGCAAGACGTGCTTTGTCACGATTTGCTTTGTTTTTGTGAATCAAACCTTTTGATTCAGCCATATCGATTGCTTTAGCAGCTTCGTTATAAAGGTCGTTCATATTTTCAGCGCCAGCAGCAGCAGCTTCTTCAAATTTCTTAACAGTAGTACGCATTGCGCTCAATTGTGATGAGTTTTTAGCGTTAGCAGCTTCACTAGTGCGTGCACGTTTGATTGCAGATTCAATGTTTGGCATGGATTTCACCTCCGAATTCAGTCTTATACGACTAGAGCCGTACAATTCAACATTACTCATTATACATAAAGCCGCTTTTTAATGCAATAAAATCGTGACAAGTTTTTTTCCTTAACAGAAAATAAATAGAAAAAAGAGACAAATTAAGATTTTTAAGGACGAGAGGTTATGGTTATGCTATGATTGTTGGGGAAATAAAAAATGGGTGGTGCAGTATGAGTATTGCTTTGGTTATTACAATAACGTTGGTTATGGGAGTTGTTTTTGTTAATGGGTGGACGGATGCGCCGAATGCAATTGCTACAGCGGTTTCAACACGAGTATTAAAACCAAATATTGCTATTTGGATGGCTGTTGGGATGAATTTTCTAGGTGCGTTGGTCATGACTTATTTTAATTCACAAGTTGCTGAGACAATCAGTAATATTGTTACTTTTGAAGGCGCAGGAAATGCCGCACAAGTTGCATTGGCAGCTTCTTTATTTTCGATCGTTGTTTGGGCGGTTTCAGCCTGGTATTTTGGTATTCCGACAAGCGAATCCCATGCATTGATCGCTGGATTGACAGGTTCAGCAATGGCGATGGGTGGATTGGAAGCGGTTAGCGGGACAGAATGGCTGAAAGTCATCGTTGGTCTAGTAGTTTCGACTATCATGGGTTTTGGTGGCGGTTGGCTAGTGACGAAGTTGATTGTACTGATTTTTCAGGGAGTCTCAAGACGAATTGCCAATCATGTATTCACTGTTGGTCAAGCAGTTAGCGCTGGAATGAATGCGTTTTTACACGGAGCTCAAGACGGGCAGAAATTTATGGGTGTTTTTATGCTTGGGCTTTTTTATAATAATTTAGCGGAGAAAACAGGGAATGGTTTTGTTATCCCGCTGTGGGTAATGGTACTGTGCTCGTTGACGATGGGCTTTGGTACATCTGTAGGAGGAATGAAGATCATCAAATCAGTAGGGATGGATATGGTAAGACTAGAACGTTATCAAGGATTTGCTGCGGATTTAAGTGCAGCAATCTGTCTTTTCCTAGCATCTATTTTTGGTGTTCCGGTATCAACTACTCATACCAAAACAACAGCGATTATGGGAGCTGGAGCTGCTAAACGACCTTCAAGTGTTGATTGGAGTATCGTAAAAGAAATGATCAGTGCCTGGGTATTGACTTTTCCTGGTTGCGGAGCGATCGCGTTTATTATGGCTAAAGTATTTGTTGCAATTTTTTAAAAAGGGGATTTCAGACAATGGTTAGAAAAAAACAATTTGATTATTTTGGTAAGTTAGAAAAAATGGCACAGTATTCTTCAGAGTCGGCCACACTGTTATTAGATCTGATCCTGGATTACTCGACAGAGAAATTTATTGATAAATCAGAAAAAATCCATCGCTTAGAAGGGTATGGTGATCGAATTTCAAAAGAGATCATGACCGAACTTTATGATGCGTTTATTACCCCAATCGATCGCGAAGATATCGTGATGATCACAAATTGTTTAGATGATATTTTGGATGAATTAAATGCAACGACCTATTTATTTGAAAATCTTTTAGTATACACAATTCGTCCCAATACCGATAAGTTTCTACAATTGGTTGTTACTGCAACCGTAGATGTGGTCCAAGCAACGAAAGAATTCGCAAAATTCAAACATTCAAAAGTATTGAAACAATATATTGAGCAAGTAAATAAGACTGAATCAGAGGCGGATCGTTTATATAGTTCGCTTGTCCAAGATCTATTTGCCAATGAGAAAGATCCAATTGAAGTGATTAAATGGCGAGATATTTATAATCACCTTGAGAAGATTACGGATGCTTGTGAAGTTGCTGCTGATGTCATCGAAGGATTAGTTATCAAAAATTCATAGAAATAGATAAAAATAGGCTGTAGCTTTTATGCTACAGCCTATTTTAGAAGATCAACGAGCTGTTTTATACAAAGGACAAGTCTCACAGGGCGTTTCATCAAAACGAGTTAATTCTTTTAATGGAAGTAATAAGCGCAAGCCGTTTAAGATGACTAAGATGGTGCTGCCTTCATGACCAATCACACCAAGTGGTAGGGTCAGAAACTGAAGAAAATTACTAGCAATCAGTAAAAGGATCACACTTAGAGAAAATACAATGTTTTGTCGAATGATTCGTTTCATTTTTTTGGCTAAGCGATGACTGTAAGTTAGTTTAGTCAGATCATTTTTCATCAGGACCATATCGGCCACTTCCATCGCAACATCGGTCCCTTCACCCATTGCAATTCCGATACTAGCGGTTGCTAAAGCTGGTGCATCGTTGATCCCATCACCGACCATCGCATTGATCGTGTATTTCTTTTGTTGTTCTTTTACTAAAGTAGTTTTATCGGTAGGAAGACAACCGCTGTGAAAATCATTTAAGCCAATCTCTTGAGCAACATAACTAGCTGCACCAAAGTTATCTCCTGTGAGCATGATGGTCTGGATATTTTCTTCTTGAAAGTATTCGATAACTTCTTTTGTATGAGGTTTAGGTAAATCGATTAAAGCAAGTAGTGCAGCGATTTGATTATTTCGACTAAGAACAACCACGGTTTTTCCTTCATTGTGCCACCGTTCAATTAATGGATGCATTTGTTTCTCAGTAGGTTTTCCTAAGCGCCATGTTTGGTTCATATGCTTTGTTTCTAAGCCAAATCCAGCTTTTTCTTCTACCTGAAGCTCCAACGTATTCTCATTATTAAAAAACGTCGTGATCGCTACTGCAAGTGGATGAGTCGACTGTCTTTCCATTGAAAAGAATAGCTGTGGGATTATCGGATCATCAAAAAAACTTTCATAATCAGTCACGCGTGGTTTGCCCTGGGTCAAAGTTCCTGTTTTATCAAATGAGATGATCTGAAGATCAGCTAATTTTTCCAATGTTTTTCCAGACTTAAACAGAAGTCCTTTTTTAGCACCATTGGATATTGCTGCTAATGTTGCAGGTGTAGCCGATGCAACTAACGCACAAGGGGAGGCGACAACTAGCAATACCATACCCCGATAAAAACTTTCGGAAAAACTCCAACCGATTAAAAAATGAGTAAAGAGGATCATTAAAGGAACCGCACATAAAACAATTTTGACATAAACATTTTCGATTTTTTCAATAAATGTAGCAGTTGCACTCTGCTCATTTTGGGCATGTTCAACGAGTCGTAGAATATGGGCAAATAAAGTATTATCACTAGTCTTAGTGACTTCTAGGGTAAAGGCTTGGCCTAAATTAATCGTACCGCTAAAAGCATCATCATCAATATTTTTTTCTACAGGGACTGATTCACCAGAGATGGCTGATTCATCAATTAAAGAGGCGTTCAGCATTCGGCCATCGATTGGGATTGCTTGTCCTTTTGGTACAAAGACTAAATCGCCCAATTTTAATTCTTCTACTGGGACAGTAACGTGTTCATCACCACAAATTTTCAACGCTTCATTAGGAGCTACATTCATCAAAGCAGTGATTTCTTTTGTACTTTTATTGGTCGCATATTCTTCTAAAGCACCGCTTAGGCAAAAAATAAAAGTCAGCATCGCACCTTCAAACCAATTACCGATCAAACAGGCGCCAATGGCAGCTAAAGCCATCAATAGATCGACATTTAATGTTCGCTCATTGATCAATTCGCTGATGCCTTCAAAGGTTTGCTTCCAGCCGCCACTAATAATTGCTAAAACAAACAAGAGTGGATATAGCGGTTGTGAGAGGGCCATCAGAAGTTTACCGCCAATCAAAAATAATAAACAGAAGAGGGTAGAGAAAAAAGCTTTTTTTTCTTCTTTACTCATCGTACATTCTCCTTTCTAATAGTATAAGAATTTGTACAAACTAGAAGTTCTTTCAAATTCATCATATCATAGGAGATAAAGTAAATGATAATAAAATAAGCTAATTGAGAACGAAAGTAATTATCAATTAGTATTGAGAATGACTATCATTTGTATTTGTTTTAATAAATATAGGGATTACAAAAGTTTTATTAAAACAGAATGGAAAATATTGTTTAGAATAATTATCGTTAGATTTATATAAAAAAAAGATCTGCAAAATTGCAGATCTTACATAGCGATCAGCCAATAACCGATCAAAATGATTCCTAAGACGATTCGATACCAGCCAAAGACTGTAAAATCGTTTCGCTTGATGTAGTTTAATAAGAATTTAATCGCGATAATTGAAACAATAAAGGCAGTTACCATACCGATTAAAAGAACAATAATCTCAGAAATACCAAAAGAATTTCCTTTCAGTAAAAATTTGACGATTTTCAAACCGCTAGCACCAAACATGACTGGGATTCCGAGGAAAAATGAGAATTCTGTCGCAACATAACGTGAACAGCCGATAATAATTGCACCAAGAATCGTTGCACCTGAGCGAGATGTTCCAGGAATCAGTGAAAGTAGCTGAAAAGCACCAACAATCAATGCGGCTTTATAAGTGAAGTCATTTAAGCTGGTGCACTTGGGATTCTTTGTTTTATTTTGTCGCTCCACTACGATAAATGCGATCCCATAGACAATCAACATAATTGCTACCGGTAAAAATTTATGGAAATGGGCCTCTAAAAAGTCATCTAATGGTAATCCAATCACCGCTGCAGGCAAGCAAGCAATGATTACTTTAAACCACAATGTCCATGTATCGTTTTTTTCTGCAGTGGTCTTACTAGGAGCAAAGGGATTCAATTTAGTAAAATAAAGCACCACAACGGCTAAGATCGCTCCTAGTTGAATTACTACATTAAACATCTCAATAAAAGCTGAACTCATATTTAATTTGATAAATTCATCAGCTAAGATTAAATGTCCTGTAGAAGAAATCGGCAGCCATTCGGTAATACCTTCGACAATCCCTAAAATAATTGCTTTAAAAATATTGGCAATAAGCATAATGTACGTCCTTTCAAATTAATAACAATAATCAGTATACCGTTTCATCTTTGAAAAGACCATCGAAAAAAGGCTAAGCTTTTTATAAGAAAAAAACTGTCAGCAAAAGCTGACAGTTAAGGTTCTAAGCATCGGTATGATCAGAAATCGTTTTGCCGCGTTCCATGTAGCTGATATCATTGATTGCCCGGATTGAAAATTCACCATCTTTGTAGGCTAAACGATTGATACTGCCATTTAATAAGTTTGCTCGCACCGGTTGATTAGAATCAATCAAACTAAGTAGAAAGGCAATCGTCAATCCATGAGAAACAATCAGGACGTTTCCGCCGCCTTGTTTTTCACGATTTTGAGCGATGTCTTCAAACCCATTCCAAACACGATCTCTTAATTGTGCATAAGGTTCTGCCCAGTTGGCTGTATCAGCACCTTCGACTGCGTGAGCAATCTCTTCAAAGGTAACATCAGTCGCAAATAGATCATCTTCTGTTTTGAAGTTTAATACTCGCGGCAATACCCCCCACATCTCCGCATCATATGCGCCTTCTAAAGAACCAAAACACCATTCACGAATACGCGGATCTACATGATAAGGGATGTCTTTGCCTTCAGGATGTTCACTCAAAAGAATCCGCATCGTTTCAATCGCTCGACCAGAATCACTCGAATAGGCTTCTTCAAACTTAGTATCTTGCAAGCCTAGGCCAACGTAATGGATACCTTCACGCCCTGTTTTTGTCAATGGGGTGTCACACCAGCCTTGTACCCGAGCAAGTGTATTGAACATTGTTTTACCGTGTCGAACAATATAAAGATTTGTCTCTGCCATATTTAAAACCTCCAATAAAGTTGATTAATTAAAGAATGGATTTGTATCAATCTCATGACCGATTGTTGTTGCTTCGCCATGGCCGGGATAAGCCGGCAATTCACGAGGCAAGGTGAAAAGATAGTTTTTGATACTGTATAACAATTGTTGCAAATCACCGGTATGAAGATCTGTCCGGCCGATGCTTCCTTTGAATAATGCATCACCAACAACGACAAAATCATCGAAAATAAAACTGACACTGCCGATTGAATGTCCCGGTGTCGGTACAACTTGGAAAGTCATCCCCCCGATTGTGTACTCTTTCAATTCAAATTCATGTTCGGCTGGTTGAACAATCAAATCAGGCATGTCGTCGTGTCGTCCTAAACCAGAGAGATTCAAAATAGGATCTCCTAGCCATTTTTGTTCTAATGGACTAACGTAAACGGGGATATTATAGGTATTTCGTAATTGCTCAACTGCACCGATATGGTCAAAATGAGTATGAGTCAAAAGAATCCCACAGGGTGTTTTACCAATTCGAGTGATTTCTTGACTTAATCGATCGCCTTCCGAACCTGGATCGACGATGAGCAAATAGTGTTCATTATGAATCAAATAGCAATTTTCTTGCGCGATTCCAGTAACAAAGCCTTCGATTTGAATCATTATTTTCCTCCCTAAAAGACTAATAAATAAATTTTTCTGAGTCGATTTATACTTACTGACAGAGCAAAAGCTTTTAATCAGTAAAAATCAGCATTGCAAAGTCCTTCTTTATTATACCTTAAAAGGAAAAAAATTGTGACTTCTACGAATGATTTTGCTTTTCATGTACGCATTTTCCTAAAAACTTTCGTTAATAGTTATAAAGGAAGAAACAGTGGACTCTTTATAAAAATAGTGAAGAGATAGAAAACCAAAAAATATTGGAGGAATCAAAATGACAGACTGGATAAAAATGATAGAAAAAGAACCTAAGCTCCTTTTTGTGTTGGCGTTGATCTCAGCCGCAATGTTGTTAGATTTGTTGACTGGATTGATCGCTGCTAAGTTGACAAAACAAATTTCTTCAAAAATTGGAATCAATGGGATTTTGCGAAAAATTGCCAGTATTTTACTGCTATTGTTTTTCTTACCAGTTTCAAGTCTAATTCCATTACAAGCAGGCAGTTTATTATTGTATGCTTTTTATCTATCCTTTCTTTTGATGGAACTGCATTCGATCTTAGAAAATTATGAAAAAATGGGACTTAAAACAGAAATTTTTCAAAGGTTTCTACAGCAAATCTTCAAGCAGGAGAAAGACGAATAAAACTTGACGGAAAAGAGAATTTCTTCTATGGTGGAACAACAATGCTCTTGAAAAAATATAAGATTGAAACAGAGAATGAGGGGACAACATGGCAGTAAAGAAATTGGCGATTCGTGAACTGGTCGAATTTATCTTACGAAGTGGTAGTATCAACGAAGGAAAAAGCAGCAATCACACACCACAAGAAGGTGCCAGAATTCATCGGAAACTGCAAAAAGAAGCAGGTCCTGACTATCAAAAAGAAGTTTGGTTAAAAAAAGTACTTGAAATTGCAGAAACCACGGTCCAAATCGAAGGACGTGCAGATGGAATTTATCGCAAAGAGGATCAAGTATTTATTGATGAAATTAAAACGTCAGAGACACCTTTTGAGGAACTAGAGCCAGGAATCATCAACCTATACTTTTATCAAGCCATGGTTTACGCTTATATTTATAGTGAACAAGAAGAATTAACCGAAATCAGCACACGATTGACATATTTCCAAACAACTGAAGAAAAAATCACTCGAGAAATTCGGGTATTTACCTTTGTCGAATTGACTGATTTTTTTAATAACTTAATCGAACGTTACGAAAATTGGCTGGTCTTCCAAATACAATGGCGTAAAACACGAAATGATTCATTAAAATCATTAACCTTTCCATTTGATAGTTATCGTGCGGGACAAAGAGAATTAGCTGCTGCGGTTTATAAGACTATTCATGCTCAGCAGAAACTATTTGTTGAAGCACCAACGGGCACGGGAAAGACGATGTCGACACTTTTTCCGACATTCAAAGCCATGGGAGAAGAGTTGGGAGAACGTATTTTTTATTTGACCGCCAAAACGATTACTCGTCAAGTCGCTGAGGAAACAGTGACGAAACTTACGAAAAAAGGAGCGCGCATTAAAAGCGTTACAATCACAGCAAAAGACAAAATTTGTTTTTTAACTGAACGAAATTGTACACCTGAACATTGTCCATTTGCGAAAGGCTACTATGATCGAGTCAATGATGGCTTGTGGGACATGTTGAATAACGAGGATCAATACACAAGACCGGTTATTGAAAAATACGCACAAAAACACGAGCTTTGTCCATTTGAACTCTCTTTAGATGTGAGTCGTTTTTGTGATCTGGTCATCGGTGACTACAATTATTTATTTGATCCGACAGTCTATTTACGTCGTTTTTTTGAAGAAGAAGATAAAACAAATTTAGTTTTAGTTGATGAAGCTCACAATTTGGTCAATCGTTCAAAAGAAATGTATTCGGCGAGTATTTCACGAGAAACTATCGCAAGAATTCAAAAAGACTTAGATAAAGCTTTTAGAAAACTAATTAAAGCTTTTAAAAAAGTCGATAATGAGTTCGAATTAATTTTACAATCTTTAGATGGAAAAGCATATCACCACCAACAAACGGCGCCAGATAGCCTTGTTAATAGTCTTTTTAAATTACAAGAACAAATTAAAGAGTGGTTAGCAGAATATCCAGATCATCCAGTCCAACAAAAGATGCTGCCGATTTATTTTGAGATTTTACGATTTACAAGAATGAGTGAATATTATGATGATCATTATCAAACAACGGTAGAGCACAAACGTTATGATTTGATTGTTAAAGAATTTTGTATTGATCCGTCTTGGTTTTTGGAGCAAACAATGGAGAAAGTCGGTAGCAGCATTTTATTTTCGGCTAGTTTTTCTCCCTTAGATTATTATCAAGAAGTCTTAGGTGGTGGTGAGGAAAGTCTCAGTTATCGGTTACCTAATCCATTCCCTGCAGAAAATCGTCTAGTGATGGTAGATGCAAGCATTCAAACAACTTATCAAAAAAGAACACAAAGTATTCCTAAAATCGTTTCATCGATTGAGGCATTGGTGAGGAGCAAAACAGGTAATTATCTCGTTTTCTTCCCTTCTTTTCAGTATCTTGATCAAGTGGCAGCTTATTTTCATGAAGTTTACCCAGAAGTTACGATTCAAATTCAAGGCACAAAGTTGAGTGAAGTAGAAAGAGAAGCATTTTTAGCATCCTTTGATGAGCGACCTGAAAAAACGATGATTGGTTTTTGTGTATTAGGCGGAATATTTTCTGAAGGGATCGATTTGGTTGGTGACCGTTTGATTGGTACAATCGTAGTTGGAGTGGGCTTGCCGCAAATTAACCATGAACAAGAGTTGATCAAAGAGTATTACGATGAAAAACAAAATCAAGGATTTAGTTATGCTTATCAGTTGCCAGGGATGAATAAAGTCATACAAGCTGCTGGGCGCGTTATTCGTACGATGTCAGATCGAGGAATCATTTTATTATTAGATCAGCGTTATACAAATCCGCATTATCAAAACTTATTACCAATTAACTGGTCAGATCGTAAAGTTGTTTATAATTCAGAAGATATTAACAAAACAGCCAACGATTTTTGGCAGAATAATAGATAAAAAGAACCAACTATTAAAGGCTAGATTAAACTTCTAACTTTTAATGGTTGGTATTTTTGTAAATAAAGAGCTATAAATATCGCAAACAAAATATATAAAAACATTTGATTCTCAACTTCACTAGCTAGAGATCACCAACAAAAAAGTCGACTTATGTTGTCGACTTTAACGAAAATTGCTAAATTGTACGTCTATAGGTAGTTCAAGTTCTTTTACTAATGAGATAACTTTTTGTAGATCATCTCGACTTTTTCCAGTGATTCGCAGTTGATCATCTTGAATTTGAGCTTTGACTTTTATTTTGCTGTTTTTGATTGCTGTGGTAATTTTTTTTGCGCTGTCTTTATCGATACCATTGACAAGTTCAGCACTTTGGCGTGCATTGCCACCTAAGGCGTGTTTAGAAGACGAAAATTGAATGTTTTTTAACGGAACTCCGCGTTTGATCAATTTGCTGAACAGTACGTCTTTGACTTGTTCTAATTTGTAGTCATCTTCTGCTTTGATTACTAATTGATTTGCTTCTAGTTTGATTTCAAATGGGCTTCCTTTAAAATCAAACCGATTTTTTAATTCTTTCAAGGCGATTTGAATCCCGTTTTTGACCTCTTCTTTGTTTAATTCTGAAACAATATCGAAGCTTGCATCTTTAGCCATAGTTGTCCTCCTAATTCTTTTCTTATAGTTTATCAAAAAATGCTAAGAAAGTTATGATTATTCTCCAATAAGTTGTTGAAAACGATTGATTAATAATGAAAGAACCTGTTACTCTATTATAGGTTTGAATTAAAGGAGGATTATCAGATGCGGAAGGTTATCAATTATACATCAAAAGATTTAGCGAAAAAAATCTTTGTCATTTTATTTACCGGTTTGACTGGTGCAGTCGGATTAAATTATTTTTTGATCCCAGCAAATGTATTTTCAGCAGGAATGACCGGGATTGCCCAAATTGCGGAACATTTATTATCTACTACTGGTTTATCGATTGATACCGGGATCTTGATTTTTCTTCTGAATGTTCCAGTATTTATTTTAGGTTTTATTAAATTAGGAAAATCTGCGATGATTCTAAGTTTTGCTAATGTGATTTCGATGTCCTTTTTCACGACATTAGTGCCTGTTGGTCAAGTGACGGACAATGTATTGATGAATACCATCACTGGTGGGGTCTTGCTTGGAATTGGGGCAGGGTTTTCATTGAAATTTGGATTCACCACTGGCGGTTTAGATATTGTTTCTTTGTTGTTATCTAAAACAACTGGACGAACTGTTGGAAATTATATGATGTTGTTAAATGGTGTAATCGTAATCGTAGCAGGATTTTTCTTTGCTTGGGAAAGTGCCTTATATACGATTATCACGATTTTTACGATGAGTACAGTAGTCGATTATGTCCATACGAGTCACCAAAAAATGACAGCATTTATCAGTACTAGTAAAAGCAGTGAGATGCGTGCAGTTTTAAGTAGTGAATTGCTTCGAGGTTTGACGGTAATCCCAGCTCGTGGGGGATTTAGTTCTAGTGAGCGGGAAGTCATCATGATTGTGTTTACGCGCTATGAACTATACACTTTAAAACAAGTCGTAGCAGATGTAGATCCAAATTCATTTACCAATATCGTAGCAACTGATTCTGTTGTAGGAAGCTTTTTAACACAAGACGAACAACAATTATTAAAAAAATCGCAAATTGATAAATAAAGATTCAAGATTAGAAAAAATAGGTAATCTGAAATACTTCAGATTACCTATTTTTTAGTATAATCAATGAAATGAATTTTGTAGGGAAAAAGCTAGACTTGTACTGCGTAGGAAATTAATAACAATACAGATAAACTACAGATTTCTGGTATAAACTTCTTTTGGAGGGATAAACAGTATGGTTATACGAATTTTACTTGTAGAAGACGATGAAACGATCCGTAACACAGTAAAAGCTTTTTTGATTGAAGCAGGATATGAAGTAGATGCATGCTCTGATGGAAATGTTGCACATGAAAAATTTTATGAGCAAACGTATCAATTGGTTATTCTCGATATCTTATTGCCTGGTATGGATGGATATCAGTTGTTGCGTGAATTTCGCAAATTAAATAATACACCGATTTTGATGATGACTGCTCTTTCTGGTGATGAAAATGAGATCAAAGCTTTTGATGAAAAAGCCGATGATTATGTAACCAAACCTTTTAGAATTCAAGTATTGCTAAAAAGAGTTGAGGCGTTGTTAAGACGTTCAGGTAGTTTAGAAAAAGTGATTCATATAGGGAAATTGACACTTTTTCCTGAAAGTTTTAAAGCCATTTATGCAGAAGAAGAGTTGAGATTAACGGTAAAAGAATTTGAAATCTTGATGTTGTTGGCTCAGAATAAGGGTCAGACACTTTCCCATGAAATCATTTTGTCTCGAATCTGGGGCTATGATTTTAACGGGGATGAGGGTACGATTCATACTCATATCAAAAATCTGCGGCGAAAATTACCAGAAAAAATGATAAAAACAGTCCGAGGGATAGGGTATTATTTGGAGGAGCCGGTATGAGAAAATACGGCATCTTTCTTAAAATCTTTAGTTACACGATTATTGCCATGTTGTTTTTAGTGTTAATAACTGCAGGATTATTTTTTAATCAATTTTCAACGCTTTATAAATCTGTAGAGCGGCGATCTATTTATGAATCCTATCAACCATTGGTACATAAAGTAAAAGATGGTCAGTTTGAGACGATTTCACAAACTGCTCAGGATTTTTACCAAAAGAATCGGTCATTTGAATTTATGATCACTGATAAAAATGGAGAAACGCTATTTTCAACTCCAAAAGCGGAAGAACAATCATTGAGTACACAAAGAGATTTTTTCTTTGTAGTAGATAAAGATGAGACGACGGGTTATTCAATCATCGCGCTGACCAGACCGACACTGACAAAATTTTATCATGAGATGATTCTGCGTGCCTTGCTTATTTTTTTATTTATAGTCAGTCTATGCCTAGTAATCGGGTATCTTTTTACTAGACAGCTGGTTGATCCCATAAAAAGTTTAGCAAAAGATACAAAAAATATGGCAGATCTCCAAGAAGTCCAGCCACGTTTTTCAGAGCGAAAAGATGAGTTAGGGGACTTATCGCGAGACGTTCATTTGATGTATCGCAAACTAAAAAAGACCATCGCTCATCAGCAAGATGAGATTTTAAGAGAACAAGAAATTGAAGCAAATCAGCGGTATTTCTTTTCAGCGGCGTCCCACGAATTAAAAACTCCGATAGCAGCTACTAGTATTTTATTAGAAGGGATGCTAGCAAACATTGGTGATTACAAGAATCATCCAAAATATTTACGAGAATGTTTAGATCTGATGGACAAACAAAGTGAGTTAGTCTCTGAAATTTTAGAGATCGTCAAATTGAATGAAGGAAAAGTACTTTTTACTTTTGAAAAGGTAAAGTTACGGGAAATCATTGAAGCGATACTTCGTTCTTATCAGTCACAGATTACTGCGGCAAACCAACGAATAGAAGTAACTATTCCCGCTGACATCGTTGTTTTTTGTGATCAGAATAGTTTAAAGAAGATCTTGTCAAATGTGTTAGCAAATGCTGTACAAAATTCGCCAGAAGAAGCGTTAATCCGTATTTGGACAGAAGAACAAAGTGGTAGCTGTCGACTAAATATCTTAAATACAAAATCAGCTATTGCACCAGAGACACTTACAAAAATTTTTGACCCATTTTACAAAGTCGATAAAGCACGGACTGATAAGAACACACGTAGTGGTTTGGGACTGACGATTGTCCAAAAATTATTACAAGAGATGAAGCTCTCTTTTTCATTAGAAAATACTTCAGAAGGTGTTCGATTTTACGTAGATTTCCCAAAAGAAGAAGCAAGCAAGAACAACAGTTGACCACTGTTGTTCTTTTTTGTCTACAGGGAAACTACAGATAGTATCCAGTTTGTTTACAGATTGATCTGACATACTGCAATGGTAAAAGAAATTCATTGCCTTATGGAGGAGATAGTATGAAGGAAAGAAAGTATAGATAAGTAGTTCTAGTTGGTTTGCTACTCGTTTACTTATCAATAGTCATTGGAGCGATCATCAGTCAAACAGAGAATCTGGGCGGACGAAGTATTAATGTTATTCCTTTTTCAAATAATGGAAGTTTTAGTAACGGATTTGAATGGCTTGAAAATATATTTTTATTTCTGCCGCTTGGCTACATCCTAACTGGTTTATATTCTGGCTCGCGTCAACTTTGGGTGATTTTGCTGAGAGCTTTTTGGGTAAGTCTAAGTATCGAATTTATTCAGTTTATTTTGGCTAAAGGAACTGCAGATATAGACGATTTGATTACGGCAAGTATCGGAAGCGGTCTGGGAGTCGGGGGATTTTTACTTCTAACAACCTTTTTTCGACAAAAGAATTACCAGATCATGACTAGCCTAGTTTTAGTATTGAGTCTAGGGCTGTATCTTACTTTTTCCCACATAATTCACCAGACGTCTTTTGGTGCATTTACTGCCGAAGCTCAATCAGAAATAGAAAATAATCAAGATTGGGAGCTTTTGTTAGTCAATCAATCACATCCGATTCCTAAAAATTACGAGGTGACTCTCAAAAAACTTTCAAATGGACAAATGATCGATCAAAGGATTTACTCACCTTTACAAAAAATGTTTGATGCGGCTAGAAAGGAGGGCGTTTATCCTATTGTTGTTTCTGGTTATCGCAGTGCAAAAGAACAACAAAAAATATTAGATGAAAAAAAATCAGCCTATCTGGCCGAGGGATATTCTGAAAAACAAGCAAAAGAAAAAGCTGAGCAGTGGGTGGCCGTACCGGGGACTAGTGAACATCAATTAGGAATCGCGGTAGATATCAATGAAGATAAATTTCACTCTTCTTCGACTGAAGTGTATAACTGGTTGAAGCAACATGCGCATAAGTTTGGTTTTATCAATCGTTATCCAGTTGATAAAACAGCGATAACTGGTGTCATTAACGAACCGTGGCATTATCGCTACGTCGGGATTGATGCGGCAACAAAAATTTCTGCACAAGGCTTGTGCTTAGAAGAATACGTGTTGGGATAACAAGAAAAACTATCAAAAAAATTGAAAGAAGGATTTAGATGAAAAAAACGATTGCTATTTTATTTGGAGGCATGTCAGAAGAACATGAAGTTTCAATCAAATCAGCAAAAGAAATTGCTGCCAATATCGATGTAGCAAAATATCAACCAATTTATGTAGGCATTACAACAGACGGTCAATGGAAAAGGTGTGTAGAGCCTGAAGAGTTTTTAAATCCAGCAGAGCTGCCTACGATAGTTTTAGTGCCAGATCAAATGATTCATGGGCTAGTGCTTTTAACGAATGGAAACTATCAAATAATCCATATCGATGTAGTTTTTTCAGTATTACATGGAAAAACCGGGGAAGACGGGACTATCCAAGGTTTGTTTGAATTGTCAGGGATTCCTTATGTAGGCTGTGACATTCCAAGTTCTGTTTTGTGCATGGACAAAGCACTGACTTATCTCATTACTAGAGATGCTGGATTTCATACACCAAATTTTTTAATCTTACAACAAGATGAACAAATCACTGATCAATCATTAACTTATCCAGTTTTTGTCAAACCTGCTCGGTCTGGTTCATCGTTTGGCATCACCAAAGTATCTCGAAAATCAGAATTACACCAAGCTATTGAGATTGCTAGAAATTACGATCAAAAAATCTTGATTGAAGAAGCCGTTTCAGGGATCGAGGTAGGTTGTGCAGTATTAGGAAATTACACGCAATTGTTTACTGGAGAGGTCGATCAAATTACATTAAGTCATGGTTTTTTTAAGATTCATCAAGAAAAAGATCCCGATAAAGGGTCAGAAAACTCCTTTTTCACCGTACCTGCAGCTTTGCCTTTGGAAAAACAAAGAGAAATTCAGCAAACAGCAAAAAATATCTATAACTGTTTAGGCTGTATCGGACTTGCGCGTATCGATTTGTTCTTAACAGACGATGGACGATTGGTGATCAATGAGATCAATACAATGCCGGGATTCACTTCCTATAGTCGTTATCCTAGAATGATGAAAGCAGCAGGAATATCTATTTCTCAATTAATTGAAAAAAGTATCACCCTTGCCTTAGAAAAATAACCAGGTCAGCAGCTTTTTCCCATGAGAGAAGACCGATACTTTGGGAACTGCGAAAGACCAAATCAGTGAAGTTAACGAGTGGATTCAAAAGCTAATTATCATTTACAAATGTTTGCAGATAGAGTAAAATACTGTTGAAACTCGAAAGGGAGTGGATCAAGTGGAAGAGAATGCACCAAAATGGACCGATACAGAAGTAGCTGAAATCAAAGAAACGATTTTGACTGCTTTGGAGTCAGTAATTGACCCAGAATTAGGTATTGATATCGTGAATCTTGGCTTAATATATGAAGTAGAATTTGAACAAACTGGTAACACTGTGATCAAGATGACTTTGACCACTATGGGTTGTCCGTTAGCGGATATTTTGACTGACAACATCCAATCAGCATTAGCTGAGATTCCAGAAGTAACCAATGTTGAAGTGAAACTCGTTTGGTATCCAGCATGGACGACAGATAAGATGAGCCGTTATGCACGGATTGCACTTGGTATCAGATAGAGATCATTGATCAATAATGCAAAATAGAAAAAGCTTAGTGAGTAAAAACTCACTAAGCTTTTTTGCTTGATAGAGGAGAAAGAAGCTGAATTTAAAGCTTTCTTGAAGGTTCTTTTTATAAAAAAACTCAAATTTTCATTGTAATTTGTATTTTATTTCACTATACTTAGTTCGAATAAATAGGAATTTTGGAGGTGAGGGAATGTTTATTAGAAGTCGTCGTTGATTTGGGCTATCACGAATTCTTAGAGTTTCTAAGCAAAAAATCACGAAAAGCATTCCTTCACCTATTTTAACTGGTTTTTAAGTATTTGATTAAAGATCATTTTTTGGAGAAGGCATACCCGATAAGGTATGTTTTTTTGTTGTGGCTAGAAATTCACGTGAACAACTGATCATAGGTGCTTTGTTAGCACTGAGAAAGAAGATGAGGAAAAAACGAATGAAAAAACAAAATTTAAGTAAAAAAGGTATGTTGTTAGGGATCATTTTAGTTTTACTTGTGTTGTATCTGTTTGTTCCTTCAGTACACGAGGGAACTCACACGATTATAAAGATGTTTGCTAGTGGAGATTTTGAAATAATACGCCGATTTGTTGCGTCTTACGGTGCATACGCTGCTTTAGTATCCTTTTTCTTGATGATTTTTCAATCAGTTGCAGCACCGCTGCCAGCATTTTTAATCACATTTGCTAATGCGAATTTATTTGGTTGGTGGCAAGGCGCAATTTTATCTTGGGTCAGTGCGATGGCAGGAGCAGCATTATGTTTTTTTATTGCGCGAATCTTAGGACGGGATGTAGTTGAAAAATTAACAAGTAAGACTGGTTTACAACAAATCGATGATTTTTTTGAAAAGTATGGTCGATTGAGTATCTTGATTGCACGACTATTGCCATTTATGTCTTTTGATATTGTCAGTTATGCGGCTGGTTTAACATCGATGTCATTTGGCAGCTTCTTAGTAGCAACTGGGTTGGGGCAGTTACCGGCAACGATCATTTACTCTTATGTTGGCGGCATGCTGACAGGAGGCGCTCAGATGGTGGTAACGGCACTGTTGGTGTTATTTGCTTTATCAGCATTAATCGTTTTGCTTCGAAAATTATACAAAGAACGATCTAAAAAGATCACACATCATTAAAAAAGGGGATAGTAACGATGAAAAAAATTAGTTTATTAATTACTCTAGCAGCAGTGGCACTGGTTGGATTAAGTGCATGCGGGAGCGGCGAAAAGTCTGCTAGTTCAGATTCTTCAGGAAAAGATCAAAAAGAATTAGTGGTAAATAAGGATAAAAAAGAAATCATGTTTGATGCAACGGTCAACGGGACATATTTTAGCGAACCTACTCGGCACCTGGTTGTGTATGAAGGAGGCGCTAACGGTGAAAAATCCATTTTGCGCGGTCAAACGGATGAAAAGAAAGTATACCAAGCTCTCAAAGATATCGGGGCAGAATCTGGCGACAATCTAACCGCTAAGGATATGAAAGCTGATTATAAAGACGGCAAAAAAATTGACGGCGACAAAGTAACTGTTTTCTTGAAATGGAAAGGCCATGATGAAATTCCGGCAAGAGAAGCGGTTAAGTCGGATAAAGACTATACACCTGATTTTCGATTTGGCGGTAACTTAGCAAGTGCGAAGAAAAACAATACTGGTTGTGTTATCTGCTTAGATAGTTGTGCAACGGGGATTGTTAGTGACGCCGCTTGGCCAGTTGGAACGACAGAACAAAAGGTCAATAATTTTTATGGCAACAAAAAAGTCTTACCAAAAGATGGTACGACGGTCCAAGTCATCATTCGTTTAGCTCAATAAGCCTATGCTGAAAGGAGTAACGATTCTTTACAATAGTTTTTGGTGGGCGATGACATTGGCACTTATCTGTTTTAGCAACGAGTGGCTGCAAATGCGGATAAACACAGGTTGGATCTTTTTTGGAAGCTGGCTTTTACTAGTGCTGCTGTTAACTCGTTTTATGACACGTCGCCTATATTTAATCAGTGGTCAGTTTGCTTTTTTTAATGCAGTAGGTTGTTTTGCCCTCAGCATATTCGTTATTGGCTGGCAACGCTTGTCTATTGTACCAGCATCATTGATTCGGGAAGGACTGCATCAAACAACTTTGCCTTTTTCGGTTATCAATCAGGTCTTGAGTATCTGGTTGGTAGTCGGCGGAGGATTGATTGCTGTGAGCAATTTTAGATCCAGGTCAACAGAATAACTTAGAAAAATATTGTTAAACTCATTGATCGCGATTCCGGTGCAATCAATCGTTCCAAAAGAATGTGTTTCCTGACTAGAACTACTTGTCATAGAAGCACATTCTTTTTTTATCTCCAATTACAAAGGAAAGAATTAAAATAGAATATTTTTATAAATAATAATATCGCATACGAAATTACTATAAACCATCATCTTTTTTACTAATGACTTATAAGAATATAGAGATAAATGATAATTATCTTAGAGTATACTTATAGAGAACTTTCGTTTACACTAGCCATAGGCTTTCGAGTGGGAAAATTGGAAGCTGTGAGTAAAAGTTGCAATGTTAAATAACGAAAGTAATGTTTATGGTAGAATTTGTAAGGAGTATGAGATATTGCAACGGAAAAGTAAAAAGAGGGATGATAGATGGAAAATGTAAAGAAGAGATCACAAACGGTTAGATATATAGGAATTTTTTTATTGGTTTTACTAGTTGGGCTGTTCTACGTGAAATGGTTCCCATATTTTCAAAAAGCATTAGCAGCAAGTTCGACACATTCAATCGGGGATGCCATTATTAATGTTGGAAAAGAAGCGCCAATTTTTTCAATAGAATCTGGAATGACATTTACTATTGCTTATTTCAATTCCGTATGGAAAGCAGTCGTTTTAGGATTAATCGTTGGTTCATTGGTTCAAGTATTGATTCCTACGCAATTAATAAAAAAATATTTGGGTGGCAGTAAATTCCGAAATTCCGTGTTTGCTATGGTACTAGGGATGCCAACTATGATGTGTACTTGTTGTACAGCACCAGTGGCCGTGGGATTAAAACGTTCACAAGCATCTGTCAATAGTGTCGTGGCCTTTTTCTTAGCTAATCCATTGTTAAACCCAGCAACTTTAGTATTTATGGGTTTTGTTCTTGGGTGGAAATTCACTTTTCTTCGCCTCATTTTTGGAGTTATTGCCGTTTTAGGAATTGCGACGATCGTTTCAAAAGTTTCTAAGGCAAAACGTGTTCATGTTCCAGATACTAAAATGTTTGATCCAATCGAAGAGACACAACAAGGAGTGATTGTCCGTTGGATCAAGGCTTTTGGACGACTGATTATTGAAAGTATTCCAGCTTACATCGTCATCGTCTTTATTCTGGGAGCATTTCAAGGCTTGTTATTTCCAGCAGTCAATAGCGGACAATTAAATAGCGGGATCATCGCAATTGTCTTATTTTCTTTAGTAGGGACCTTATTTGTCATTCCAACAGCAGGTGAGATACCAATTATCCAAGTTTTGTTAGCATTAGGGCTTTCTAGTGGACCAGCAGCGACATTGCTGCTTACTTTACCCGCAGTCAGCATCGTCTCATTAAGTTTGTTGAAACCAGTATTTACTTGGAAAGAACTAGGAATCATTGGCAGTGGGATAATTTTACTTGGAATTGTTGCCGGTATTTTCGGTAGTTTTATCTTATAAATTAATCATAAAAAAATAGAAGGTTAGATAACTAGTCTAACCTTCTATTTTTTTATATAAGCAGCAGTTTTTTCTGATTAAGGCTTGTTATACTACCTATAGAAAACTGATTTTAAAAGAGATATACTGTGTATTACTAGGAGTGGATACAATGACTAAAGGGTTTCAACCAGAGATTACTATTAAAGAAGCAATTGAAAATATCGATAAGAATAATTTTCTTTTACCGGCGATTCAGCGAAAGTTTGTTTGGAGTCCAGAACAGATTGAACTATTATTTGATAGTATCATGAGGAAATATCCAATAAACTCATTAATGCTATGGGAGATTACTTCTGATGACATCAAAAATAACTATAAATTTTATTCTTTTTTACGAAAGTACAAACAACGTTTTGGGGAAACAAATGCATACTTCAATTCCAAAGGCAGAAGTGATCACTTTTTTGCAGTAATTGATGGTCAACAGCGACTGAACAGTCTGTATATCGGCTTGAAAGGAACCTATGCCATGAAATTGAGCCATAAATGGTGGGTCGATAATGAGGACACTTTACCGCCGATGAAACTTTATCTGAATATAACAAAGCCTTATGAGCAAAATACAGAGATTGATAAAGAATATGAATTTAAATTTTTACGAAAAGAAAAAGTGGCGAAAGAGAATGCATTGAAAGAAAAACATTGGTTTGAAGTTGGAGAAATACTAGCTATGGAAAAACCGAAAGATCAGTTTACTTACTTAAGAAACAATGGTTTGGAAGATAATGACTACGCGCAAGAAACACTCGACCTGCTTTCGATGACAATAAATAAAGATAGAATCTTGAATTACTTTGTAGAAGATGAGCAAAATCCGGATAAAGTTTTAGACATCTTTATCCGAACTAATGATGGCGGGACCAAACTGACGTTTTCAGATCTGCTGATGTCTTTTTTGACTGCCTACTGGCCAGATGCAAGAGAGAATTTTGATGAACTGATTAGAGAAGTCAATCAATTTGGCGATTTCTCGATCACTCCTGATTTTATATTAAAGACCACTTTGGTTTTGTACTCCAATGATATTAAAAGCAGAGTCAAAAACTTTGATAAAAAGCTTATTATGAATATTCAAGAAAACTGGGATAGGATTCGTAAGTCTATATTACACACAGTCGAAATGATTTATAGATTAGGTTTTGAAAATCGAACGTTCCCTGCAAAGAATGCGGCGATTCCGATTATTTATTATGTATATATCAAACACTTAGAAGACGAAGTAGTAAAAACTAGATTTTTGGATACAAAAGATAAGAATGCCGATTCACAGATCATCAAAAAGTGGTTATTATTGGTCTTTTTGAAACGTCTATTTGGCGGACAGTCTGACAGTGTCTTACAAGATATTCGAAAGGTGATCAAGGCTTCAGCGGCTGAAACGTTTCCTTTATCTGAAATAGTCGCCAAAGCAAAAAGCAATCCAGTTAAAAATTATTCATTCGATGAAGACATCATAAATGGGCTATTTGAAGTCCAGTTTGGTTCGGAAGATGCTTTTTTTGTTTTATCCTTATTCTATCCTGATTTGGATTATTTTAATCAGAACTTTCATATTGATCATATTCATCCAAAATCAAAATTTCAAAATAAACAATTTATGACCGAACACTTTACTGATGAAGAAATCAAACAATCGGCGATAATTGGAATAAGCTGGGAAATCTGCAACTACTGAATAATGAAAAAAATATTTCTAAACAAGACAAGTCATTGATTGAGTGGGTGAAGATGTATAAGTTAGATTCTTCTTTTCTTTTTGTTGATAAAGAGATTAGTCTAGAAATTAAAGACTTTACAACGTTTTATGCTAACAGAGTCTCTAATATGAAGCAAAAGTTGTTAGAGATCGTTCGCTAGTTATTTATAAACAAACTTTTAAAGGGTGTGTTGACTTGGAAGAATATGAATTAACCGACTATTTAGCAGCTAAGAAGTCATTAGTTTCAACGCTGCATAAGATTGAGCAAGCACTTATCTCACTAGAAGAAAAACAAGCCGCTGGTGGAAATCTAAAAGCACAGATTACGTTATCAAAAGAACGTGTCAAGGCATTGAAACTTTCTTTGGCATTGATTGATCGTGAAATTACAAAGCTATCATAAAAACAGAGCCAAAACATTATACCTGTTTTGGCTCTGTTTTTTTAGAGATTTTTAAAAAGACTTAACAAAGCGATTGTTCTGTTTCTAGTTGGTTCATTGAGTACAGCTAATTCCTTTTGCTGCTCATCGACAGAGACATCTTTCAAGGAAAGCAACCGATAGATTAAACGCAAATCTTGGCGACGAACTTTTGGCAGATGCTGCATTAAAACTTGATTGAAATCAGCATTCATTTGATTGATACCGATTAGAGGGTCTTTTTGGAGGGTATAATTAGTCAAATAATGATTGAAATCTTGCATCGCAGCAATCGCTTTTTCAGGTAAGAGTCCATTGGCCCAAGTTGCTGTCAATAAGACAAAGCTATCGGTTTCAGCTAGTTCTTGTTGAAAGGCGGTAATTGTGGCATTTAGTACCTTCTCTTGTATCTCCTCAAACACAGCTGGTTCATTTTTTTTAATCCGTAAAAAATAATTAGTGAAGCCATCGCTATTTAATAGATTTAAATCAATCGCTTTGAACCAATTGTAGTGATACGAATTTAAATAAGAATATGTTTTTTCTTGTTTTGTTAAGCAAATCTCTTTTAGTTCATTAGTTGTCTTCATACTTTAAGTCCTTTCTTTTTATGATAGTATACTACTTTTTGGCAAGCCAATCTTTTTGTCTCTTATTTTGATTCAGTTATACTGAAAATAGGTCATAATTTTGAAAGGAAAGTTTATGAATGAATTGATTACTACGTTTACTGAAAGAAAAGATGAACTTTTATCGGCGATCTTTGAACATTTAGCAATTTCATTGAGTGCGTTGTTGATCGCGATTGTGATTGCAATCCCATTAGCGATCTTACTGAGTCAGCGGAAGAAAACAGCAGAAGTCGTATTACAAATAACGAGTATTTTGCAGACGATTCCTTCGTTGGCTTTATTGGGATTGTTGATTCCTTTTGTCGGTATCGGGACAGTGCCAGCATTGATTGCTCTTGTAGTCTATGCACTGTTACCGATTTTTCAAAATACGTACATTGGTTTAGCAGAGATTGACCCATCGATTGAAGAAGCAGCCGATGCCTTTGGGATGTCACGCATGCACAAATTGCTGCGCGTCGAATTGCCGATGGCGATGCCAGTGATCATTTCTGGGATTCGTACTGCTTTGGTGCTGATTATTGGGACAGCTACATTAGCTGCTTTAATTGGTGCCGGTGGTCTAGGAACATTTATTCTTTTAGGAATCGATCGCAATGATCCTAATCTAACTTTGATTGGTGCAATCAGCTCAGCTTTACTTGCTATTATTTTTAGTACACTAATCCGATTTTTACAAAACCGCAGCGGAAAAGTCACCTTGATTACATTAGGCATTATCTTTTTGAGCATCGGGGGGATTTTCTTCGCCCAAAATAACCCGATTGGTCATGAAACAGTGACAATCGCCGGTAAACTCGGTGCAGAACCGGATATTTTGATTAATATGTACAAAGAAGTCATCCAAGAAGAAGATCCTTCAGTTACGGTGGAATTAAAACCCAACTTTGGAAAGACGAGTTTTTTATTTAGTGCCGTAAAAAGTGATCAGATTGATATTTACCCCGAATTTACGGGAACGGTGTTAGAAAGTTTAGTGAAAGTACCAAAAAATACTCCAGAAAATCTTTCACCTAAACAAACCTATCAAGAAGCAAATGACTTGTTAGACACACAATTTGATATTCAGTTATTAAAACCGATGGCTTATGAAAATACTTATGCTTTAGCTATGAAGAAAAGTGAAGCAGAGAAACGAGGAATCACAAAAATCTCAGAATTACGTGGGCAGCAAGAGCAATTAAAAGCCGGATTTACTTTGGAATTTATCGATCGGCAAGATGGCTATCGCGGAATTCAAGACAAATATGATATCAAATTAAGTTCTGTTCAAAGTATGGAGCCAGCATTGCGTTATCAGGCAATCAATAATGGAGATGTCGATGTGATCGATGCTTATTCAACAGATAGTGAGCTCAAACAATACGACTTAGTGACCTTAGAAGACGACCAACAGCTTTTTCCGCCGTATCAAGGGGCACCTTTAATGAAGAAAGAATTTGCTGAGAAACACCCCAAAGTCGTGAAAGCTTTAAATCGATTGGCCGGTAAAATCACTGAAGAACAAATGATTGAGATGAATTACCGTGTCAATGTAAAAAAAGAGCAACCAGCTAAGGTCGCTCACGACTTCTTGGTGAAAGAAACTATCATTGGGGAGGGAAATTAGATGGAATCGATTATTGAATTTAAAGATGTCAGCAAAGAATTTGAAGGCAATCTTGTTTTGAAAGATTTAAATTTAACGGTAAAAAAAGGGGAAATTTTCGTTTTAGTAGGACCTTCTGGGAGCGGAAAGACAACTTCGTTAAAAATGATCAATGGATTGATTGAACCTACTGATGGTGATCTTTATTTTAAAGAAAAACGCATCAAAGATTATAATCTTCAGAAATTACGTTGGCAGATTGGGTATGTTTTACAACAAATCGCCCTTTTTCCAACTATGAGTGTGAAGGAAAATATTGAAGTTATTCCAGATATGCTTGGTTGGACAAAGGAACGGCGCAAGAAAAGAGTCGACGAGTTGCTGCAAGAAGTAGATATGGAACCTGAACAGTTTAGAGATCGAATGCCAAGCGAATTGTCCGGTGGTCAGCAACAAAGGATTGGGATCATCCGTGCCTTGGCATCTGAACCGGATATCGTTTTGATGGATGAACCGTTCAGTGCACTTGATCCAATTTCGCGAGCAAGTTTGCAAGATCTTGTACTGAAATTGCATCAAAAATTAGGGAACACGATTATTTTTGTGACTCACAATATGAAAGAAGCGATGAAGATTGGCAGCCGAATTGCAGTGATGCATGAAGGAAAATTAGTCCAATGCGATACCCCAGAAGAGATTCAAAAACATCCTGCAAATCAATTTGTCGAAGAATTTTTTGATGAAACGACCGATGAAGTGTACGCCCAAACCCTTGAAGCGTTATATAATGGCGGATTTTATCAAAAAACAACATCGGCTGACACTGCTTTAAAAAATTTATCACTCGATACTAGTTTGAGTGAAGTTTTTGAATTATTGACTGAACAAGATGCCTTTTTGATCAAACAAGACGAAAAAATTCTAGGATTGATTAATCGAAGTGACGTTTTCTGCTTTTTAAGCCGGGAGGGATAATGATGGAGAAATATGATGTGATTGTGATTGGTAGCGGACCAGCGGGAAATTCAGCTGCATATGCGTTAAAAGAACAAGGAAAAAAAGTGGCAATCATTGAATCGGATCTATGGGGCGGTACTTGTCCGAACCGCGGTTGTGATCCTAAAAAGATGTTGATGAGCGGAGTGGAAGCTCAAAAACGAATTGCAACTATGGTCGGTAAAGGATTTGATCAAACACCAAAAATTATTTGGGAAGAGTTGATGGCTTTTAAGAAAGAATACACCGATTATGTCCCGCAAAATACAAAAAAGGGCTTAGATACTACAGGAATCGATTCTTTTGAAGGACAAGCGGAGTTCATTGATGCAAATCATATTAAGATCAACGAGCAAAGACTAGCAGCAAAACAGTTTTTGATTGCCACTGGGCAACGCCCGACTAGACTGCCGATTAAAGGAAAAGATCTATTACAAACCAGTACGGATTTTTTAGAGTTTGAACACTTACCTAAAAAAATAGCATTTATTGGCGCCGGTTACATCGCTTTTGAATTAGCAATCATCGCTAATGCTGCAGGTTCTGAGGTGCACATCATCCATCACAATGATCGACCATTGAAAGAATTTGATTACGAATTGGTGATGGATCTTGTTGAGCACATGAAATCTGCAGGCATTCAATTTCATTTCAATATAGAGACTACCGCAATTGAATCACTGCATTCACAGTACCAAATCAACGGAGAGCGCTTTGAATTGATGGTTGATTGTGTGATTGGAGCAACTGGACGTATCCCTAATCTCGAAGGATTGAATCTAGAAAAAGCGGGAGTTGATTACGACAAAAAAGGAATCAAAGTCGATGATCATTTACGTACGACACAACCAAATATCTTTGCTTGTGGTGATGTTTTAGCTAAAAATCAGCCTAAACTGACACCAGTCGCAAGTTTTGAAGCTGGGTATGTGGCTAAGGCAATGAATGGGGCTAGTGATTTGATTGACTACCCGTTGATTCCAACAATCGTTTTTGGTGATCAGCGTTTAGCCAGAGTCGGGCTCAGTGAAAAAGAACTTACTGAGCATTCGGCGAATTATCATTCTCAGACAATCGATTTGTCTAGTTGGTATACGTATCGCCGAATCAATGATCAAGGTGCAAAAATAAAGTTTGTCTATGATGAGACAGATACAATCGTTGCAATCACTTGTTTGAGTCAAATCGCTGATGAACTCATCAATTATCTGTTAATCATCTTATCGAAAAAAATGAACCATGAAGAGATTGAAAAGTATATCTTTGCTTATCCCAGTCCAGCTAGTGATCTTTCATATTTTATTTAAAACAGAGGGCGACCTCTGTTTTTTTTTCGGCAAATATGCTAAAGTTTACGAAAATACGTTCCCATGGTGAGATTATGAAAACAACATTAACACAAGAAATTGAAAAAGCTTTGTACTATTATTGTATTGAACTCGGCGGAATCGTCGTAGAAGAAGTCACTATGCCCGATGATCAAGGTATTGTTGATACGCTGGCCTGTTTTTTTAAGCCGAATGCTGCAACAGAATGGCGCTGTTATGAGTTGAAAATTACAAAGGCGGACTTTTTCTCAAAAGCTAAACTTTCTTTCATCGGCCATTACAATTATTTTGTACTGACTGAAGACTTATATGAAAAAGTACAAGAAGACATTCCGCGCGAGATTGGGGTCTTAGTCTATCGTCCGTATCATCAAGCTGAGGATCTGCCGGCAGCTGGGACTTTTTTCATCGCAAAAAAACCAGTAAAACGCACATTGCAAGTTGAAGAGTCAGCATTGACGCAACGATTCATGGCTTCATTATTTCGTGAAGTGCAAAAAGCCAAACGAATGTCTTATGGAACCAGCTATTTTTCGACCGAGCAACTTTACAAAGAGTTACGCCGACGTTTGGCTGAAAAAGATAGTTTACAAGCAGATAATTATTACCAGCGATTTATTGAAGATGTCCAATTAGCTCGAATCGAAAGTTTGGAAGAAGAGTTGCGGGCATTAGAACAAGATTATGAATTTCTACGTCAGCAAAGGCAACTTCGAAAAAGACCGACAGAACCATTGGAGTGATTTGATGTATTATCCTTATTTGCGGGGAAAGCAGTTTGATTTATTGGCCCTTAATGCGTTGATCAATGAACAGCGCTGGTCAAAGAAAATTCGACCAATCATTGAACCCGTTCGTGATTCAGCAACTTTGAAAAAAACACTTGAATTATTCGATAAAAATGAATTTGTTTGTTACCTAATTTCGAATCCGCAAGTTGGAACAGCAAAATTTTTTAATGAACGACGTTTTGACTGGCAACTAAAAGCAGTTTCTAGTGTAAAAAATGCAGAAATCGTAACACAAGAAAATCCATTTGAAGCAGGACTTTACGTATTTAATACCCATTCTCCACGAAAATTAGAACAAGCCAATTTCTCACAAGAAGTCCTTTCGGTTATTCCAGATCAAGGTAGATTTAGAATTTTAGAAATACCAAATAAAATTTTACTCAGAGAAGCCTTTCAAACACGAAAAAGTGTTGCAGATTATGGGGAAAAAGAAGATGATTTTTACAGTGACGAACATCTTTATCTAGAATCTGCTTCCAACGGATTTAGTGATTATACAATCGAAGGCAGCCATTACTTTGATAAGGGCGGTCCTAGTCGTGCTATTGCGCTGCACATTAGTTATTTTGATGCGTATCTCAATTTAAGAGTCCGGCATTTTGTGTCTGACAGCAATGAAAATGCACAAGATCAAAAAGGAAAATTTTTTGAAGCGTTAGAAAAATTAACGACTTGGTATTATCGAAATCAAGATCAGCTGCTATTGACTCTTGGATTAGCTGAATTATTGAATTATCAAGAAACACAAAAATTCCCTGGTCTAGGAACGATCAAAAAGTGGACATTGGCGCATCATTTAGAATTAATTGGCGCTTTTTTAGAGCAAGGCGATCATTGGCAGAAAGGGTGGTGAAACAATGGGCTATGAAAAAGAAGCGTTTATGAGCAGAGGGAAAAGAGGCAAGCAAAATGAAGATATAATTGATTTTCGTTTAAGTACATTAGCCGATATTCCCCAAATCGGCAGTATCATCAACGATGCGAAGCATTATTTGAAAGAACAAGGTTCCCCTCAATGGCAAAATGGGCATGAACCTCATGAAGCTGTTATTCGTGAGGACATCCGAAAAAAAGCCAGCTATGTGCTGACGCTAAATGATGAAATCGTCGGAACGATTGCGCTGATTGCAGAAAAAGATCCTAGTTACGAGGCAATCGAAGGCTCCTGGCAAGGTAATGGACCTTATGTCGCACTGCACCATACTGCTGTCAGCCAAAAATATCGTGGAGCTGGTTTAGGCAAACAGTTATTGATGCAGGCGATAAAGCAAGCACAAATTTTAGCTTATCAAGATATCCGGATTGATACGTATCCAAAAAATCAAGCAATGCTCCATTTGATTGAGCAACTGGGTTTTATTTATCGTGGAATGATCTATTTTCCTTTTGAACATGGCGAGCGCAAGGCTTTTCAGCTAATTTAGTGCCTGGCGTAGCTGGGCTAGCATATCATCTAAAGATGTTTCTCCGTCAATTTCGATTAGATTAGGAAACTTTCTTAAACAAGCCAAGTTTTCTTGATCTGCTTGAAATATCGCTGTGCGACGGGCTAATTCTTCGGCAGTAGCTCGTTTTTTTAGCCGATTAATAATTGTTTCTTTCGAAATGTGAATCCAGATTGGAACCATTTGATCGCCGAAAATGCGCTGCAAGTTAAGAAAGCCTGTAGTCGTAATCGGGTCGTAACAGTCGCCTGCAGCTAGAGCTTTTTGTAAGGTGGCTTTAGCAATCCCATAAAATTGCTGGTCATAACAATCATATTCAGCAAATTGTTCCTGTTTTATCATCGTTTCAAATTCTTTTTTTGAGATGAAGAAATAATCACGGCCGTGTACTTCACCTTGACGTGGTGCTCGTGTTGTATAAGAAATAATTTTTTGTTCGGGAGAGAAAGCTCTCTCAGCCAAGCTTGTTTTACCTGAACCGCTTGGTCCAATAAATAAGTAGCAATGATTCATATCGTTAACACGTCCTTTTTTATAGTATAAAGAAGACGAACAAAAGATGCTAGGGAGGACCCTATAATGGAAAGAAGTTCACGCAAGACAAAAAAGAACAAACTGCCGATTATCATCGGCGGGATTATCATCGTGCTCATCGCTGGTTTTTTTAGTATTCGTACGTATCAAGCCAACCAGATCAAAAAGCAAGGTGAAAAAACTGTCACAGCTTTTGTTAAAACACTCCAAGATGGTACGTATCAAAAAACAGCAAAAAATTTAACAGCTGTTTCTATCAAAAAAAGCGGCTATACAAAAGAACAAGTCATTGAAAAATATCAATCAGTTTTTTCAGGAATTGGCGCATCAAATATCAAATTAGATGATTTAGTTGTTGCTAAAAAGAATGGCACCTATCATTTTTCTTACAAATTATCAATAAATACTGGTTTTGGTCAATTAAAAAATCAAGCCTATTCCGGGACATTAAGTGATGACGGCCAGGCAATCAATTGGAAGCCAAATTTGATTTTCCCTGGAATGACCGGTAAAGACAAGATAAATTATTCTATTGATCCGGCGGTCCGTGGTGAAATTTTAGATCGTAACAATCAAAAAATAGCAGCCAATGGAACTGTTTATCAGCTAGGTGTTGTCCCTGGAACTCTCGGAACAGCAGAAGAACGGTCAGCAAAAATTGAAACGATCGCTAAAAGTCTAGCGATTACTGTTAAAGAAGCAGAAGCGACATTAGCACAAAGCTGGGTGCAAGATGATTTGTTCGTTCCGTTAAAAACAACTGCAGAAGCGCCAAAAGAGATTCCAGAAGGATTAGAAATCAAAGAAACAACTGGACGGACCTATCCGTTAAAAGAAGCGGCAGCACAATTGATCGGTTATGTAGGTAAAGTAACCGCAGAAGATTTGAAGAAAAATGCGGATCTTGCTAGTGATAGTCTGATTGGTCGCAGTGGTTTAGAGATGGCTTTAGATAAGCAATTGCGCGGAAAAGATGGCGGTTCATTAGCGATTACTGACAGTAAAGGCAACGAAAAAAACGTTTTACAAAAAATCGAGAAAAAAGACGGCGAGAATATCCAATTAACGATCGATAGCCGTGCGCAGCAGATTGCCTATAACAGTTTAAATGATCAAGCAGGCTCAAGCGTTGCAATGGCGCCGAAAACAGGCGAACTCTTAGTCGCAACTAGTTCGCCGAGTTTTGACCCTAACAAGATGACCAACGGTATCAGCCAAACCGATTATGAAGCGTATAGCAATAATGAAGACCAACCTTTTATGAGCCGCTTTGCTACAGGCTATGCTCCTGGGTCTACGTTTAAATTGATTACTTCAGCGATTGGTTTAGATGCAGGTACTTTAAATCCCGAGGACGCCTTAACTATCAACGGTTTAAAATGGCAAAAAGATAGTTCGTGGGGATCATATCAAGTCACGCGAGTTTCAGAGGTGAATCCAGTCAATCTGAGAACAGCGTTGATTTATTCAGATAATATCTACATGGCACAAGAAACTTTAAAAATGGGTGAAAAAACCTTTCGTGCGGGGTTAGATAAATTTATTTTTGGAAAAGATTTAGATTTGCCGATTGCGATGGATGCCGCTCAAATCTCTAGTAAAGATCAGTTTGGCTCCGAGATCTTATTAGCTGATACTGGCTACGGCCAAGGTCAATTGTTATTGAATCCAATCCAGCAGATCACTGCCTATTCTGTCTTTCCTAACAATGGGACAATGGTGTATCCTAAATTACTTGCTGATCAAAAAATAGCAAACAAAAAAGAAGTGATCCAAGCGAGTTCAGCTAAAACAATTACTGAAGATATGCAAGCGGTCGTCAGTGATGAAAACGGGACAGCTCATAGTTTGGCAGCATTGAATATCCCATTAGCAGCTAAAACTGGAACAGCAGAGATTAAACAAAAACAAGATGAAAAAGGACAAGAAAATAGTTTCTTATATGCATTTGATTCAGAAAATCAAGACTATTCAGTAGTCGAGTTGTTAGAGAATAAGCCTGAAGGAACTTCTGCTACGGATCTTTCCAAAGACTTACTGACTTATTTGCATCAAACCTATCAATAAAATACTTGTCTGAAATGCGGATGCTTGGTAAGATATCCAAGAAGGACGGTGTCTTATGAACAAACGGCAACGAAAAAAACAAGCATATAAGCAATATATTCGTGCAATTTTTGAAGGGTACGAAAACATGTTGGAAGATTCCAGCATCGCTGAATTACAGTTCAGCTATTTAAAAGAAACGACTTACTTGGAACGCGATGACCAAGGAAAGATCCATTTTACTACTAAAGAAAAATAAATTAACAAGGAGACTGTAGCAAACAATTGCTATAGTCTCCTTAACTATAGGTAGCATTTTACCTAAGGCATAGCGGAGAAATTTTTACCTCCGACTAAAGGCTGAAAAAATCATTAAGAGATTCTTGACTTAATAAATAATTGTTTAAGGACAGGTGCTTGACGCAAGAAAATAGCCATAAATGAGTTAAAATACGTATATCAAGATATACAGGAGGCATTACAATGAAACTTCATAAATCGATTTTAATCGCTGGAGTGGGTCTTTTTCTAGGCGCTGGCATAATCAGCCAAAAAGTTCACGCAGCCTCAGATGACGGCGTAATTAATGAATGTTGGGGGAAACCAACATTTGTAGCGGGAGCTGGTTTAAATCAGCAACAACTCAATGAAACGATGAATAAACTAAACATCAATCAAGAAAGTGTTAAAATGGAACAAGCGACTGGGGCAGATTTAGTAAAATATTTAGGTTATGGCAGCGGAGATGACAGTGTCATGCTAAGCTCGGTCGTTGTAAATCGTGAAGATCAAGGAAAAGGAATCAATGTTGAGATTTTAACACCAGAAAATATTACGCAAATCACTGCTGACCAATATAAAAATCCATTAGTTACCGCTGGAATCACAGATGCAACCGTCAAAGTTGCTAGTGTCGTAAAAGTAACAGGGGAAAGTGCTTTGACAGGTGTTTACAAGGCTTTTGAATCAAATGGTGAGACTGTTGATCCTCAACGTGCACAATTGGCACAAACGGAGCTAGATACAACGTCAGATGTTGCACAATCTGTTGTTGATAATGCGAATGAGCAGCAACAAAATCAAGATTTATCTGATAGTGAAAAAGAACAAGCCGATGAAGCCTATAAAGCCCAATTAAACCAGGCTTTGGTAGATATCAAGAAAGATCTAGCTGAACTTAAAGAGAAACAAGGGGAACTAGCTACAAAAGAAGATGTCGAAACGATTGTTAATGATGCGTTAGAAAAAAATAATCTATCGCAATATGTGACAAAAGATGATATCAATAAACTGATTGCTTTAGCTCAACAATATCAAACAACCGATGGCGTGTTGGACAAAGAATCGATTGCACAATTGGACAAAATCAGTAGTGACTTTAAAGGAACTGTCAACAAATTATCAGATCAACTTGGTAAATTTGGTGACTCGCTTAAAGGAACTCTAGAGGATAATCAAGGATTTTTCGCCAATTTATGGCAACAAATCAAAGATTTCTTTAGCGGATTAACAAATTAATAAAAAGATTGTGTCCTGTTTAAAATAGGTCACAATCTTTTTTTAGTTACTTTAATAGTTTATGCTTATCATTATAGCTAGGCTAGGGTAAAATAGAGGAGTGGACTTCAATTCTAGTTAGAATATTTTTTGATTTTCTCTGCTTTGAAGCAATGAACTTATCGTATTCGAGACAATTAATCAAATAAAGGAGGGTCTTAGATGGAGACTCCAAGTAAAAAGGAAGAAATCCAAACTGAAACATCCTTTGATTCAGTGAAGGAATCAGCTTCTGATGTGTTAGGTGGGTTGTTAGGAAAGATCAGACGGTTAGAAGCAGCAATGAAAGCTGAACACATGGGCGATGTTTATCAAATTTATTGGCAAGAACTGCCTGCTTCGATTCAACAATCTAGTAATACCAATCATGAGATGGATAATTTCTTGACAAGCAAGTTAGATCAGGAACTTCAAAAGACATTTCCTTTTATGATCATGCGCGAGGTCATCTCACCGATCTTGATGAATTATCAAATCGGCAGTTATTATCGTGATCGTGCAGTCTTACAAGTAGATGCGACTCAACCAACGATTGAAATTTTACCTGATATCCGTGAACAATGGGAAAAAGTAGTAAATGGGGACTATAAAAAACAATTGCTCGAACTAGAAAACCAACAAGACGACTTCGATGCAAAAACTATTGCTGCACGGTCAGAATTACAAAAAATCAATGATGAGATTGCTCAACAAGAAAAACAAAAGGCTGAATTGGAAGAAACCAAAAGCTTTATGAATCGTAAGAAAGTAGAAGAAGAAATCGACGTCATCAATCGTAAATTAAAAGAATTGACACAGCAGCAAAGCCAATGGACACCGTTTGCTAGTGACCAATTATCAGGAGAATCACAAAAAATCGAATTAGCCAATAAGATTGATAGTTTAGCGTTAGAACAAGCAATCGCCTTAAAAGAATTGCGATTGATCAAGAAACGGTTCGGCGGATTAGAAGAGATGGATGCTGCGCTTGAGAAATTTATCAAGGATTTCTTAGACAAGGGGGCAGAATAAATGGCGGAAGAAAAGAAAAAAATCAACCAGATTTACGATGCGTTAGTTGACTCTGAGGAATCTAATTTAAATATTCAGGAAAAAGAAATTCTCCATCCCGAAGATACAGAATCAAAAGAATCGCTTAAAGCGACTCCTTCAACGAAACCGGTCAGTGATTCTTCGTTGAATTACTATGACAATCGAGAAGAAAATTATCAAGACTTGCTGCTTTTGATCGCTGATGCGGAAAAAGAAATCGCGGATCTTAAATTCAGAAAAGTTTTGATGGAATCGGATTTCCCGACATTATTAGATTATTTCAAGCAGATTTTTATCGACGAAAAATTATCCGTCTCTGCTATCGCCAAAGGGGCGCTACTAGAATATTTCACCTTTGAATTGATCAAACCGTTGCAAAACCAAGAGTTATATCTGTCAACAAATGAATTTTCAACGTGGGAAAGCAAACATTTTAATTTAGCCTATCGTTTGACAAGTACAAATGAGATTCTCTTTAGCTTTATGATGCCCACTTCAGATGGAAAATTCCGTAATGAAAAGATCAAATTAATGGAAGTTGCTCCTGAAACAATGAGAGTGAAGGTGCTGGACAACGCAGTCTTGACATTATTAAAAGATTGCTACAACAAACACATCTACACGAGCGGCCAAAACTCTATGTTCAGTCGTGAGATGAATGACGTTATAGCAAATATGAAAGAATTAGGGTTTGAATTTGAAGAGAATTTATTAGACAATAGCAAGCCGTTAGACCTGTCGGTGGACTTACATCATAAAACCCCTGTAGACGTATTGGATAAGATTTTTATCACTACGATGAACCATGAGGAGTATGATTTTAAAAAGATTGGCGAAAACAGTTACTTAGTCGCTTTAAACGACCATCAAACTGTTACCATTAAGCAATCTGCCGATCAAACTACTAGCTTAAAACTTGATACAGATCGTAAAAACAAATCATTGATCGAATTTTTTGGCAGCTACCCGTTTTTAGTGCCATTAACCATCACGGATAACCAATAAGAGGAAAAAGCAGTACTCATTTGAGTGCTGCTTTTTTGGCCGCTGAATTATTTAGAATCAAAAGAAAAAGGAAGATCCTCTTTGAAAAAAATTAATCTTTGGCAGTTTTTTTAGCGGAAATCACGTTCACTCGTGAAAGTGTAGAAATCCTATGATATACTTTGAAAGTTGATATGAAAGAGTATCAGTTCACCATGTTTGAAAGAGGGTAGAGATTGTGTGTGGAATAGTAGGATTTATTGACCGTTCAAATACAACGCAAAAAGAACAGATTGTAAAAAATATGATGGATACGATTGTTCACCGCGGTCCAAACAGTGCGGGACAATTTATCGATAAAGGTGCTGCATTAGGCTTCCGCCGTTTGAGTATCATTGACCTTGAAGGCGGTACGCAACCGATCAAAAATGAAGATGGCACAAAAATCATTACCTTTAATGGAGAAATCTACAACTATCAAAGTATTCGGGAAGATTTGATTGCAAAAGGTCATATTTTTACGACCCATGCCGATACAGAAGTATTATTGCATGGCTATGAAGAATACGGTGTAGACTTATTACAAAAAATCCGTGGGATGTTTGCCTTTGTGATTTGGGATACGAAAAAACAAGAATTGTTTGGTGCTCGGGATCATTTTGGGATTAAACCACTTTATTATGCCTTGATGAACGGGACGTTTATGTACGGCTCAGAGATTAAGAGTTTCTTACAGCATCCAAATTTTGTAAAAGAATTGAATAAGGAAGCTTTGAAACCATATATGACTTTCCAATATTCAGCACTAGATGAAACGTTCTTTAAAAATGTTTATCGGATTAAAGAAGGGCACTATTTCACTTACAAAGATGGACAGTTAGATATCCAACAATATTGGGATGTCAAAGAACAAGAAACCAATATGACTTTGGAAGAAACGGTGGATTTGATCGATGATACTGTCGTGAAATCTATTGAAGCCCATCGGATTGCCGATGTTGAAGTAGGTTCATTCTTATCTTCTGGTGTAGACTCAAGCTATGTAACGGCTGTTTTACGACCAGAACATTCTTATTCCATTGGATTTGGAGATAACTCATATAATGAATCTATCGAAGCAAAAAAATTAGCTGAGTTAATCGATCTAAACAATACTTCCCGAGTGGTTACAGGAGATGAAGCATTTGAATATTTCCCGCTGATCCAGTATCACTTAGATGAGCCTGATTCAAATCCGTCTTGTGTCCCTTTGTATTTCTTAGCAGAACTTGCCAGTCGTGACGTACGTGTGGCGTTAAGTGGTGAAGGAGCAGATGAATTGTTTGCAGGCTACCAAGCGTATGGGATGAATACTAAGTCTAAAGCCGTTAAAGTTGTTGCAGAAGGCTTGAAGAAATTACCTAAAGGAATGCGTTATTCGATTGCCAAAGGCTTAAAAGGAAAATCATTCAAAGGTGCCTTGCATCTTTATACATCATTGGCACCGGCAGAAGAATTCTTTATCGGACAAGCAAAAGTCTTTGAAGAAGTTGAAGCAGTTGATTACTTACAACCGGAATACCAACAAAGCCCAACTATTAAAGAAATCGTCGATGTCCACTACGAAAAAGTTCAAGACATGTCTGAAATCAAAAAAATGCAGTATTTGGACATGCATCAATGGATGCCAAAAGATATTTTGCTGAAAGCTGATAAATTATCTATGGCTAGCTCGTTAGAAGTTCGAGTACCATTGTTAGATAAAGAATTAATGAAGGTGTCAGAAGTCGTACCGACAAAATACCTGATCAATGCTGAAAATACAAAATATGCATTTCGACAAGCAGCAGCACGTCATTTACCAGAAGAATGGTACAATCGTGAAAAATTAGGTTTCCCAGTACCGATTAAAGACTGGTTGCGTGAAGAAAAGTATTATCAACTTGTCCGCAACGTATTCACTCAAGATTTTGTTAAAGAATTCTTTGATCAAGAAAAGATCGTTAAATTATTGGATGATAACTTTGCTGGTACAGTTGATGGACGCCGGAAAATCTGGACAATTTACACGTTTTTAACTTGGTACCAAGTTTATTTCATCAATGAAGGGGTAAAACCCATTCCTACGACGATTGCGTAAGGTGATTGACAAATAACAGCGGCCACGTTAAACTAAAAGTAAGGAAACTTAACAAATTTATGAGGTGTTTTTGGTGAGTGTAGTTATTTAATTTGGAGCAACTTGATAGCGAAAAAAAGACTGTTGATACAGGTTTATTTCGCATGCCAAATTAGATACCTATCAAAGCTGATGAATTGAAATTCAAGCTGTGAAGAGGAATCTTCACAGCTTTTTTGTCTGTATTTATCTTTCAAGATAGTCCCTGAATGATAGCGATAATGTTTTTTTATCTATTGAAAACGATATGCAATCAGCGACTATTTATATCATTAAGTTTCCTGTAATGATAGGTATCTTTTCAAATTGAAAGGAAAGAGACTATGAATAATCAAACATTCACTAAAACACAATTTAATGAAATCAAACAACGACTTAGCAGTTATGCAATCAGCAGTTTTGGCAAAAAACGTATCGCTGAAATGCATCCTCATACAAAACTATCTGTAGTAGAAAAAAGACTGACAGAAACAACTGAAGCCAAAAATCTGCTTGATAGCAACCTTCATGTGCCTTTTATGGGACTACAAAGTATTGAACATATAACCAATCAATTAGAAAAAGGCTTCATCCTGGCTCCTCAAGAATTACTTGAGTATGCTGATTTTTTACGCAGCCTTCGCTTGATTCGACAATTTTTTGAAAAAAATCAAACAATCGCTCCTTTACTGAATCGCTACGGGCAGGGATTAAGTGATTTTTCTGAGATTGAAACAGAGATTTATCAAGTCGTTCGTAACGGAAGAATCATTGATGATGCTAGCCGTGAGTTGCGACGAGCGCGAAGAGATATCACAGAGACACAAGATAAGATCCAAGAATTATTGAAGAAATTCATTCGTCAAAATAAAGAAAAACTCCAAGAAGCGATTATAACAAAACGCAACGACATTTTCACAGTGCCGATCAAAGCAGCCTATAAAAAGCAGATTTCTGGAACGATTGTTGAGCTTTCGAGCAAAGGGACAACTGCTTATATTGAACCTAGCAATGTCAGTCGCTGGAACGAACAATTAACCTACCATAAAATGACAGAAGAAGCAGAAGTTTATCAGATCTTAGCCACACTTACTGGATTGTTGGCAGAAGCCTTCCCGCTGATCCAGCAAAATTTAGAAATCATTGCTGAATTTGATCAGATTTTTGCGCGGGGAAAATTCAGCCGTGAATTAAATGGGATTACGCCCCAAATAAATGCTGATGGCTATATTCGATTAGTGTCTGCCACACATCCTTTGATCGATAAGGCGGTACCGCTGGATTTGACCATCGGCGACACTTATCGTGGATTGACAATCACCGGCCCAAATGCCGGGGGAAAAACGGTTGTTTTAAAAACTGTCGGATTGCTGACGCTCATGACGATGATCGGTTTGCAGATTCCTGCTAAAGCAGGTACAGAAATTGCGATCTTTGATCAGATCTTTGTTGATATCGGTGACGCACAGAGTATTGAAAATGCATTGAGTACATTTTCTGGTCACTTAAAAAATATCTCTGAGATTCTGCGACAAACACGAAAAAATAGCCTGATCTTATTGGATGAATTAGGTAGCGGTACTGAACCAAATGAAGGAGCCGCTCTAGCAATCGCAATCATGGAAGAATTCTATCAGCAAGGGAGTATTTTAATTACGACGACTCATTATGGAGAGATTAAACGTTTTGCTGAACTGCATCCGGATTTTATTACTGCAGCTATGGAATTTGATGCACAACATTTAACGCCTAAATATCGCTTATTGATCGGTCAAACCGGTGAAAGCAATACTTTGTGGATTGCTAAGAAGATGGCTCTTTCGGATCAAATTATCGCAAAAGCACAAAACTATTTTACGAGTCGACAGTATCAGCTTGAAAAGAAACATTTCAAAACGAAGACGACAAAAAAACAAGCGCAATCCGCAAAGGAAATCACTTATCACAAAGGAGATAAAGTCTTTTTATTAGAACAACAGAAATCCGCATTGATTTATCAAGAGATTCCATTTTCAGATAATGTAACAGTATATCTGGAAAATCAATTTATCGAAGTCCCTAAGCGGCGAATTACTCTTGAGTTTCGTGCAGCAGAGCTTTATCCGGCAGATTATGAAGTTGAAAATCTATTTGAGGACTTTAAAGCAAGGAAAGAGCGACGTGATATTGATCGTGGTTCAAAAAAAGCACAACGTAAATTACGAAAAGAAGCGGCTCAAAGAAAATCAGAATAAAAAAACTCCAGCTAAGCTGGAGTTTTTTTATTCGTATTGTTGATAGGTTTTTGTCTTATATAAACCGACCGTGGATCGTTGATTGTTTTCACTGTAAAGACTTGAAGACTGTGTCCCTTTTTGGCGTTCGATTTCTTCCATCCGCGCTTTTTGATCATGATAATCAAATGAACTTGGGTCGATTGATTTTAAGCCGCTATCTTGGTAATATCTCAACAAATCTCCATTAGTGATTTTATCTGAAGTAATCAGCTGTTGATCTACGTCTTGATTCAATTCAACAAAGAATTTTTCTTGTTCAGGTGTCGGTTCATCAATTACTTGCTCTGTTTGATTGTCATACATTTTTCCACCATAGAAAGTGTATTCCGGTGTCACAAAATCACCGTCACGAAAAGCGACGACTTGCTTGTGTTCAGGTGAGAACAAATCTTGACCTAGTTGTAGATATTTTTTAGAATCAACTCCCAATAAATGAAGTAAAGTAGGGAGTGCGTCAACTTGTCCGCCATAAGTATGATTGATTCCGCCAGTCGTTGTTCCAGGGATATGGATCATAAACGGCACACGTTGCAACTGGGCATTATCATAATCTGTCCAATTAGAAGAATCTTTTCCTAATAAGGGAGCTAAATCTTTATTTCGCGTATTCGAAATGCCATAGTGGTCACCATACAATACAAAAATCGACTTCTCGTATAAACCACTTGCTTTCATATAATCAAAGAATTCTTTCAATGCAGTATCTAAATAATTTGCCGTCGCAAAATAACCATTAATTGTTTCATCTTTTGTATTCGCTAATGGAAAACCATCTTCATCATTTTTAAACTGAGAATAAGGGTAGTGGTTTGATACCGTAATAAATTTTGCGTAAAAAGGTTGTTGCAGATGCTCTAAATACTGGACAGACTGATTTAAGAAGGGTTTGTCATGCATTCCATATTGAAAGGAATTATCGTCATTAATATCGTAATAAGAAGAATCAAAGAAATAATCAAAACCTAAGTGTTTATAAGTTTTGTCACGATTCCAAAAAGATGCTGAATGCCCATGAAAGACTGCTGAAGTATAATCTGCCTTTTGTTTCAAGATATTAGGCGCAGCTTCAAAAGTATTTTTATCGCCCATTTGAGTAAATAGTGCACCTTGATTCAAACCAAATAGCGAGTTTTCCATCAATGTCTCAGCGTCAGAAGTTTTCCCAGCTTTTACTTGGTGGAAAAAATTATCAAAGCTATACGTGCTTTCTCCGTGATACAAACTATTTAAAAACGGAGTGACTGTATGAGGTACACCATTTTCATCAGGTAACTGATAATCGATTAGAAATTGCTGGAAACTCTCCAAATGAATGTAGACTACATTTTTTCCTTTGGCAATTCCATACATGGCATCATCAGGTTTTGCATAATGCTCTTTGACATAGCTTTTTACTTCTTTAAGATCATTAGGACTAGCTTCCGCACGAATCTGGTTGTTTTGATATGTCTGATAGCTATCGTAAAGTGTAAAAGCATTCACACCAAGATACTTTACTAAATATTCACGGGAAAACTGGCGACTCAATAAGCCAGAGCGATCAATCTCAGCAAAGAGAATATTTCCGCTGCCAATCAACAAAGCGATTGCAGACAAGGCAAAAGCTTGGCGAAAACGTGGATAGCTTTTATCGATTTTGATTTTTCTTTTAAAGAATAAAATAGGGAAGACGAATAAATCAAAAATATAAAAAATATCATACCAACGAAATAACCGAACAGCACTTTCGCCTAGACCTGTCGAAACCTGACCGGCACCAAGCAGCGTATTGATAGTAATAAAATCGGTAAATTCTCGATAATAAACAGCATTAGAAAAAAGCCAGATCGTCAATAATCCATAAATAATAAACAATGTTGCGTAGGCAGCTTTTTCTCGTTTGATAAACAATCCGATACTAAGCAGCAGCATGGAAACACTTAGTGGGTTAATCAGCAAAATAAATAATTGCATGAAGTTTTGGATCCCTAGATGAAAATCAACTAGATAAGCAAACATATTTTTCGACCAAAGCAAACCGATCAATAAGCTAAAAAATCCAATTCTAGTCTTAATAAAATCACTATATTTTTTTAAATGAAACATTCTCATGCTCCTTACAATTATTTTCATTTTCTTAAATAGTTTATCGTTTTTTTAGCACAAGGTCAAACTAAACCGAGAGAAATCCGTTGATATAACAGCATTTCATTCGATAATTCATTAGAATGTAAGTAATTCTTAACAAACCGATAGTTAAAATCAATTATCAAGTTACAACAACTTTACGTTGTAAGTAACGGATAAAGAATGACTAATGATTAAAGTAGCGACAATCATGCTAGAATAAGTCATTTCGATATCTTCAAAGTAAAATTTGTAATAAGTTAGTTCCATTAGTTAATAAATAGATAAAACATTGGCAAAGAACAATAAATTTTTATTTTAGTTTACATAATATACATTAACAAAAGTTAAATACTGGGAAATCAATCAATTTTCTATCAGATCAATTGGCAACTTGCGTTTATCTCTCTTACGTATCTTTCATTAAAAGATGCTTTATTTAGAGATATTTGCAATAAAAAAGCAATTTTTTTCTTAAAATAATGGTTAAATCAGATTTTATTCTAATTGCTTACTGGTCAATATAAATATTAGCCAAAATAATCTCCATCGTAAAATAATTTTTCTGTCTTTAGCGACGTCAACTAAAGTTTTGTTAACTAGCCAATTATCAGCTATTTAAGAGTAAAATTGATTGTTTAATGAACTTAATTGGTTAAAAAAATCATATATTTTGTATGCGATATTTTTAGTCCGTAAATTGATGCATTCCACAAACATTAGACCATAAAAATAATCACCTAAATTTATCATTTCATCCGGTGATTATTTTCTACTTTTTAATTTTTCGATTACTTGTGAAAAAAATATTTTTATTCTTGTCTCAGGTGTATTTATTGTCTCTGTTGTCTGCTTACGATTTTCTACCAGTTTGATTTCAGGATATTCAGCACGGAATACCTCTCTTTTAATCTCTTCTATACGTAATAGTTTTTTTAGTGCTTCTGGATCTTCTTGAAACAACTTATTTATTTTCTTATCGTGGATTTTTTCAGTTATCTTCTCATTTAACAGACTAATTATCGCTAAATTAATCAACAAAAGGATCAACAGAAAATTATCTGCTACTTGTGCACGACTTAGATAGCCATTTAAAAACAACCAAATAATATAGCAAAACAAAGCGATAGAACTAAAAACTTGATACACACGTAAAATTTTTTCATGTTCTGTTCGATCTGCAAACGTTGGTTTTGTATCATTAAACAATGTTAGATAGATTGTTCTTGCTTCTATAAACTCTGGACGTGTCTTGTCAGCTGTTTTATTTGCGTCGTGTTTAGTAAATCCTTGCTTTTTCATATAGTAGTTTATAATTTTTCTTTTTCGGATCATCTGAACCCCTCTTCACTTTCAAACCATGGAATGATTTAAAGATCCATTAAGTTAACTCATTAACTACAGAATATCTCCTTTTGGTCTCACCTATTTTATCATTAAGTTGCATGAAAAACTAAGAAATAGATGATTTTTTTTCTTAGCAAACAACTAAACATTAAAAAAGCCATCCAGTAAGAACAAATCACTGAACAGCTTACTTTTTAAATCTGTTTGATTGCTTCGGCGATCGGTGTTTCGCCCGATCCCATCAGGATGATCTTTTTGATAGTATTATCATGATCTAACAATTCAGCTAAAACGCTCGCGACATCCTCAATCGAATTTTCTGTTCCTCCAGTGATGTTCGTAGTGATCTTGCCGCTTCCGGGTCTTTCTATTAAACTTCCTGGTTGTAAAATCGTATAGTCTAATTGGGTTTGTTCTATCAGCCAATTATCTGAAAAGAATTTTGCAATATTGTAATCAGTCAATGATGGATGCCAGTTTTCTGGCTGCAAAGCAAACAGTGAACTTAAATGGATATAACGTTTGATCTTTTTTTGTTCTACGGCTTGCATCAATTTTACAGCACCAAATAAATCAGTCTGCAACAAATCTTTTCCACGTGAACCTGCAACAAAATATACTGCTTCAGCATCAGCTAATGTTTCGGCAATTTCTGATACAGAATGATGTAAATCTAGATGAACTGGCTGGACGAAGGCATTTTTCGTTAACTTCTCCTCCTGTCGTGCACCAGCGTAAATGGTATGACCTTGCTCGCTCAATTTTTTGGTCAATTCTTCTCCTACACGTCCGGTTGCCCCTGCTATAAATATTTTCATAAACCTTGTCCCCTTTCTTTCATGATTATGCTAACTCATTTTATTAGATGGAACAACTATTTCTACTTAAAATTGGATGAGTAATAAAACAACCAATTGGCTGTTTTATTTTTTAGTGTACATTTTATAATGAATGCAGTAAGGAGTTTATCTATGACAAAAACAGTACTCACGATTGCAGGTTCAGATACATTGGCTGGTGGCGGACTGCAATCAGATTTAAAAACATTTGAGAATCATCATTTATTTGGTCTAACGGCGATTACTTGTATCGCTGTTATAAAAGACCACCAATTCGAGATCAATGATCTTTCCCCAAGTCTATTACAAGACCAATTAATGTCTATCAAACAAGAAGTAACCCTATCAGGTATTAAACTTGGTCTGATTCATGATATTGCGTCACTTTTGATTGTAAAAAAATTTTTAGCTGATTTTATCGGCCCAATTGTGATAGATCCAGTAATGGCTTTTAAAGAATCTGATCAAATTTACAGCAAAGCTTATCGAAATGGATTAATTGAACTTTTTCCACTTGCTACAATTATTACACCCAACCTGAAAGAAGCGGAGTTATTAAGTCAGCAAGTAATCACCAATCTAGATCAGATGAAACAAGCGGCTCAGATAATGATTGACTTAGGAGCACCTGCTGTCGTCATCAAAGGCGGTGAACGTTTAGCCGGTGACCTGGCTTCTGATTTGTTTTATGATGGCAACACATACCAGATTTTTTCAAAACCAAAACTAGCTAAAACGACGATTAATGGAGCTGGATGTACTTTTGCTTCTGCGATTACTTCAAACTTAGTTTTAGGTAAAGATTTACCGACAGCTATCGCAAACAGCAAAGACTTTGTCTATCAAAGTATCCAACGCGGTATCATTTTAAACAGCGGCGAAGGCAATGTGTGGTACGGAAAAGATGTAGAAACGGAGGAAAAAACATGAAAACAAAAGACATGACAAAATTAGCTATGATGGTGGCACTGACTGTGACACTATCTATTATGTTCATTATCCCGATACCGGCAACTAAGGGCTTTGTAACGCTCTGTGAAGTTGGGATCTATGCTTCTGCATTACTTTTTGGTCCTACTGGCGGTTTCTTAGTCGGTGCGTTGAGTGGTGGCTTGATCGATTTGATTTCTGGTTATCCCGAGTGGGCAATTTTCTCTATTATAATCCACGGTGTTCAGGGATTTCTATTGGGCTATTTGTATAATAAATTTCCCAATCGAAAAGGACTATTTTTAGGATTCCCACTTGCTAGTCTGTTCATGATGATTGGTTATGCCTTAGCTACCGCACTACTTTATGGTTGGGCTGCGGGACTTGCTTCACTACCTGGTAATGCTGTTCAAAATATTTTTGGAATTGCTGTTACTTTACCGCTTTTCCAAGCATTGCAAAAAGTTTTACGTCATCCCCAATACAAATAGAAAGAAGTTTTAAAAATGGAAAAAGAGAAATTACAACAAGAATTAACAATTATCGTTAACGATGTATTAGCTGCAGCAAATTTAAAGGCTGGAGATGTTTTTGTTTTAGGTTGTACCACTAGCGAGATCGTCGGCGGGACAATTGGGAAAAATTCTAGTCAAGAAACTGGTCAATGGGTCATCGAGACGTTAAAGACAATTCTTGACCCTAAAGATATTTATTTAGCTGTTCAAGGTTGTGAACATATCAATCGTGCAGTTGTAGTTGAACGAACACTTGCCGAAAAGAAAAATTGGGAGATCGTTTCTGTCAAACCAGCATTACACGCTGGGGGTTCTTGCTCGGTTGCGGCTTTTGAACAATATTCTGATCCAGTTGAAGTGGAACACATCGTAGCCCAAGCTGGCATTGATATTGGTGATACGTCCATTGGAATGCACGTAAAACATGTTCAAGTGCCCGTGCGTCCTTCGATTAAGGAATTAGGCAGTGCTCACGTAACAGCTTTACGCAGTCGACCAAAATATATTGGTGGCCCACGCGCGACTTATTAATCGCTAAAAAAGATGTGCTCAGGAAAACTGAGCACATCTTTTTTAAATAAAACGAGCAATCAATCGTAATAACTGTTGTGGTAACGTCGTGATATCCGAGATATCGACAAAATTATTTTCTCCATACAATGTTCTCAATTGTTCTTTATCTTCTCCGATGGCACAAGCAATAAACAAAATTCCTTGTCGCTGGTAATCATTTAAAACAGTTTGAATATCTTTCTTTGCTTTTTCTCCAGTATAATCTGGCAAAGCTTTAGGTTGTCCGTCACTGATTGATAATAACACCTTAGTATCTGCGTTCTGTTGATTGAGTTTTTCTGCCAATAAACGTAAAGGGACCCCGTCGCGATTATTTTGACGCGGTTTCATTGTCGCAATTTTTGCTGCCATAAAATCATAGGAATCATCAAATTCTTTGTAAGAATAAATCGAAGTTTTCTCTCGTTGACTGAGATCCGCTGAATCACCGTACAGCATTAAGGGAATCTGTGTCTTTTCGGCAAAAAGACTCAAAGCTACCGCCGCTAATTTTGCCGTTGTCATTCGATCATCTCGTAACATCGAACCAGATTCATCGACTCTCACAGCTAATGCCAAAGATGGTTGATCATTTGGTGGATTTTTTTTGTCAAAATTTCGTAAATCCCCATAAGCAACATGGCTAGAATTAAAACGTGCACCATAATAGCTGCCGCTAGAAAAATCATTACTGATCTCCTTGTCTAACAAGTCATTAATTACTCGACTCAGACTTTCAACTTCAGGAAAAACTTTTTGTGTTAAAATCTGTCCTTGTTCTAAATCCGTTTCTGTAATTTTTGGACGATGCAAGATCGTTCCTTCCTTAGCGTGAATCGTCTCTTTTAATACTTCTCGAACTTCACGATTCAATGCTTTGCGTTTCTCTTTATCCATTTCAGCTAGTTCATCTAAGGACATAGCAGAGCCGATTTTGTCTTCTTCAGCAAGTGAAGCTGTCGTGCTTTTTGCTTCACTATCAGAAGTTTTCCTCTCTGTTGGTATATCTAGCGGTTCTTTGTTTTTTTCTTCTGCTGATGCGGATTCAATGGTTTCTGTTGCTACATTTTCCTTTTCTTGGTCCTCAGCAAGTGATTCATTTTTTAATGTAGCTGATTCAGCTTCTTCTACGATGTTTCTTCGGTCAGCTTCAGCTTGACTGATTTTCCGACCTTGTTGCAGCTTTTGTTGATTTTTAACTTGTTGAAGTTCTCTTAAAAAACCGCTTTGTTCTAACGCTGTTTGTAAGATTTGTAATTCTGTTTCATCAGTCGTCAATTTGTATAATACTTTAGGAAACATACTTTCTAAAGGATCTTGACCTTGTTTTAAGCTGTTGACCCAGAAAAAATATGAGCGCATGCCGGCAACACCTTTGATCGCATTTGCTTTTGCAGTCTCATCTAGTAATCGAATTATTTTGGCCATGATCTCTAAATAATCACGTGCCATGAAATCAGTTTTGGCGATTGCTCGTTCGATCATCACTTCGATAGATGGCAAATCCATCTTTTCCGCATGTTGTACGCGATCACGCAACGATTCATTTAGCGGCCGATTGCCTTGATAATTACGATTAGTAGTGATCACTACGACACAGTCTGAATGACGGCGAATAATACCAGTAGGAATGTTTAATAGACCATTGGGCTCTAATGCAGAGTTTAAAGCAACTAATACTGAGGCGTCACGAATGACTGTAGGTTCTTGAATCTCAAGTAAATACCCCTTCTGCATAGCGCGAACGATCTCAGAAGGATAAAATTTATAGTCTATATTGCTGGATTGCTCCCTTTGGTCAATCCGTTCAATTAATTTACTTAATCGTTCCTTCGCTTGATTTGCATCGATTTGAAAATGAGCTTCGATTAAACTTAAAACACTTTGTAATGAATCGGTCTGATAAATAGCTTCTAAAAGTTCTTGATCTTCATTCTCATCTGTGGTTACAACTGGTAATAATGCACCAAAGACATCTGTTTTATCCATATCAGCAAAACAAGTTACTTTTGTGTAAGGAAGGTGTAAATCAGCTGAAAGTGCACGTGCTAATTGTGTTTTCCCTGAACCGGCATCACCTTCTAACAGAATATTCATGATCTTCATCTCAGGATCTAGCCAATTGTTTTTGATCTCAGTAGCAATCCGTAATTCTTCTTGACTTGTTTTATGACTTGCTGGTTTCTGCCAAATCATTTGTTCTTCTACTTTAGTAAAACGCCGATCTTCTGTAACTACAAAAGATTTATCCATCTTCACTCACCTCGTACGTTGAAAATTTAATACCCTAATTCATCTAACAAACGTTTTAGGGTTCGATAACGTTGGGCGATCAAATCGCCATCTTTATTCATTGTATCATTGAATAAAATAATGTCCTCGTCAATTTTAGGATTTTCAGTATCAACTGTTACTTCCATCCGACCGCCTTGTAATCCAATAATCTCTACTTTTGGATCTTCTGGATTATAAAATTTTTCATAGCGGTAAGCATCTTGTAGATAAATACTTGATTGCGCCACTAAAATCGCTAAATCTAAAATTCGGGTGATAGGCAGTTCTTCTGACTGACGCGACCATTTTTCTCCTGTATGGCGCCAAACTTTCCCTGAGATGTCGACTCGACCACGATCATTCCATTGAGCTAAACCAAGCGTTAAGCCTTTGGCATCGCTATCCCACGCATTATGACCATCGATTTTATCGTAATCATCTACTAAAAAAACTGGTTTGTGTTTCAGATTTGTTGGTATTTTCATCAGTAACTTCCTCCCTGAACAATTCTTTTATCCGTTAGTCGTTTACTAATTTAGTAAACGACTAACGGACTAATGAAGAAAGGATACGCAATTCTTACAATTTTTGCAACTAACTTCTATCAACGACAAAAAAACTCACTAATTCTAGTGAGTTTTACTTTATTTTGCAACACCTAAAGCGATGGCTTTATCTCCTAAATGTGTTCCGATGACTGGACCAAATGTGCCGATGTCAATCGTTGCTTCAGGGTATTTTTGACTCAATTTTTCATACTCTTGCTGAGCCAACTCGGGATTGTTCCCATGGATGACAAAAATACGCAGATCTTGATCGTTTTTATGCCGTTCTTCAATGATTTCTTCCGTACGTTGTAAGGCCTTCTTCAGTGAACGAATTTTTTCAGCTAAAACAATCTTTCCTTCATCAAAAGTTAGAATCGGTTTGATTTTCAATAAACCACCGATAATCGCTGCACCATTAGTCAAGCGGCCGCCGCGAACAAGATTATCTAAATCATCGACAATAATGTAAGCATTTGTTGTATCGCGGATCAAATCAATCGCAAGCAAAATATCGTTTAATGATTTTCCTTCGTCGCTCATTTCAAGTGCTTTTTCCACCATATACCCCATTGGAACGCTGGTGATCTTTGAATCATAAGGAATGACTTGTAATCCGTCGATGTCTGCTTTAATTGCCGTTAAAGTCCGTACAAAGCCGGAGATTCCTTCAGATAGATGGATACTGATGACGGTATCGTAGCCTTGCTCTTTGATCGAGCGATATAAGTCATATACTTCACCAAGAACCGGTTGAGAGGTTTTTGGGAAATCTTTGCTGTTTTTCAACTTTTGATAAAATTCTTCATAACCGATATCGACTCCTTCTTCAAAAGGCTGATCATCAATAATAACCGGGATCGGAATAACAAATAAATCTTTATGATTGCGCGTGCGTTCATTCAGATAAGCGGTACTATCTGTCACGATCGCTAATTTCATACTCGCTTCCTCGTTTCAATCAAAATTTACAATAGTTATAATATAGCACACTCGTAGTTTCATGGGAATCAAAATTCTACTACTCCCCTAAAAATTCTTGCACTGCTTGCGCATTTTGATTGGTATCAACTGCTAATGCGCTACCTGCATTGGCGGTATCGATGTACGTCCATGAACCATCAACTGGCAAAGTCAACCGTTCGATTCCTCCAATAGCTTTAGCAAAGTTAAATAAATTTCCTAGTAGAAAGATAGTTGGCATATCTGTTGATAAATACCCCCAGATTTTTCCAGCAGCATAAGGTCCGCGTAATAATACAAGCGGATTTTTTAATTGGCCAAAAACTGTCTGCATCACTTGTTGTTGGCGACGAACACGACCAAAATCGCCTTCTTCATCCATTCGAAAACGCGCATAATTTAACAAAGTATGCCCGTTCATTCGTTGTGGCCCTTTTGTTATCGGTTCATCAATATAGGCACTCATATCCTTTTCTGCATCGATCTGTACACCACGAGGAAAAAGTGTATCTACTCCTTTTTCGAAGGTTTGAAAATCGACCATTGCATAGTAACGACAATCGATTCCAAAATTAGTTTTTAACGTTTGACGAACAAGATCTGCGCCACCATAGGCATAGGCTGCATTTAATTTATTCTGTCCAACACCAGGGATATCGACGTACATGTCACGCATGAAAGAAATCAATTTAGGTTTTCCATGTCCGTCAACTTGCAATACCATCATAGAATCCGACCGGCCGCTAATATTGTCACGAGTATCGCTTCCTAAGAGTAAAATATTTTTAGTGCCATTTTCTGATGCCACACCATTGAACTCTTGTTTTTCCATTTTAGCCATGGAAGAATCATGTTTGGCAACAAAATTTCCAATACCAAACGCAACTATGGAGTAACCGAAGAGTAAAATCAATACTAGAAATAACGTTTTTCGCCAACTGCGCTTTTTTTTCGGTTTTTGTTCATAAGGATTTTTTGCTGATCGTTTAAATGGATTCTTTATAGGGATACGATTGAATCGAAAGCGTTTCTTTTTCGGTTCTTGATAAGGATCCTCATAATAATGTTCATTTTGTGGTTTTTGATATATTCTTTGTTTTTCGTAACTAGTCTCGTCAAAATAAGGTCTCTCGTCCTCTTTTGGTTTTTTCTTTGCTTCACGTCGAAAGGCAGAAGATTTCTTATCTTCTTTTTGACTTTCCTCGTGGATTTTTTTATATTTGTCCATTCGACTCATAGCGCACCTCTTCATCTCTTTGCTATCACTAATAAAATAGCAAATCATTTGACCTTTGTCTTATTTTTCCAAAAAAAAATTAGAAAACCTTAACTAAGATTTTCTAATCTTTGGTATATAAGTGGGATAATTACCGATCAATGTTACCGTGAATCTCTGCTCTTTTAACCGTTGCAGCACTTTTTGCAGTTTTTCCTCTTCAGGAGTTTCAAGATCGATAATAAAAAAGTATTCTCCCAGTTTCGTTTTTTGAGTTCGCGATTCAATTTTGGTTAAGTTGATTTTTTCATCTGAAAAGATAGCCAGACATTTGTACAGTGCTCCAGGATGATCTGAATCTAAATCAAACAAAATAGTTGCTTTCTTTTTTTTCTGAGGCAATGCTTTTGTTAATGGTTGTGTTCCTAAGACCCAAAAACGTGTCTCATTTTCTTTGACTGACTGGATATTTTCTTTCACAATCGTTAAGCCAAATTGTTTGGCCGCAGTTTTTGAACCGATTGCAGCATATTTTTTTTCGGGATGATCGGCTACTTTTTTGGCGCCTTGTGCAGTGGAACCGATTTGTTCTATATCGACAGTTGGAAAATGATTCAATAAAAAGACTTGTGATTGTGCCAGTGCCTGAGGATGACTACAGATCAATTCAATCTCTTTCCAAAAATCAGCATGATCAGGATGGACCATCAGTTGTTGTTGAATCGGTAGGACGATTTCAGCTTGGATTGTTGGCAATGTTTGGAAAATCAAATCCAATGTCGGCAAGACCGAACCTTCAATCGTATTTTCAATCGGTACAATACAATAATCCAACGTGCCTTTTCTCTGTTCTTCAAGCAATGCTGTCAAAGACTCATACGGAAACAATTCACGCTCTTTGAAAAAATTCACCGCAGCGCTATAGGTAAATGACCCTTTTGGTCCTAAATAACCCACTTTCATTAAGAAGCGACCTGTTGTATGATTTCAGCGACGATCTCTTGTGGGGATTTTCCCGAAGTATCCACCGTGATCTTTGCTAATTTTTCGTAGAGTTTCTCTCTTGAAAAGAATAACCGTTTCAAATCCCCATCGTCATTTTTGATTGCTAGGGGGCGAATATTTACTTTGTCTTCCCGAATTCGTTGGACTAAGATATTTGCATGAGCTTTCAAATAAACGACTAATTTATCTGATAATACTTTTTGATTTTCCGGTTGTAAAATCACACCGCCGCCTGTGGCAATGATGGAATCTTCATTTAATGCTTCTTTTAAAAGATTTGTCTCATGTTCACGAAATGAGGCTTCGCCATGTTCTTCAAAATATTCACTAATTGGTTGACCGATTCGTTCAACTAAAACATCATCCATATCCACTACACGGGTATTTAATGCTGCGGCAAGTTTTTTACTGACAGTAGTTTTTCCGGCTCCCATAAAACCGATTAAGACGATTGATTCCATTAAGCATCCTCCTTTATTAATAAGCTTAAATCACTGAAAAAGTTTGGATAAGAAATATTGATAGCCTCAGGTTTATGTAGCTCAACTGTTTCTTCCGTTAACAATGCCGCAATCTGCAGCATCATTCCGATTCGATGATCACCATGACTATCGACAACACCACCATGCAAAGGTGTCGGCCCATGAATAATCAATCCATCCTCTGTTGTTTCGATCTTAGCCCCTAGTTTATTCAATTCCTGTGCTGTCGCATCGATGCGATTTGTTTCTTTCACTTTTAATTCTTGGGCATTAGAGATAACCGTTGTCCCGTTCGCTTGGGTCGCGGCTAATGCAACAATCGGCAACTCATCGATTAAGCGTGGAATAATTTCTCCTCCAATTGTTGTTGCCTTCAACACAGCTGATTGGATCAATAAATCTGCTGCTTGGTTTTGTGGATCATAAGCTAACTGTTGGATGTTTGCGCCCATTTCAGTTAATACATCCAAAATACCTGTACGTGTTGGATTGACACCGACATGATTTAAGCGCAGATTACTATTTGGCAATAAACTGGCAGCTACAAGATAAAAAGCAGCAGAAGAAATATCGCCAGGAACTGTCACTTCTTGTCCAATGAGTTGTTGCCTTCCAGGTACGGTGATTTTTTTATCTTCTACAACGATCTTTCCACCAAATTGCTTGATCATCTCTTCTGTATGGTTGCGTGATTTTTCTTTTTCAATAATCGTTGTTTCACCCTCTGCTTGCAAAGCGGCAAAAAGAATCGCTGATTTCACTTGTGCACTTGCAATCGGCATTTCGTAGGTGATTGCTGATAAAAGACTGCCTTGCACTTCAATCGGTGGAAATTCGCTGCCATTACTTCCGCTCAGCTTTCCTCCCATCTCTCGCAATGGTCCCATGACTCTTTCCATTGGTCGGCGATTTAATGAGGTATCTCCTGCTATTTTTGAAGAAAAAGACTGCCCTGCTAAAATTCCTAATACTAGGCGCAATGTCGTCCCAGAATTTCCTGCATCTAAACGTTCCTTAGGTGCTTGCAACTGGTTGAACCCTGCTCCTTCGACGATAATATCTTGTCCATCTTCGTTAATCGTCACACCTAGTGCCTTAAAGACCGCGATCGTACTCAAACAATCTTCCGCTCTTAAAAAATTGTGAATCGTTGTTCTTCCCTGACTGATTGCACCAAACATAATGCTGCGATGCGAAATCGATTTATCTGCCGGTACAGTGAGTGCACCATTGACCCCTGAATTTGTTTTCAATAGTTTCATTTGTTAACTCCTTCTGCAACAATGGAATTCTGCTTCTTCAATTACTAATTGCCCTTTTTCCAAGTCTGCTTGATTCTTAAATGAGAGTTCCAAGACTCCAAAAATATCTTCACGTGTTTCCTGGATCTTTAAGTTAATAATAGAGATCCCCGCTTGGCTTAACAGTGTCATAACAGTTGCGATAGCTCCCGCAGTATCCGGGATATTGACATAAAGATCATAAAAAGCTGGAATAACTCCCCGATCTTTTATCGGCAGGTGATCCCGAGAATGTTTCGCCTGACTAAAAAAATCATAGATTGCTGATTGATCTTGCTCCAATAAATTTTCACGGATAGTTGAAATCTCTGTTTGCCATTTACCCAATAGGTCTAATAAAATTGAACGATTGGTCAATAAAATATCTGTCCACATCTGCGGATCCGATGAGGCGATTCGTGTAATATCTCGGAATCCTCCTGCCGCTAGTTGTGTTGCGCGAGGATATTCCTCCGTTAAATGATCGCTCATTCTAACTAGTCCAGATGCTACAATATGAGGTAAGTGACTCAATACGCCCACAATCTCATCATGAGACTCAGGTTCAAGAACGACAAATTTTGCCCGAGTCGGTGCCAATAATTCGATTAATGGTGTCACTTCGACTCCTTCTGGCGGTGTCAAAATATAATAAGCTTCTTCAAAAAGATTAGGATTTTCTGCTTTGACACCCGATTTATGGGATCCCGCCATTGGGTGACCTCCAATAAATGTAAAAGGGAAATCTTGCGCTTGTTTCATGACTTCATTTTTAGTACTGCCAGTATCTGTAACAATCACAGTTTTTTTCAATGGAAGTTGTGCTAATTCATGTAAGTAGTGCAACGTAGAACGAACGGGTACGGCTAAAATAATAACATCCATCTCAGGTGCTCTTTCAATAGAAGTAATTTGATCAACCAGTTCAACTTCGTGAGCAATCTTCCGGGTTTCCAATGAATGATCCCAACCAAACAACTCAATTGCTGGATTTTTGATGGCTCTACAAAGTGACGCACCGATTAGACCAAGTCCTAAGACGAACACTCGCTTTTTCATAGACGTACCCTCTCTCTTAAAAATTCCTGATTGCTTCCCGATATGCTTTTACTGCTTGTTGTAACTCATCCATCGTATCTGACGAGAATTTTTCTAAAACTTCTTCTGCTAATACTGTTGCAACGACATTTTCTGCAACGACAGAAGCTGCTGGAACGGCTGTACTATCAGAACGCTCAACGCTTGCCTTGTAGGGTTCTTTTGTATCGATATCAACACTCATAAGTGGTTTATATAAGGTCGGGATTGGCTTCATTACACCACGCACGATGATTTGCTCTCCATTTGTCATGCCGCCTTCAAAGCCGCCAAGATGATTACTTGTCCGTTTATATCCATCATCCCAAATGATTTCATCCATGACTTTTGAACCTGGTTGACGAGCTGCTTCAAAACCGATTCCAAATTCAACTCCCTTAAAGGCGTTTATACTCAATATGCTTTGTGCAATCTTCCCATCAAGCTTATGATCCCATTGGACATAACTGCCAAGACCTGCAGGGATGTTGTCTGTTCGGACTTCTACGACTCCTCCAATTGTATCGCCTGCTTTTTTCGTTTGATCGATCAGTTTTTTGACAGACTCTTCAACTGATCCATCCACCATATTGACTTCTGAAATAGCTGTTTTAGCTTGGATATCCTTAACACTTAATTTTTCTGGGATACTTGCTTCGATGCCGCCCAGTATCACCACGTGGCTAGCAATCTCAATTTCTACAGCAGCTAAAATCTGCTTAGCAATCGCTCCGACAGCTACTCGCATCGTCGTTTCACGAGCAGAAGAACGTTCTAAAACATTTCTTAAGTCACTATGATGATATTTCATTCCGCCAACTAAATCGGCATGTCCTGGACGTGGTTTTGCCACTCGGCGTAATTTTTGTTCCTTTTCAGAAACAGCTTCAACAGACATAACTTTCTGCCAATTTTTCCAATCACGATTTTCGACAATCATAGTGATTGGCGAGCCCAATGTCTGACCATGACGTACGCCAGAAGTGATGCGCACTTGATCTTTTTCAATCTTCATGCGGCCACCACGACCATAGCCGCCCTGTCTTCTCGCCAACTCATGATTAATCGCTTCAACAGAAAGTGTCAAGCCTGCTGGAATTCCTTCAATGATCGTCGTTAGTTCTGGCCCATGTGATTCGCCAGCTGTTAAGTAACGCATAAGCTACTTCCCTTCTATTAAATAGTCTTTGATTTCTGTCAATTTGATTTTTTGAATAAATGCTTTTCCGATCTCTTTTAATAAGACGATATTCAGACTTTCTCCTCGTGCCTTTTTATCGTGTGTGATCGCAGCATAGAATTTTTCAGCTTCCCAAGGTTGATAGTCGATCGGCAATTGGTACTTTTGATTCATCGCGATGATTTCTTGTGTGATACCAACCGGAGAAAGGTGTTTTTTTTCGGCTGTTTGCGATATTTTTATCATGCCGATTGCTACTGCTTCGCCATGGCTGATCTTGCCGTATCCGGCGGTATTTTCAATCGCATGTCCAATAGTATGTCCGAAATTTAATAGTAAACGTGCGCCGTTATCAAATTCATCTTCTTCGACAGCTGCTTTTTTTACTTGTAAGGCTTTTAAGATTATCGCTTCACTGTGAGCTAAAAGGTCTTGGACCCCGGTTAATTTTTCAAGATCTTGCCATAATGAAGAATCACTGATAGCACCGCATTTGATGATTTCTGCAATACCTTCACGGATTCGAAGTTCAGGTAAGGTATTTAATGTTTCCGGATCAATCAAAACTCCGTCAGGCTGAGCGAATGTACCAATCATATTTTTTGCTTTACTTGAATTTACCGCTGTTTTTCCACCTATACTTGAATCAACTTGTGCTAATAAAGAAGTCGGAATTTGAACAAACGCGATGCCTCGCATATAGGTAGAGGCGACAAAACTAGCTAGGTCGCCAACGACACCGCCGCCTAAGGCAATGACCGCGTCACTGCGGGTAAAATGCTGATCCGCCAAAAAATCATAAAGAGTATTTGCCATATCTAGTGATTTGCTGTTCTCACCTGCTGGAATAACGTAATGAGCAACCTCATAATCAGTTAATTGTTGACAAATCTTCTCGCCATAAATAGGAAATACATGATCATCACTAATAATAGCGATTTTTTTATTTTGCCACAGCGAAGCGATCCATTCACCCACAGATTCTAATGCATGACGCTTTACAACGATTTCGTAACTTTTTTCTGATAAAACAATTTCCATGACAGTCTCCTCCGGTCTCTATCCATCCTTTTATTTCTGCCATCCCGATTTTCCCAAATCGAAAATGGCAGAAAATCGTGTCGCGCTTCTGATTAGATAAGTGACGGTTCTTTTGTTAGTTCGTTGATTTTTTTCATTGCTTCAACCATGATTTCGACTTCACTCATCATTTTCAAGTAATTTTTTTCATTTAATGATTGTTCCCCATCAGACCAAGCATGTAATGGATCAGGATGGATCTCAACGATCATTCCATCAGCACCACTGGCAACTCCTGAACGAGCCATTGATCCTACTAGATCCCAAACACCTGTACCATGGCTTGGATCAACAATAATTGGGAAATGACTTAATTTTTTAATCAACGGTACAGCACTTAAATCAAATGTATTCCGTGTGGCAGTTTCGTAAGTCCGAATTCCTCGTTCGATGAAAATAATGTTTGAATTGCCTTGTACTGCGATGTATTCAGCAGCATTCAACCATTCTTGGATTGTTCCAGAAATCCCACGTTTTAATCCAATTGGTTTGCCTGTTTTACCTACAGCTTCCAATAAGCGGAAGTTTTGCATATTTCGTGCACCAATTTGAATAATATCTGCGTATTGACAAACAACATCGATATGCGCTTCATCCATTACTTCAGTAATTACTTTTAAGCCATGTGCATCTGCTGCTTTGCGCATGATTTTCAGACCTTCTTCACCTAATCCTTGGAAAGCGTATGGTGACGTACGTGGTTTGTAAGCTCCGCCACGCAAGATTTTTGCGCCGCCGGCTTTAGCCATACGTGCCGTCTCCATAATTTGTTCTTCCCCTTCGACAGAACAAGGACCAGCCATTGTAACAAAACTACCATCACCGATTTTTACCCCTTCAACATCAACAACAGTATCTTGAGGATGAAATTCTCTGGATGTCAATTTGTAAGTATTTGAAATAGCGACTGCTCGTTCGACTACGCTGTATGCTTGGAATGGAACATTTTGGATGATTTTTGGATCGCCCAATAGACCAAGAACTAAACGGTCTTTTCCACGATTAATTTGAACACCTAATCCTTCTTCTTTGATTCTTGATAAAATAGGTGATAACTCTGATTCTTGGATTCCTTTTTTTATAATTAAGATCATAATAATAACTTCCTTCACTTTTTTATTTTTTAATTTCTTTTTCTAATAACGGTTGAATCAATGCTACTGGCATTTCTTTTCCTGTCCATAATTTAAATGCGGCAGCACCTTGATAAAGCAACATATCCAAGCCATTAACTGCGGTTGCGCCGATTGCTTTAGCAGCTGTTAATAGTTTTGTTTCACCAGGGTGATAAATCACATCAAAAACTGGCAAGTCTTTTCTTAACAATGCTTCAGACAAAGGCATTTGATCAGTTTTTGGTGCCATCCCGATTCTTGTGGCATTGATCAATAGACTGCTGGTTGCTAGAGCATTCGATAATTGTTGTTCCTTCGCTAAATCATGCAACTGGATTTGACAATTAGTCTCTTCTGCAATCTCAGCAAGTTTTGGTTTGATTTTTTGATAAAACTCATCTTTGATGTTAAATACATCAATGGCTTTTACACCGTCAATCGCAGCTTGTGTGATAATCGCTGTTGCTGCACCGCCTGCACCAAGAATCGTCATTCTTTTGCCGATGATGTCAATCCCGTTTTGTTTTAAACTTTCCATACAGCCGATACCATCCGTATTATGTCCAATCAGTTTACCGTCATGATTTACGATTGTGTTGATTGCTCCAATCAATCGAGCGGCTTGACTTAACTCATCGACATATTTGATAGCTTCCATCTTGTGAGGCATTGATAAATTGATTCCCAACATTTCAAGGTCACGAACGGCTTGGATACTTTCGCCAAGTCTTTTTGGCGGAACATCAAAACTTAGATAGACTGCATCGACCCCTGTTTCTTTAAATGATGTCGTATGCATCATCGGTGAAAAGCTGTGTCTTGCTGGTAATGCATACAATCCAGCTAATCGTGTCTTTCCTGAAATTTCATTTTCCATCTTCCCTCACTCCTTCTTATAAAAATCGTCAACCTTCAATCAACACGTTAAATATGAAAAAGGCCCATTGTAGAAAATCTACAATGAGCCTAGCCTCTCAAAAAATCCTAAAGAAAAAGCCACTATAGATTTTCATCTATGTGGCATTAAGTCATACTTAATATCTCTAGCCATCATAGATACAAACTGGTATCGTCTGCATCCATGAAACATGAATACAAACCTATCTAAAATAGCTAAAGTAATAATTATTCAGTTGTGTGTGCGTACTCTTATTCTTATTCATAAAGATCGCTCCAAACTGTGATTTAAGATTGAACTTAGTATAGTTTTGTTTCTGTAATAAGTCAACCTATTTTTTAATCTTTCTGTAAATATTTTTTATTTACATCTCATTTACTGTTGTTTCACTTTCTTCAAAAAGCAAAAATAGATCGGTCAACGATAACTGTTTCTTCGCTTCACCACGGATGTCTTTGATGATCTCTCCTTTTTCCATAACGATCACACGATCACCATAATGCAAGGCATCTTCCATCTTATGGGTGACCATCAAACAAGTCAGATTCTCTTCTTTGATTCGCTGGTCCGTTAATTTCATCAATTGTTTGGCCGTCTTAGGATCAAGTGCAGCTGTATGTTCATCCAATAATAATAAATCTGGTTGGGTAATGGTCGCCATCAGCAAACTCAACGCCTGTCTTTGTCCTCCAGAAAGAAATCCAGTAGGCGTATCTAAATGATTTTCTAAGCCGTTGCCAGTTAGACGACACAATTCGCGATACAGTTCTTTTTTTTGATTGAGCTGACGTTGACGCAATCGCCGTTTTTGTCCGCGTTTTTCAGCCAAGCCCAAATTCTCAGCCACTGTTAAACGAGGAGCAGTCCCCATTTTAGGATCTTGAAAGACACGAGCGATTGAAGACGCGCGTTGCTCTTCAGAAAGCTTCGTTAGATCCTTTCCCATTACTGAGACAGTTCCGCTATCTAATTGTAAATTACCAGAAATACTATTAAAAAGTGTACTTTTCCCTGCACCATTCCCGCCTAAAATTGTGACAAATTCTCCAGGGGCAATCGTCAGATCTACTTGGTTTAAGATCTTGCGTTTATCGTTGATTCCATTGCTGATTGTCTTACTAGCCTGTTTTACTTCTAAGGCATTCATTGACTCACTCCTTACTAATAACTTAAGTCATTTCCAAGATTTTTTTCATGTCATTTAACGAGAAGTAGTATCGTTCTTTTTTTCTAAACCCGTCTTCAAGTTCAATGCTTCTTTTAAACGAGGGATCATCAAACACAAAGCTAGGATGATTGAGGAGAAGATTTTCAAATATGTCGTATCCAAACCAACTTTGATAATGATTAAGATCAAGAGTTGATAAATGATACTACCTAAAACGATCGCAACTAAGCGTTCGACAAACGTAACTTCACCATATAACACTTCACCGATGATGATCGAGGCTAACCCAATAACGATTACACCGACTCCTTTACCAATATCAGCATACCCATCATTTTGTGCAATCAAGGCACCTGATAAAGCAATCACTCCATTAGATAACGTTAGACCGATCACTTTCATTCGATCGGTATTGATACCAATTGAACGAGCCATATTTTCATTGTCCCCTGTTGCAATATACGCTTGACCAAAATCAGTGAAAAAGAAAAACAACAACAAGGCGATAATAATCAAAATAGCGATTAATCCTAACAAAACGATATCAAAATGATCAGGTAGTTTTAACTTAGTAAAAAAATCCTGAATCTTAGGCTGATTCAATAAAGAAAGGTTCGGCGTCTGCATAATAAAGAGCATCACTGAATTTAATCCCGACATAACGAGAATCCCTGCTAAGATGACGGGAATCTTTCCTTTAGTATAAAGAATCCCGGTAATGAAGCCTGCACACATTCCTGCAAAGATCCCTAAAAGAGTCGCAAGAATCGGTGACACCCCATTTGTAATAGCCGTCACACAGACCGCACCGCCTAATGGAAACGATCCTTCTGTTGTCATATCAGGGAAATTCAAAATTCGATAGGTCATAAAAATCCCTAAGCCTAAAATTCCCCATAAAAATCCTTGTCCAATTGCTGAGATTACCATTTGTCTATTCTCCTTTAACTACTTCGGCTTCTTCTTTGATGTTTGCTGGAATCGTAATACCTAACTCTTTTGCTTTTTCTTCATTGATAATCATGTCGCCATAATCGATTACATTTACTGGTGTATCGGCTGGCGTTGATTTTCCACTTAAAACAGCAGCTGCCATTTTTCCAGTCTCAACTCCTAGATCAAATTGATTTTGTCCGACTGTTGCAATCCCACCTTCTTTGACCATGTTGTCAACAGAAACAAAGACTGGTTTTTTTGCTTTATCAGATTCACTGATTAATGTTTGGAATGCACTAGCGATAGTGTTGTCTTGCGGGATATATAAGAAATCTGTTTCTTTACAAGCTTGCTGTGTAATCGTCGCAATTTCATTACTTGAAGAGATTGCATATTTTTTTACAGTATAGCCTACTGCAGCTGCTTTCTTTTCTGCTCGTTCAATCTGTGATTTCGAATTTTCTTCAGAGGATGAATAGATCATTCCAACTGTTTTTGCCTTTGGAAAGAGTTCTTTTGCCATATCGATTTGTTGATCAACTGGTGTCAAATTATTTACCCCAGTGACGTTTCCAGCTGGTTTTTTCAAATTCTTAACTAAGCCGGCGCTGACAGGGTCACTGATTGCTCCCATGATGATCGGCGTATCATTTGTTGCATTTGCTAAAGCTTTTGCTGCTGGTGTTGCGATTCCGACTAATACATCTGATTTTTTTTCTAATAATTGCTGACTCATACTATTTAATTTGCTTTGATCACCTTGACCATTTAAAAATTCAACTTTGATATTTTTCCCATCTTCGTAACCTTCTTTTTTTAGTCCTTCAATCACACCGTCTTTAATCTGATCTAATGATGGGTGGCTGATGAATTGTAAAATCCCGACTGTTTTTACTTCTGTCTTTTTATCTGTAGCAGCATCGGTTTGACGCGACCCCATTTGATAAGCGAATACCCCGATTAAAACAACTGCTAATGCGATGATTGAACCAATAATCCCTTTATTTTTCATAATTTATTCCTCCAAGTTTTTTTATTTTTGTGTATAAAAAAGACAACTACCCAAAAATTCTACGGTAGTTGTCTAAAAAAACAAAAACCGCATAGATAGTCTCTATGCGGGAATAAGCATGAAAAAATATCCAGCATAGATACAAAATTTAGAAGTTGTCTAAACGTTGTATCTATGAGTGAATCCATAAATACAACTTATCTACGCCAGTTTTGCCAGCTATTCAATTGATCAGATAAGTTTGCATGTCTCATGAATGTCACTCCTTCTTGGTTTTTGATGTTGACGTTAGTTTACCGAAAAAGAAAACAGCTGTCAATACTTTTTATTAAAAAAAACTCATTTATTTTTTTGAACTCTCATTTTATTTCTTTAAGTTCCACATCGGTAACCGATTTAGTTCAGGGATGAAAGCTTCGTTTAAATCGTCTAATCCTTCAACTACGAAACGATTTTTTTCTTTACCATTGTGAAAGAAAATGAACGTTACTTGACGTGGGTCAAGCCGATATTTTTTTGCGATAGCTTCACTATCATAAACTATGGGATAATAATAAAACCTGCGATTCAGCATTCTTTCTTGCGCTGGATCATCAAGGAGTGTCATCACATTTTCAAAAGATGTCCCTCTTGGCTGACTGAACATGATTGAAATAGCCTTTGTATCCTTTACTTTTTGATCCACTGTTTGATAATCCAGCGGAATTAAATGATCTGACTTCAATGAACGAAAAACCAATTCATCTAATTGATCCTGACGAATCGTCTTTTGTGCAAAGAGTACAGAAACAGAGAAAATGAGCGCAACAAGTACTAAGCTTGCTGTAATCATCAGAGAGCGTCGTTCATTCTCTGATACGATGTTAATAAATCTCTCCCAGAGATCCAGACTTTTTTCTTTTATTAATGTTAAATATCTTTTCACGATAAACGGCCCTCCTCTTTTTCATTATATTGTTTTTCACTTAAAAGCGCTACCAGGTCGCTGGACTTCATTTTGCAAGATCGCTCCTATTTTATTGTTAGCGCTTTATTTAAATGATACGATACATTTGAGAACTTATTGAGGAGGTTTTAAGATGAGTAGTATTGAACACTTTTCACGTAAAAATATAACCAAGGATAATCCACTTTTTTCTAGTATTCGCAGCGTAATTGAAACGGCTTTTTATGGAAATAATGTTTCAAAAATCCGACATTTAACAGATGCCTATGCTTTAGCAAAGGCTAGTCCAGGTACGATCACAACAGATCTGGATGTTGCTTTTACAAATGAATTACAGCTACCCACCGATGCAAAAGTACTAGTGACTAATGACGGTGAGATTGTGGGCCGAACTGCTGCTGCTCGACGAATCACCGGTCAGCAAGAAATCGATGCTGCTTTTTATAGTGAACTTTTACGAGAAGCTGTCTTTAAAGCCCGAACAAAACAATTCTATTCGGGAGAAGTTATCGTGGGGCTGAATCAAGAGTTTACTATCAAATCACATTTGATGCTGCCAGCTGATTATAGCCCGAATCTTTACTCTTATTTACTAAACTTTCAAATCGGGGATGCCAAACACCTTTTTTATCAGCAATCTGTGAAAATCAATACTGGCGATATTTTTATTTTTGCTGATCCCGATTGGACACATCCTGATTTTCCTGAAGGAGTTGTAGTAATTGATCCACTTCACAATTGTGCCGGGATTTTAGGTTTGCGGTATTTCGGCGAATTAAAAAAAGCCACTTTGACACTAGCTTGGTCGACGGCTCATCGCAATGGTTTTATTGCTTGTCACGGCGGAATGAAACAATACTTACTGGAAGATAAAAAATATACATTAGCTGCTTTTGGTCTTTCGGGTTCAGGAAAATCTACGATTACTTTGGCGAAACCTAAAAATAAAGGCAGTGTCCACGTCCTTCATGACGATGCTTTTGTCATCTCAAAAGAGAAAGGTTCCACTACTGCACTAGAACCTGCTTATTTCGATAAAACACAAGATTATCCTATGACCAGTGAACAGATTAATTATATCGTCACCGCTCAAAATATCGGTGTTACCTTAGATGAACAAAACAAAAAAGTTTTAGTTACAGAAGATATTCGTAACGGCAATGGACGCAGTATTAAAAGTCGATTTGCAACACCTAATCGTGTGGATCATATCGCAGAAAAAGTCGATGGGCTTTATTGGATTATGAAAGATAACAGTCTGCCGCCATTAATCAAAGTAGATGATCCTTCTCTTGCCGCAATTTTTGGAGCGACCCTTGCAACAAAACGTTCGACAGCTGAGAATATCCGCAATCAAACTGCAGAGCAGTTAGTCATTGAACCTTTTGCCAATCCTTTTCGCTGTTATCCGCTGCAAGAAGACTACCAAGATTTCAAAGAATTGTTTCAACAACAAACTGCTTGTTTTCTTTTGAACACAGGAGATTTTCAAGGACGCAATATCACGCCTGAAGAAACGCTGGATAGCATTGAAAAAGTCATTACAGGAACAGCAACATTTCAACCTTTTGGCCCACTTAAAAAATTGCAGTATCTACCTGTTGAAAATCATGTGCCTGATTTCAATAACCGTACTTACTTGAGTCATTTATTGACACGTTTAGAAACTAGATTGGCTTTTGTCCAGACGCGTAAAACTTATCAAGCAGGTTATGACCGCTTACCAGACGAAGCAGAGCAACTACTTTTACAACTGCTTGATGAGCTTCATCGGTATTCTGAGTCTCTACACAACTAGAGAATAGCCAACTTCTTGATGAGTTAGTTGGTCATTGACACTTTTTTGTTTATAATGAATGTATTATGAATAGAAATGAGGGATAAAAAATGTCCTTTGATGGAGTTTTTACCCATGCAATGGTACAAGAATTACACAGTCAACTTGTTACCGGAAGAATAGCTAAGATTCATCAGCCTTACGAAAATGAAGTAGTATTAGTAATCCGTGCCAAAGGAAAAAACCAGCGGCTGCTGCTTTCAGCTCATCCTAGTTATGCTCGTATCCAACTAACTGAGATTGCCTATACAAATCCTGATAATCCGCCTAATTTTGTCATGATGCTGCGAAAACATTTAGATGGTGCGATTTTAGAAGATATTCAACAAATCGAAAATGACCGAGTTGTTCATTTTACTTTCAGCAAACGCGATGAACTGGGAGACTTGCAAAACATCGTTTTAATCGTAGAATTGATGGGGCGTCACTCAACAATCGTCTTACTAAATAAACAGACAGGAAAAATTTTAGACGCGATCAAGCATATCGGCCATTCTCAAAATACGTACCGTTCCATCTTGCCCGGCAGTCAATATATTGAACCGCCAAAACAAGCGCAATTAAATCCTTTTCATGCTGAAAAAGAATATGTCTTCAAAATCCTTTCCACTGCTGAAACGCTAGATGGCAAGTATTTGCAGCAGCATTTTCAAGGGTTGGGACGAGATACAGCTGCTGAATTGGCTTTTCGTCTATTAGAAAGTCCCAATGAAAAAATGACTGTTTGGACTAATTTTTGGCAAGATATTCAGAAAAACCTTACTCCTACTCTTGGTTTGAAAAATAAAAAAGAATTCTTCGCACCGCTTATTTTTAAAACCTTTGAACAATCAACGGCTTATCCGAATCTGAGTGCCTTGCTGGATGCATTTTATGGAGAAAAAGCCGAGAAAGATCGGGTCAAACAGTTAGGCAATGACCTAATTCGAAAGGTCGATAATGAGATCAAGCGCAACCAAACAAAACTTGAAAAACGGGAAAAAACTTTACGTGATTCTGAAAATGCGGAAGAATTTCGTCGTGATGGTGAGTTATTGACGACTTTCATGGCACAAGTGCCGCGTGGTGCCAAAACGGTTGAATTGCAAAATTATTATGAAGACAATGCGCCGATTACAATCAAATTGAATCCTGCATTGACTCCCAATCAAAACGCACAGAAATATTTTCAAAAATATCAAAAGCTAAAAAATGCGGTCAAATTAATCTATGATCAAATTGCTGAAGCAAAAGATGAGATTGCCTATCTTGAATCAATCTTAGCGCAATTAGAAATTGCCGGTCCAATGGATATCGAAGTCATCAAAGAAGAACTTGTCGCTAGTGGTTACTTAAAGCAAAAACGCAGTAAAAAAAATCGAAGACAAGCTGCTTCCAAACCAGAACATTTTATTGCAAGTGACGGGACTGAGATCTTAGTTGGAAAGAACAATCTCCAAAATGATCAACTAACCTTAAAACAAGCTCGTAAAACAGATATTTGGTTACATGCAAAAAATATTCCTGGTTCTCATGTAATCATAAAAAATGATCAGCCTAGTGAAGAAACCTTAACAGAGGCTGCTGAACTAGCTGCCTATTTCTCTAAGTTTCGTCAATCAGCACAAGTACCTGTGGATTATGTCGCCGTTAAACACGTTCATAAACCAAATGGTGCTAAGCCAGGATTTGTTATTTATGAGAATCAGAAGACCCTATTCGTAACACCAGAAGAAGAATCTATTGAACGATTACGCAAAAACGGAACAGCTTAGGCTGTTCCGTTTTTCTGATAGAAATAGATTGGTGAAAAACTTGTTTAATTCAACCAATTTTCAGGATCTTGACGCCATTTCTTTAACAAGGTGAGTTGTTCCTGTGTAACATAGTTTTCTTGTAGCGCACTTTCAATTAAAGTAGAATAATTTGTCAGTGTAACTAGCGGTAAATCAGCTGCTTTAAAATTATGTTTTCCTTGGGGAAGTTCGTAGGTGAAAATTGCGGCTACGCCTAATACATCAGCACCTTCTCTGTTAGCAGCCGCAGCAGCTTCTAACACACTGCCGCCTGTAGAGATTAAATCTTCGATAATGACCATCTTTTGTCCTTTTGTAATGCGGCCTTCAATTTGATTGCCACGACCATGATCTTTGGCTTTGCTGCGAATATAAACCATCGGTAAATCTAAAATCTCTGCCACCCAAGCAGCATGCGGAATCCCAGCCGTCGCAGTTCCAGCGATTACTTCAACTTCTGGAAAAGTCTCTTTGATTTTTTCCGCTAATCCTTTGGCGATTGCGCGGCGAACCTTCGGGTAGCTCATCGTCACACGATTATCGCAATAAATGGGCGATTTTAACCCACTGGCCCAAGTAAAAGGTTCATCTGGGCTTAAAGCGACTGCTTCGATTGATAATAAGTCTTTAGCGATTTGTTCTGCGATCATTTATTCGTCACCGTTCCATTCTTTTTTTATTTGCAAATAACTTTGATAAGGATCTTCAGCTTGTGTGATTGGTCGGCCGATCACGATATAATTCGAACCAATCTCACGAGCTTTAGCAGGTGTCATCACCCGTTTTTGATCACCGATACTAGCACCTTGCGGACGAATACCTGGTGTTAAACAGATGAATGCATTATTGGTCGTTTGATGGATTTGTTCTACTTCGTGAGCAGAACAAACAACACCGTCTAATCCAGCTTTTTCTGTGATCTTTGCATAATGCAAGACACTTTCTTTTAAACTGACAGTGATCAATTGATCTTCATGCATTTGTTTTTCGCTAGTAGAAGTTAATTGAGTCACCGCAATTAATTCAGGGATTGCTTGTTTATCCTCAGTTCCTTCAATCAATCCGAGCTTTGCAGCCTGCATCATTTCTATTCCGCCAGCCGCATGCACATTTGTGATCTTGACTCCCAATTTCGCGATACCACGCATTGCTTTTTGAACGGTGTTAGGAATATCATGAAGTTTTAAATCCAGAAAAATATCGTGTCCTTGCTCTCGCAAAAAAGTCACGATTGCAGGGCCTTCTTGATAAAAAAGTTCCATTCCGATTTTGACGAATAATTTTTCTTCATTTGGAAAATAGGTCAAAAATTTTTCAATCGCTTGTTTTGAAGCAAAATCAAAAGCGATAATCGGTCGTTTTTCCATTAAAAAGCACCTCTGACTTCTTGTCGTAACTGCTCTAAGGATTCGATTCCTAGTTCCGCCATACGAATCGGCAGTTCATCGATTAATTTTGGACAGATGTATGGATCAGTGAAATTGGCAGTTCCGACAGCTACTGCGCTAGCACCAGCCATAAACATTTCTAAGACATCATCTACTGTCTGTACGCCCCCCATACCAATAATCGGTAGTTCACTAATTGCTGCAACTTGATTGATCAAACGAATTGCTACAGGTTTAATAGCTGGACCAGATAATCCGCCGGTACGATTAGCAAGGATTGGTTGACGCGTCTTCAAATCAATTCGCATACCTAACAACGTATTGATCATTGTAAAGCCATCTGCTCCACCTTTTTCAATTGCTTTTGCGATAGGAACAATATCTGTTACGTTTGGGCTCAGTTTGACATAGACTGGAACATTTGCAACTTCTTTGACTGCTTTTGTCAACCGATAAGCAACCTCTGGGTCTGTTCCAAAAGCAATCCCACCATGTTTTACATTAGGGCAAGAAATATTTAATTCGATTGCTTTTACATTAGGTGCGTCCCCGATTTTTTCGCAAACTTCTACATAATCCTCTTCACAAGCACCGGCAACGTTGGCGATGATCGGTAGTTCTTGGTATTTTTCCAAACTTGGTAAAATATCTCTTAATACCACTTCCATGCCAGGATTTTGTAAGCCTATTGCATTTAACATACCACTAGGCGTTTCTGCTACACGCGGTGTTTCATTGCCAAAGCGCTCGTTTGGCGTCGTTGCTTTGATCATGATGGCACCTAATTGGTTCAAATCATAATAATCGGCATATTCTTTTCCAAAACCAAAACAACCACTAGCTGGCATAATCGGATTTTTCAAGTCTAATCCTGGTAATTTCACTGCGATACTCATTAAAAGATGACCTCCCCTGCTTGGAAAACGGGACCGTCTTCACAAACTTTAACACTTTTATTTTCGTCTCCTGGCACGTGACAAACACAGGCATAACACGCCCCCATCCCACAGGCCATCCGAGATTCAATTGAAAGTTGAACATTTGCAACTTCAGAATAAAGTTGCTCAACTGTTTTTAATAATCCGTTATTTCCACAAGCAAAAACCGCATCAGGTTGAATAGATTCAGCTAATAATAAATTCCCGACATTCCCTTGAATGCCAAATGTCCCATCATCAGTTGAAAAGCGGGTCGTTCCCAATGCTTGAAACTCATCGGCGTAATAAACTGCCTCTTGAGTTCCAAAACCTAAAAAGTGAACAACTTTGACACCTTTAGCTGTTAAATCTTTAGAAAGCTGATAAAGCGGCGGCACACCGATCCCACCTCCAACGATAAATGCTGTATCACCCGCATGTAATTCATCAATTTCAAAGCCATGTCCTAACGGTCCCATGACGTCTAATTGATCTCCAGCTGAAAGTTCTGAGAAACACTTAGTCCCTTCTCCTTCAACGCGGTAGATAATCGTACAAGTTTTTTCGTCTTGATCATATTGATTGATACTGATTGGGCGACGTAACAATAAATCGCTTCTTGGCACTCGAATATGTAAGAACTGTCCAGGCATCGACATTTCTTTAACTAATTCCCCTGTTAAAACTAATTCATAGATTTTCGGTGCTAACTCTTTTTGACGAACAATCGTCATCACTTCTTGCTTCATAACGGCCTCCCTATAAATCGACAGAGTGAAGCATGCTCCACTCTGTAAAGTTAAATTTTTTGAATTGAAAATGCGCGTGATTCCATTACTTGCAAAATAGCATCTGCAGTATCTAAAGATGTGAACAATGGTACACCATGTTCTACCGCTTCACGCCGGATGATAAAGCCATCCTCTGAAACATTTTGCCGATTTTTATCCATTGTATTGATAACAACTTGTGCTTCTCCATTACGGATGAAATCAATGACATTGTGATTGTCTGATTCAGAAATTTTAGCAATTTTCTTTGCACTCAACCCATTTTTTTCAAAGAATTCAGCAGTTCCTGCCGTTGCGATCAAACTATAGCCAACATCTTTGAAACGTCTAGCTAAATCCAATGCTTCTTCTTTCGTCTCATCTGCGACTGTAAACAAGACTGCACCAAATTCTGGTAGATGGAGTCCTGCCGCAGCAAAAGCCTTGTACAAAGCTTTTGCCAAATTCCGATCTGTTCCCATTACTTCACCAGTTGATTTCATTTCAGGTCCTAAATAAGTATCAACTTTTTGTAACTTTGTAAAGCTGAACACTGGTGCTTTGACGTGGACCAGCTCACTTTCTGGATACAGTCCATCTTGGTAGCCCAATTCTTTTAGACTTTGGCCTAAAATTGCTTTTGTGGCGATTTGAGCCATTGGAATATTTGTGATTTTACTTAAAAATGGAACTGTCCGACTAGCTCGCGGATTAACTTCGATAACGAATACTTCATTATTATGGATGACAAATTGGATGTTCATCATACCGATACAGTTCATCCCAAGCGCTAAACGACGTGTATAGTCTTCAATCGTCGCTTTTAGTTCCGCCGAGAAAGTTTGTGGCGGATAAACAGCCATTGAATCACCAGAGTGAACCCCAGCTCGTTCAATATGTTCCATAATCCCTGGTATCAAAACAGTTTCTCCATCGCAAATCGCATCTACTTCACATTCTTTACCAATCAAGTAGCGGTCAACTAGAACAGGATGTTCTGGCGAAGCCTTGACTGCATTTGCCATATAATCTTCTAAATCCGATTGATTTTCAACGATTTCCATCGCGCGTCCTCCTAGCACATAACTTGGACGAACTAAGACTGGATAACCAATTTTTTCAGCGATTTTTACTGCTTCTTTGGCACTTGTTGCTGTATCACCAGGTGGTTGCGGGATTGATAATTGTTGTAAAACTTGTTCGAATTGATCGCGATCTTCTGCTCGATCCAAATCTTCAATAGCTGTTCCCAATATTTTGACTCCATTATTTACCAAAGGTTCTGCTAAATTAATCGCAGTCTGGCCACCGAATTGGACGATTACACCAATTGGTTGCTCCAATTCGATTACATTCATCACATCTTCTAGGGTCAATGGTTCAAAGTATAATTTATCAGAGACCGAAAAATCAGTAGAAACTGTTTCTGGATTGCTGTTCATGATGATTGCTTCATAGCCGGCAGCTTGAATGGCTTTGACTGAATGTACCGTCGCATAATCAAATTCCACGCCTTGTCCAATCCGGATCGGACCTGAACCTAAGACTAAGACCGATTCTTTATCGGAACGAACACTTTCATTTTCAAATTCATACGTGCTATAAAAATACGGTGTCTGTGATTCAAATTCTGCCGCACAAGTATCAACCATTTTATAGACTGGGAGAATTTTTTCAGCAATTCTAAATTCACGTACTTCGTTTGCGGTCATCTCCCAAAGTTGGGCGATTTTCACATCAGCAAATCCATTTTGTTTGGCTTGTTTTAAGCTAACACTATCTTTTTTGTTTTGTGATAAGCTCACTTCTAATTCGACGATATGAAGTAATTTATCTAAGAAAAACAAATCAACTTTTGTCAATTTATTGATTTCTTGGATCGAATATCCGCGACGAATCGCTTCTGTCAGATAAAACAACCGATCATCTTGTGCTTTGACCATCTTTTCAGTTAATTCATCATCAGTGACTTCGTGTAATTCTGGTAATTCCGCATGATACGTCCCGATTTCTAATGAACGAACCGCTTTTAGCAATGACTCTTCGATATTTCGACCGATCGCCATAACTTCGCCTGTTGCTTTCATCTGTGTCCCTAATATCCGTTCACCATTCTCAAATTTATCAAAGGGCCAACGAGGAATTTTCGCTACGACATAATCTAACGCTGGTTCAAATTCAGCGTAAGTTGTTTCTGTGACTGGATTTTTCATTTCATCTAAGGTAAGTCCTACTGCGATTTTTGCTGCTAGTTTAGCAATTGGATAACCTGTCGCTTTACTTGCTAAAGCAGATGAGCGAGAGACCCTTGGATTGACTTCAATGACATAGTAATTGAAACTATGCGGATCAAGTGCCAACTGAACATTGCATCCGCCCTCGATTTTCAACGCTCGAATGATTGACAGAGAAGCATCTCGTAACATTTGGTATTCATAATCCGATAAAGTTTGACTTGGAGCAAAAACAATCGAATCTCCTGTATGAATGCCGACTGGATCAAAATTTTCCATATTACATACGACAATGGCATTATCTGCCGAATCACGCATCACTTCATATTCGATTTCTTTAAAACCTGCGATTGATTTTTCAATTAGACATTGGGTTGCTGGGGAAAGTTTCAGGCCGTTTTCTGCGACGGTTCGAAGCTCTTCTTCATTGTCGCACATCCCGCCGCCGGTTCCACCGAGTGTAAACGCTGGGCGAACAATGATTGGATACCCGATTGTATTGGCAAAAGCGACTGCTTCTTCCACAGTATTGACGATCTCAGACTGAGGAATCGGCTGATCCAATTCTTCCATTAATTGTTTGAATAAGTCACGATCTTCAGCTTGATCAATGGCTGATAATTTTGTCCCGAGCAATTCGATTTTTAATTCATCTAAAATTCCTGAGTCAGCTAGTTCGATTGCCATATTTAAACCCGTTTGTCCACCAAGTGTCGGTAAGATTGCATCTGGCAATTCTTTGCGTAAAATACGGGAAACAAACTCTAAAGTAATTGGTTCAATGTAGACAGTATCTGCGATTTCTTGATCGGTCATGATCGTTGCTGGATTTGAATTGACTAGAACGACTTCGTACCCTTCTTCTTTCAATGCTAAGCAAGCTTGAGTGCCGGCATAATCAAATTCTGCAGCTTGTCCAATCACGATCGGTCCTGAACCGATAACGAGAATTTTTTTTATATCTGTACGTTTTGGCATTTATGCTTGCTCCTTCCATGCATCCATCATTTCCATAAATTCATCAAATAAATGAACCCCATCATGTGGCCCTGGTGCAGCATCTGGGTGATATTGCACACTAAATGCAGGATAATTTCGATGACGAATACCTTCAACTGTGCCATCATTGACTTCTACATGTGTGATCATCAAATTTTCAGAATCAATCGTTTTTTCATCAACAGCATAGCCGTGATTTTGAGAAGTAAAATCAATTCGCCCTGTGGCAATCTCACGAACAGGATGATTTAATCCCCGATGGCCAAATTTCATTTTGTAAGTATCTGCACCATTAGCTAATGCGAATAACTGATGGCCAAGACAGATTCCAAAAATCGGTACTTTCCCTTGGATTTGTTTGATCATTTCAATTGCTTCTGGAACATCTTTCGGATCTCCCGGTCCATTAGTCAGCATAACGCCATCGGGGCAAAGATCAAGAATCATTTGAGCATCCGTATTATACGGCATTACCGTCAGATTACATTCTCGGCGGGATAATTCCCGTAAAATACTGTGTTTCAAACCAAAGTCGATCACTACTACATTTCGACCTACACCTGGACTTGGATAAGGCGTCACCGTAGAAACTTGAGCAACTTGATTGGTCGGTAAAACCGTTGCTTTCAACTGGTCAAAAGAATGTTCCAACTGATCAGCAGGATCAACGATGCTGCCTTTCATCGTCCCTACGCTGCGTAATTTTTTCGTAAGTGCTCGTGTATCAATTCCAGCGATTCCTGGAATTCCTTTTCGTTTCAAAAATTCATCTAGCGTCATTTGATTACGCCAGTTACTGGCTAGACGCGCATGTTCTTTAACGATTACACCTTTACATGTTGGCGCGATTGATTCATAATCATCACGGTTCACACCATAATTTCCTACCATCGGATAGGTGAAGGTGATGATCTGTCCGTTGAAACTTTGGTCAGTGATGGTTTCTTGGTACCCTGTCATACTGGTAGTAAAAACGACCTCACCAGCTACCGTTGCTTCACCTCCAAATCCTTCGCCTTCAAATACTGTGCCGTCTTCTAAAATTAAAAGTCTTTTCAACGTCTAGTCCTCCTTGTTGTATACCAACTGACCATCCACAAAGGTCATCAGTGTTGCACCTTTAACCGGCCAGCCAGTAAATGGTGTGTTCACTCCTAGTGATGCAAATTTTTTATCATCAATTTTTTCTTCATGATCTAGATCAAATACCGCAAGATCTGCTGGTTGACCGATCGTTAAAGTACCTACAGTTAGACCAAAGATCTCTGCCGGTTTGACTGCCATCCAATCGATCACTTGTTCTAAAGTAAAGCGTCCTGTTTCAACAAAGTGTGTGTAAATCAATTGGAAAGCTGTCTCGCTGCCGACTATACCGAAGGGTGCTTTCAAAAAGCTTTGATTTTTTTCTTCAAATCCATGAGGAGCATGATCTGTTGCGATACAGTCAATCGTCCCATCAAGCAGTCCTTCGATTAATGCTGCCTGATCTTCAGATCCTCTCAACGGAGGATTCATTTTCCAGTAACCGTGGTCTTCTGGAATATTTTCATCAACCAAGATTAAATGATGAGGAGAAACTTCAGCTGTTACGTGAACCCCAGCGGCTTTTGCCTCACGAATGATTCGAACACTTTCTTTAGTAGATACATGACAGACATGATAATGAACACCTGTTTCTTCAGCTAATATCAAATCTCTTGCAATCTGGGAAGATTCTGTAGCACTTAAAATTCCTGGAAGATTTAATTTTTCACTAACAGTTCCTTTATGCATGACGCCGCCGAATAATAATGATTCATCTTCAGTATGAGCGACTAAGGCCATTTTATTTTTTGCGGCTTCTTTCATTGCTAAGTACATCGTGCCAGCAGTTTGGACTCCTACACCATCATTAGTAAAAGCAAATGCTCCAGCGTCCTTTAAGCCTTTTTGATCAGTTAAGACCTCACTGCGAAGTGATTCAGTAATTGGTGCATATTGATGGACTTTGACCACTGCATTATTTGCAATCAAGGCTTTTACCTCATTGAATTTTTCTACTGTGTCAGGGACTGGATCCAAATTTGGCATTGCACAGACTGTCGTGTATCCGCCATGAGCAGCAGCTTTCGAACCATCTTTGATTGTTTCTTTATAAGTAAAACCCGGTTCTCGTAAATGAACATGAACATCGACTAAGCCTGGTGTGATCAACTGATTATTCGCTTGATATTCCTGATCAAATGCTATGTCTGAAAAATCCTTTCCAATCCCAGCGATAATGCCGTCTTCTATCCAAAGATCGCACGTAGTTGTTTGATTACCTTTTGTCACGATTTTTCCATTTTTAATCAATGTTTTCATTTTATCTGCCCCTTTACGCTTTTCCTCTGAGTACTGCTTCTAAAATAGCCATCCGAATATAGACGCCATTTGTCATTTGTGAAACGATGCGAGACTGTAAACTTTCAACTAAACTATCAGCAATTTCAACATCGCGATTAACGGGTGCCGGATGCATGATGATCGCTCGATCTTTTAGTTGTCGGCCTCGTTCAAGTGTTAAGCCATATCTTTTATGGTAGTCTTCTTTTGAAAAACTTTCTTGACCGTCATGTCGTTCATGTTGGACTCTTAAAAGCATCATGACATCCACTTGTGATACTAATTCATCCAATGGTCGATAAGTTCCGTAAACATCAAAACTTGTGTCGTACCATTCTTCCGGACCGGAAAAGTAAACTTCTGCTCCAAGTCGTTTTAACATTTGCATATTTGATTTGGCGACTCGCGAGTGAGTGATATCGCCAACGATTGCAACCTTTAAGCGTTGAAAATGATCAAATTCTTGATAGATTGTCATGAGGTCCAATAAACATTGAGAAGGATGCTGACCACTGCCGTCCCCACCATTTACAATAGAACATTGAATCGTTTTACTTTGGATCAGCTCATCATAATAATTCTCATTTCCATGGCGAATCACAGCTACATCTGCTCCTAATGCTGACATGGTCAAAACGGTATCGTATAACGTCTCACCTTTTTGAACAGAGCTGGTCTTGGCATCGAAATCAATCACATCTAATCCGAGTTTCTTTTCTGCAACCTCAAAACTTTTATGCGTTCGGGTGCTGTTTTCAAAGAAAAGATTCGCAACAAAGGTTTGATCTTTGTGCGGTGTCCAACGTGCATCTTGTTTGAATTGCTGTGCCCGACGAATCAACCCCATCACCTCTTGATCGGTCAAAGCCTCGATTGTCAGTAAATGTTTCAGACTGATTTCCTCAGACTGGATGATCATGAAATCTCCTCCTCATACATGAATCTTTCTACCTAGCATGCTTGTAATCATTTCTCGCTACGTGCTTGTTCTGGCAAAATCAGATTCAAAATAATTCCTAAAACTGTCGCTAAAGCCATTGCAGATAAAGTGAACGTGCCTGCTTCAAAAACTAGACCTCCGATGCCGATGACTAAAATAGTTGAAGCAATCAACAAATTTTTCTTACGATCAAAATCAATCTTGTTTTCAATCAAGATTTTTAATCCACTTGCTGCGATAACACCGAACAAGATAAAGCTGATACCAGAGATGACCGGCCCTGGGATACTTAGGATCAATGCGCTAAGTTTCCCGACAAAACCTAAAAGTACTGCAAACATCGCTGCTCCACCGATGACATACACACTGTGAACACGTGTGATAGCGAGAACGCCGATATTTTCACCATAACTCGTTACTGGTGGTCCGCCAACAAATCCTGCGACGATTTGTGCTAATCCATCCCCCATCAATGTCCGATCCAAACCAGGATCATCAAAGAAATTTCGTTTGGTCAATTTATTTAATACCATCAAGTGGCCGATATGTTCTGTCATTGTGACAAAAGCGATTGGCGCCATTGTTGTTATTGCGTTAATGTACAATTTTGGTTGATAGCTGACAAAAGGAACATTGAAAGCTGGCATGGCTAACCACTTAGCTTCGATAATCGGTTGATAATCAATGATTCCAAAGATCATCGCTGTGATGTACCCGCCGATGATACCTAACAAGATTGGAATCAATCCTAAAAAACCAGTGAAAAACATGTTAAAGAAAATAGTCAATGCTAATGTGATCAAAGCGACTAATACATATTTGAAACTGTACACACCATCATGATACATCGCATTTTGTGCGGCGTTGCTGGCTAAACCTAAACCGATGACCATTACGACTGGTCCGACAACGATTGGCGGTAAAATTTTATCCAACCAGCTAGATCCAATTTTTCGGATGATAAAAGAGACAATCAAGTAGACCAGACCACAAGTTAATGCTCCTTGAGCAATCGCTGGATAACCGTCAGTTTTCATCAATAATTTCATCGCTGCGATAAAAGCGAAGCTGCTCCCTAAGTAAGCAGGGATTTTTCCTTTTGTTACAGTCAAGTAAACTAGCGTTCCTAAACCCGAACTTACAAGTGCGATACTAGGATTGATACCGACTAAGATGGGGACTAAAACAGTCGCACCAAACATCGTGAACAAATGCTGGATACTTAATCCGACCCAATGACCAGCACTCGGGCGGTCATGAATATCTAAAACAACATCATCATTGTGAAACTTTTGCATGAAGCTCCCTCTTTCTAGTTACTACACGTTCATTATTTAGTTCTCTTTTTGAATTAGGATGCGATCTTGTCCATCGCTTTCTTCCATTTCTACGACGATTTCTTCGGTCAATGCCGTTGGGATGTTCTTTCCAACATAGTCTGCACGAATCGGTAATTCCCGATGACCGCGGTCGACTAAAACTGCCAGTGAAATACGATTTGGACGGCCTAAATCGATCACAGCATCCAAAGCTGCTCGAATCGTTCTGCCGGTGAACAAGACGTCGTCAACTAAAATCACTTCTTTGCCTTCGATTGAAAACGGGATATCAGAAGAATGAATCTCTGGTTCTGCTTCTTGAATTTTTACATCATCACGATATAAGGTGATGTCTAATTCTCCTACTGGGACATCTTTATGTTCCAATTGTTTTAGCCGTTCTGCGATTCGTTGGGCGATAAAGATTCCTCTTGTTTTAATTCCAATCAATACGATATCTTGTACACCTTTATTTCGCTCGATGATCTCGTAAGTAATTCGAGTCAACGCTCGCTTCATAGTTACCTCATCTACAACTTCTTTTTTATACATCCTGATTCCTCCTTAATTTTTGCAATAAAAAAACTCCTACCCGTAGTTAGGTAGGAGGAATGTTATCAACTTCGTCAAAATGATAGTGTTCTTCTAGGCGCACCTAGTCTAAATCACTATCGACTTCCTTCTTAGCCTCACGGGACTACTCTTAAAGGATCTTATTCAGTTATTCTTGCTACGAACACTATACTATTCCTTGATGAAGAAATCAATCTTTTTCTTTCAACTGTTTTAAAGTTTTCTTGAAAATCTCAGGCAGCGGTGCTTCAAAGACCATCATTTCACCTGTTGTAGGATGTTCAAAACCTAATAATTTAGCATGGAGAAATTGGCCATTGCCCTTTAATGTCTTTTTCGGTCCATATAACGGGTCGCCAGCTACCGGATAGCCAATGTATTGCATATGAACTCTGATTTGATGCGTACGTCCTGTTTCTAGTTGCAGTTCGATCAATGTGTACCCTTCAAAACGTTGTAAGACTTCAAAATGCGTCACTGCTGATTTACCTTCTTCAGTAACAGCTTGCATCTTGCGATTGACTTTTGAACGCCCGATTGGCGCTTCGATTCGACCTTTTTCATGAGGAATCTCTCCATGAACTAAGGCGATGTACTTGCGTAAAGAGGTCTTATCTTTTAACTGTTTAGCCAGTACTTCGTGGGCATGATCATTTTTAGCTACCATTAATAAGCCTGATGTGTCTTTATCGATTCGATGCACGATGCCCGGACGCACGACGTCATTAATCGTTGATAGATTTTTGATTTGATACAATAAGCCGTTGACCAACGTCCCATTAGGATGCCCTGCTGATGGATGTACGACCATCCCTTGAGGTTTGTTGACTACTACCACATCTTCATCTTCATAGACGATTGTTAAGTCAAGATTTTCTGGAACTAAGTCTAACACTTCTGGTTCAGGAATCGTAATGATGATTTTTTCTCCGTTATGGACTTTATAATTGGCTTTAATTGGTTTCCCATCGATAGAAACATGCCCATCTTTGATCCATTGTTGAAGTTGAGAACGAGAATACTCCGCCAAACGATCATTTAAAACTTTATCAATCCTACCTGTTTCATCTTTTATAATTACTTCAATCTGGTTATCCATTTTTTTTATCTCTCTCATCTAATAAAATATAAATAAATATCATGATCACTCCAGCAACTAAGGCCATATCGGCAATATTAAAAATCGGAAAATTAATAAAATCCAATCGGAACATATCCACTACATAGCCTAAACGAAAACGATCAATGAAATTACCTAGTGCACCGGCTAAGAAAAAACTCAATCCGATCGTCAGCCACTTGCTTTCATGCAAATGTTTGACTAAATAAAAAATTACTGCGGCAACTGCCACAACGGTGATCACGATAAAAAAGATCCGTTGACCTTCAAATAAACTAAAAGCGCCCCCCGTATTGCGAATATGAGTCAGCGACAATACGTTGGGAACGATTGTCTGACTATCGCCAAAATTATATTCATTGACGATCCACCATTTAAACCATTGATCTAAACCAATGATCCCTGCACTTACTAATAAATAAATGATTAACAATCCTTACTGCTCCTTTTCTTGACCGTAGATATCTCGAGGTCGAATAATCCCTAACAAATTTCCGTTAGAATTCCCATCTTTAGTAATCAGGATTGCTTCTAAGGTTCCTTCTGTTTGGAACATTTTTTTTGCTTCTGAAACTTTTGTGTTCGCTGAAACAAATTTAAAGTTCACTCGCTTGCTATTTGTCAGCAGCAGATCTTCTGCTACCAGACCCTTAAGATTGATTGTTCCAGTCAAACTGACTTGAGCAAAATAAAACCCAATCGTACGTAACGTAATCAACCCCATAAACTTCCCTGAATGGTAGACTGGAAACTGTGAAAAATGCTTCTCTGTAATAATCTTCATGATCTCCACTACTGGCAGATCTCGTTCAAATCCAGTCACTTTTTTTCCAAAACGCGGCAATACTTTTTCCGGTCTCAGCAAGTTTTCTTCGATTTTTCTGATCCGTTCAACCGCCCATTCATTAGGTTCTGCGATTACAAAATCATCTGCTACTTGATCATGGACAATCGCATTGCGCAACTGTGCTAATTGCAATAAGTCGTTTTCGTTTCCGCCAATCAAATTGTCTCGGCGTCTTGACAGTCGGCGCACGGATTCACTAAAACTCATATTTTCTGGATTGCCTAACTGTCGTTTCAACTCTTTTTCGATTCGATTAAATGTACTTAAAAAAATATCTGCCCGTTCTCCCACTAGCTTGCTCCTTTATAGTTACTTAGTGACATCTTATTATCTAATAAAAAATTGTCCTGCTTGCGATTGATTTTTCAAAAAACGGCGAATGTTTTAATAATAAAAACATATTTTCACTACATTCATTTTCGGATTTTCTCTACTTGTAATAATAAACTAGAATAAACGCCAGCATCCTTCAAATTGATACCTTCAGTATAAGTGAAAAAAAGTGCTAAGGAAAGCCTGAGACATTAAAAAGCTGATGAGAACGTCTACCCACAAAAAAAGTTGCACCAATTTTGGCACAACCTCAATTTAAGAGAACTTGTTGAATGATTTTTAAGCCTTGCATAAGTTCTGCTTGACTGATTGTTAAAGGCGGTAATAAACGTAAAACAATTTGTCCTGCTTTAAGTGCCAGTAATTGCTGCTGTTTCAATTCAACGATCACTTTTTGCAAGGTCTCAGGTGAATCAAGTTCAACACCGATCATCAACCCACTTCCTCGTACCGCGGTTACTTTAGCGGTTTGGTCGATCAGTTGTGTTAACCCCTCTTTTAAATCGTTTCCCTTTGCAGCTACTGCTGAAAGAAAAGCTGGTTGATTGATTTCAGTGACGACAGTTTTGGCAACTTGCATCGCCAAATTATTTCCGCCAAATGTCGTTCCGTGTGCTCCCGGTCCAAAAGCTTCAGCTAATTCAACTTTTCCTAACATCGCTCCAGCTGGAATCCCATTTGCTAAAGCTTTGGCAAGTGTAATAATATCTGGTTTGATTTCATATGCTTCAAAAGCGAAAAAGCTTCCTGTTCTTCCCATCCCACTTTGGATTTCATCGACGATCAGCAGGCTATTGTTTTCATGACATAATCGTGCGACAGTTTGTAACCATTGTTTTTCGGCTGGAATAATCCCGCCTTCTCCTTGGATCACCTCTAAAATCACAGCTGCGACATCATCTGTTAATTTTTCTTTCAAAGGATTTAATTGATTGTAAGGAAGATAGTCAAAGCCTGCCACGATCGGATAAAACCCTGCTTGCAGTGCTGGCTGACCAGTAGCACTTAACGCGCCATAAGTTCGACCATGAAAAGATTGGGTAAAGCTTAAAATCTTGGTACGACCTGTCGCTTTTCTTGCTAATTTAATGGCTGCTTCATTTGCCTCTGTGCCACTATTACAAAAGAAAGTTAGATAGTCTTTTCCCATCGTCAACTTTTGTGCAACTTGTTCTTGTAAATGATTGGTATATAAATTGGAACTATGCCAAATCTTAGTTGTTTGATCAGTCAATGCTTGCAACACTTTAGGATGTTTATGTCCTAAATTAGTTACACCGATTCCACTAGTAAAATCTAAATACCGTCTCTGATCTTGATCATAAACGTAACAGCCATCTCCATCGACTAGATCAATGCTATCTCGTGTATAGTTTGGAAATAAATAACTCATACAAAAGTCTCCTCTTTTTTTATAACCGTCCCTGGACGCTCAATTCCATCAGTGATATGAATCTCCGAGACACCGTTGTTCAACGCTTGAATCGCACTAGTTAGTTTAGGAATCATACCACCTGTGATTACTTTTTCAGATATTAACTTTTCAACTTCAACACTTGAAAGTTCTTTTAACCATGCGCCTGCTTTTTTTACTCCAGGAACATCCGTTAATAAGTATAAGGCGTCAGCACCAATTGTTTCAGCGATTTTACATGCGGCGACATCTGCATTGATATTCAGCCACTGACCAGTTACAGTCATTCCTAAAGGAGCGATAATCGGAATATAGTTTTTATACAACATATTTTCAATCGGTCCTGTATTGATAGCAGTAATCTTACCGACAAGCCCAAATTTTTCTTCATCAAGAACTTTTCCTTGAATCAAGTTATCGCAAGAAGCATTAAGTCCAATCGCCGCAAAGTCATGCTGTTTAAATAGTGTCGTGATTGCTGGCTGAACTTGACCGAGCAAGACCATTTGTGTAACTTTTAAAGCTTGTGGCGTGGTAATTCGCAGGCCATCTTGTATCGCTACCGGGATGTTCAAACGCTCCATCATTTCAGTAATATAATACCCTCCTCCATGGATGATAATAATTTCTTGTCCCTGTGAACGCCAATGCTTGATTTGTTCGAAAAATTTTTTGGTCAGATTATCGCTAGCTACGCCGCCGATCTTTACAACAATTCGCCCCATGATCACTCACTCCTATTTCTGATGACTTTTGGATAAAACGCTATTTTAGTGATTAGAATAGCTTTATGTGTGGTATAACGCATTTACTTCAATATATTTATAAGTCAGATCACATCCCCACGCTTTCCCGCTTTCTGTGCCAATATTTAATTCTACTTTGATAATGATCGTTTCTTTTTCCAGCGTCTCTTTCATGATTTTTTTATTGAATAATTGTGGCTGGCTCCGTTTTAACAATTGTTGATTGCCAATCCACATATCGATTTTTTCAGGATCAGTCTGCGATCCTGCGTAACCAACTGCACAAATAATCCGCCCCCAATTAGGATCTTCACCAAATATCGCCGTTTTCACTAAACTAGAACCAACGATTTTTTTAGCTACTAAACGAGCTTCCAGTGCATCACGAGCTCCAGTGACTTGGGCTTCAATCAATTTTGTCGCGCCTTCCCCATCTTTTGCGATCATCTTAGCTAATGTCTCACTCACTAATTGAAACATGGCGACAAACTTTTCGTATGCGGCCGAATTTTCTTCAATCACAGGATTTTTTGCTAATCCGTTCGCTAGTACCAATACCATGTCATTGGTAGAAGTATCTCCATCAACTGTGATTTGATTGAATGTCGTTTCTGTTTTTTGAGCTAAAAGAGTTTGCAGTAGTTGGGCAGAAATACAAGCATCTGTCGTAATGAAAGCTAGCATCGTTGCCATATTAGGATGAATCATCCCAGAACCTTTAGCCACTCCTGCCATTGTCACCAGCTGTCCATTGATTTTTTCAGTGACGACGATTTCTTTCGTATTGGTATCTGTCGTCAAGATTGCTTCATGAAAAGCAGAGGGTTCAGCTTTTTGTAGATCAAGTTCATTGATGCCTGTTTCAATGACTGACATTGGCAGCTGTTTTCCAATTACACCAGTTGATGCAATCGCAACATTTTCTTGATCAACTGCTAAATGTGCAGCAGCCAGTGCTTGCATTTTTTTGGCATTTTCCATGCCAATTTTTCCCGTACAAGCATTGGCCACTCCTGAATTGACCACTATCGCTTGCAGTGACTGATTTTTTAGTGCCGTTTTTGTAACGAAGATTGGGGCAGCCTTTACTTGATTGGTCGTATAAACTGCCGCTGCGTTAGCGGGGACTTCTGAGTAAATTACACCTAAGTCTTTTTTTATTTTTTTTAATCCTGCATGCAATCCCGTGGCTTGAAACCCTTTAGGACTAGCAATTGTTCCATCAATAATCTGCATATTTTTCACACTCCAATTTTTATGGATAAATCGGTACAAGGTCTAAGCCGGTTTCTTCTGGCCAGCCAGCAAAATGATTTAGATTTTGCACAGCCTGACCAGCGGCCCCTTTGACTAAATTATCCAAGACAGTAACTACTGTAATGATTTTGGTCACTTCATTGTAGGCCACCCCAATATCACAAAAGTTCGAACCAATGACTTGGCGTAAATCAGGATATATTCCCTGTTTTTGAACTCGGACAAATGGTTTTTCTTGATAAAAATTTTGATAAGTTTGCCATAACTGTGATTGTGTCAAATGTTCGTTGCTTTTAGCATAGGTAGTAATGAAAATCCCCCGAGTTACAGGAATTAAAGATGTTGAAAATTGGATTGCAGAAATTTCCTCGTCCCATTTTTGCAATTGTTGCATAATTTCAGGGATGTGTTGATGACTATTCATCTTGTAAAGCGTCATATTTTCATTGCTAGTGACAAAATGTGTCGAAGAAGATAATTTTTTTCCTGCTCCAGATAATCCAGATTTTGCATCTACGATCACTGAATCTTTCTCAATCATTCTTCGCTGTATCAACGGTGCCAACGACAATAAAGTCCCTGTTGCGTAACATCCTGGATTAGCAATTAACTTAGAAGCTGGTTTTGCATAAAAATCTGCTAATCCATAATGAGCTTTTTGCAAAGTTTCAAGTGGAGCACTTGAATTTTTATACCATTTTTCATATTGATCAGCGGCTTTTAATCGAAAATCACCAGAAAGATCAATAATCGGAAAATCTGCTTTGATGAAAGTTTGAGCGACTTTTTTAGAGATCCCAGAAGGAGTGGCAAGAAAAACTAAATCCGCTTGATCCATGATCTTCTCGGCATCAATTGCTTCCAAAGGAAGATCTAGTAAATAGTTTAAATGCGGCAAGTAATCGCTAAGCTCTGTAGTCTTTTGAGAATGACTGTGAATAGAGCAGATCTCCACATTAGGATGTCTTGATAAAATACGGACCAATTCGATTCCACTATATCCAGTCACACCGATAATCGAGACTTTCAAATGAACACCTCCTTAAATTTAAATAAAAATACGATTAAAAAGTTATTATTTCCGATGATTATACGTGTCTATTTTATACAAGTCAATGGTTTTTTATAAATATTTTTGTATATTTATGTTGGTTTTTTACTAATACTGTCTCGTTTATGCAAAAAAAAGCAAGTATTCATTAAATGAATACTTGCTTTTTTCGTTAAAACAACCCAATCGCATTTCCTTGTTCATCTACATTCATGTTTAAGGCAGCTGGTTTTTTAGGCAGGCCAGGCATCGTCATCACTTCTCCTGTCAATGCAACAACAAAACCGGCACCGATTTTTGGTACAAATTCACGAATCGTTACATCGAAGTCAATCGGTGCTCCTAGTTTGGTTGGATCGTCAGACAATGAATATTGGGTCTTCGCCATACATACTGGCAAACGATCCCAACCGTATTTTTTAAAAGTAGCTAATTGTTGTTTGGCTTTTTTACTATAAACCACTTCATTTCCACCATAGATTTCGCGGACGATCGTCTCGATTTTTTCAGTTAGATCGTCTTGTTCTCTACTAAAGATCGAATGGAAATTATTTTCTTCCTTTGCAATCACATCAACAACTGTTTTGGCTAAGTCGATGCCTCCATCTGGACCTTTTTCCCACACGCTAGCTAATTCGACGTTTACTTCTTCTTGTTGACAAAGTTCTTTTAGTAACGAGATTTCTTTTTCTGTGTCGCTGATGAACTCATTGATTGCTACAATCACTGGTAAACCATATTTACGCATGTTTTGAATATGTTTGGCTAAATTACTGAACCCAGTTTTTAAAGCATCTAGATTTTCTGCACTTAGCTCTGTCTTAGCTACGCCTCCGTGCATTTTTAATGCGCGAATAGTCGCCACAATGATTACTGCATCCGGCGCTTTGCCTAGATTTGGTACTTTGATATCTAAGAATTTTTCTCCGCCAAGGTCTGCACCAAATCCTGCTTCAGTCACAACATAGTCGCCACAATGTAACGCAGCTCTTGTAGCTAAAATGCTATTACAACCGTGAGCGATATTTGCAAATGGTCCACCATGCACAAATGCAGGTGTCTGATAAATGGTTTGAACTAAGTTTGGTTTGATCGCATCTTTAAGAACAAGTGCTAGGGCTCCTTCAATTTTTAGATCCCCAACTGTAACTGGTTCACGATCAAATGTATATGCGACAACAATATTTGCTAAACGTTTTTTTAAATCATCGATACCAGTCGCAAGACATAAAATCGCCATGATCTCGCTAGCAACAGTGATATCAAATCCATCTTCTCGTGGGACACCATTTGTTGGTCCGCCCAATCCAACGGCGATATGACGAAGTTCACGATCATTTAAGTCAACAACTCGTTTCCAGATGACACGACGAGCATCGATATTCAATTGGTTCCCTTGATGGATGTGATTGTCTAGCAAAGCTGACAAGGCATTATTAGCAGTCGTAATCGCATGCATGTCGCCGGTGAAATGTAAATTGATATCTTCCATCGGTAAAACTTGCGCATAGCCTCCGCCAGTTGCTCCACCTTTCATCCCCATGACTGGTCCTAACGAAGGTTCGCGTAAAGCGATGACGGTCTTTTTCCCAATTTTGTTCAAGGCATCGCCCAGACCAATCGTGACAGTAGATTTTCCTTCTCCTGCTGGAGTTGGATTGATAGAAGTTACTAAAATCAATTTTCCTTCCGGATTTTTTTTCATTTGTTCTAAAGCAGCAAATTCAATCTTTGCTTTGTACTTTCCATGTAATTCTAAATCATCAAAAGATAGATTGATCTTTTCAGCCACCTCAGTAATTGGTGTTAAAGTTGCTGATTGAGATATTTCGATATCTGTTTTCATAAAAACTCCCTTTCCCGAACGTTATTCAGAGAACGACGTTTTTTATTCGTTCATTTTTATTATAACGAATTTAGAAAAGAAAAACATCCTATAAAACTGGCAATCTTATTGATTCGCATTTTTTGTTTCCATCACGTATAATAAAACCAGCAATTGCAAAGGGGTGTTGCGTTATGAATAGTGGCATAGTTAAGTGGTTTGATGAGAAAAAAGGATACGGCTTCATTACCTATGAAGAAAATCAAGAAGTGTTTGTGCATTTCACCGCTATTGAAGAAGAAGGTTTTAAAACTTTGGACCCTGGTGACGAAGTAGAATTTGTAATCGTAGAAGGCGCTCGTGGTATGCAAGCGGCTCACGTTAAAAAGAAATAAACGAAAAGATCAGCTGCGGCTGATCTTTTCGTTTATTTCTTTTACTTGAATTTCAGGATAAAATGTTGCAAAATCTTTGATAAATGCAGCTTTTCTTTTTTTAGTCATCGCAAAATGGAAAGAAGTGCCACTAAGCCCTTTCCGCTGAATAACGATGCCATCTTTACAAAGAATCAAATAATCGATATGCTCACGCAAGATGGTTTCGTGTTTCCACAAACGAGAATAACGTACTTTTATCCCTGATTTCTCTAAAAATAAATAGCGATGAAGACCCACTAAAGCAAATAAAATAAAGACTCCAAGAAATACATTCCCTTTTAAATACGGATGGGTTTTTTCTAAAGTTAAAATCAATCCATAAAAAAGGATAATAAAAGTCACTGACCAATAAATAATACTAATTGATAACTCCGGTTGCCAAAAATAGCGTTTTCTTTTCATTCCTATGCTCCTATTCTAAAAAAAGGATGATTCTAATGTTGAAAGTTTTCACTGATGCCGCGACTAATTTAGAAAAAAGTGGTGGCGGGATACTAATTATTTCTAATGAACAGAAACAATTATCGATTTCATTGCTTGAAAAAAATAATCACCAGGCCGAACTGGCTGTGATTCTTTATGCCTTGAATTATTTGATTGACCAAGGGTTAAATAATCAGTCTGTCTTACTGTATTCTGATAGTAAAACTGCAATAAAAATTCTAGACCAAGGGCAAACAAAAAACAAGCTCTTCTTGCCATATTTATCAGAGTTTAATGAATTAGCTCCCAAATTCCCTTTATTAGTACTGCAATGGATACCTGAAATCAAAAATAAAGGGGCGGACAATCTGGCCCGCCAAGGATTACGAAAAAAGTTATAGAACTGGTGACAGCAAACGTGAGAAACGCTGTTTAAAATTCAACCAATAGGATTGATTAGCAATCATTTCATCAGTCAGTAAAATACATTCTTTCATGTCATCTTCAAAGATCTTCCGAAATAACTGTGCCACTTCTGGGTCATAGATGAAACTACTGACTTCAAAGTTTAATTCATAGCTGCGGATATCTTGGTTGGTCGATCCGAATGTTGCCAATTCATCATCTACTACAATTGTTTTAGAATGAAGAAACCCATCGGCATAATGATAGATTTTAACGCCGCGCTGGTGTAGATAATTGGCATAGTATTGAGTCGCTCGATAAATAAAAGGATGATCCGGCATATTAGGAATCATGATTCGCACATCAATACCTGAACGAACCGCAATCAAGATGGCCGAGATCATTGTCTCATCTGGAACAAGATAAGGACTTTGGATCCAAACACTTTTTTCAGCTGCTAAAATCAAACGTACGAAACCATCTTTAATGATCTGCTCACCAGAATCTGGACCGTCTGCAACGATTTGCATTGGTACTCCTTTTTTGATTTCTTTTTGCGGTAAAACAAAATATTCTGGCAGATAGCTCATTTTATCTGCCTTGTTCATAACTGAAGCGTTCCAATCACGAATAAAAATCTCCTGCAGTGTGAAACTAGCTGTTCCTTCAATTCTTCCATGTGTGTCCCGCCATCTGCCGAAATGCTTTGATTCTCCTAAATACTGATCTCCAACATTGAAGCCGCCAGTCCAACTGATGCTCCCATCAACGACAACGATTTTGCGGTGCAGGTGATAATTTAAGCGTGTCTTCGCTAAAATATTTCTAGATGTAATAAAAGGGGTAACTCGACCACCATTTTTGACCATTGTTTCAAAAAACTTTTTATTTGTTTTTGGTGATCCCCACGGATCATAGATCATTCGTACTTCAATTCCTTGTGCGGCTTTTTCTTCTAGGATACGCATAAACCGATTGCCGATATGATCATTAAAAAAAGCATAATATTCTACATGAATCGTATGTTTAGCCTCTCGTAGATCCACGAACAAGCGCTCGAATTTTTCCGTTCCATCTAAAAAAAATTCTAATTCATTTCGAATCGCTAATGGAGACTCATCCAAATTTTTAAAATATTTCACTAATGATTGGACAGCTGGATACAGTTGGTTTGGTTCATTATGATCTACGTGCTGATTGTCTGTCTGAATAGTCTCATTGATTTCCTTCACACGTTTTGCATCCCCTTGTTCAAAGCGATACATCGTCTCTCCATCGATCCCACGACCACAAAAAGCATAGATCAAAAAACCGATCACTGGTAAAAAAATCAAAGTCAACAGCCAAGCCCAAATAGTCGTGATATTCCGCGGTTTCCGAAAAACGGTAACAATTGCTCCGATGGCATTAATAACAAAGACCCAAAAAATAATTTGCTCAATAATCCCCAAGTGATCTCCTCTTTTCTCAAAATAAATTCTCATAATGATTATACCTAAAGCGCTTGGACATTAAAAGAAAACGTGACGGCTCCACGTTGTTTTCTCATTTAAATGAGCTTTTGTAAAAATGAGCCTATCTCAAATTTCACGGTATAAAAATACCCGAATGATAGATATGGCTCTTGCCGTCCAGTAGGACCTCATCGCAAATGTACGACAAACAAGCAGCTTGCATTCTATCATCCGGGTATTTCGTTTAATTTTTACTTAGTTCATCATCTAGTTTCAGATTAGGCTAACCAGTTGGCTACTTCAGCTAATGCCTCTGATAACCCTGCTGGATTTTTACCGCCGGCTTGAGCCATATCTGGTCGGCCGCCGCCACCGCCGCCAACTTTAGGAGCGATTGCTTTGATTAAATCGCCAGCTTTCAAGCCTTTTTCATTTGCTGTTGGACTCATTGCTGCTAAGAGATTGACTTTTTCTCCTTGGACAGTCCCAAGAACCAGCACATCAGATAGCGCTTTTTGTTTCCATTGATCGGCTAACTGACGCAATTGATTCATATCTTTAACATTGACTTGTGCTGTAATCACTGTTGTACCATTGATTTCTTTTACATCTTTGAAAACATCACCAGCTTGTTGGTTTGCCAACTTAGTTGCTAGTTGTTCAGTTTCTTTTTGTAATTCACGGACTTGTTGCTGCAATTGCTCTGTTTTGCTGACTACTTCTTTAATTTGTGGTGATTTTACAATTTGAGCTACTTGCATTAATTGTTCTTCTTCTTCACGGAAAGCTTCATACGCTTCTTTTCCTGTCAAAGCCTCGATTCGACGAACACCAGCACCGATACCTGATTCAGAAACAATCTTGAATAAACCAATATCCTCAGTATTAGCAACATGGGTTCCTCCGCATAATTCGATCGACCAGTCACCGATGTTTACTACTCGCACTTCACGGCCATATTTTTCTCCAAATAATGCCATTGCACCCATCGTTTTAGCAGAATCAATGTCTGTTTCAATCGTTACCACCGGAATTGCTTCCCAAATTTTTTGGTTGACGATCTTTTCCATCTCTTTTAATTCCGCTGCTGTGACTTGACCGAAATGGGTAAAGTCAAAACGTAAATGTGCATCTGTTACCAATGAGCCTGCTTGATTTGCATGGTCGCCTAAAATTTCTTTTAATGCTTTGTGCAATAAATGCGTTGCGGTATGGTTTTTGATCACTTTATTACGGAAAGCTTGATGAACTTGTAAAAAGTAGGTTGTCCCTTCAGTTAATGTGGACAATACTTCAACAGTGTGTAATGCTTGGCCATTTGGCGCTTTTTGGACATCGATCACTTGGGCAACAATTTTACCCGTTTGATCAATGATGCTCCCTTTATCAGCAATTTGCCCACCCATTTCAGCATAGAAAGGTGTTTGGGCAAAAATCAGTTGTGCTTGGTCTTTTGTTACTGTATCCACAATAGCATCATCTTGTAAGATGACTAAAAGTTCACTTTCGACCTCAAGATGGTCATAACCAACAAACTCGCTATTGACTTTGATATCTCCTAATAAGGCTGTTTGAAGTCCCATTGATTTTTCAGTTGTTCGAGCAGCACGTGCACGTTCTTTTTGCGCTTGCATCTCTACTTCAAATCCGGCGTGATCGACTTTCAGTCCTTCGTCTTCTGCAACTTCTTCAGTCAGTTCCACTGGAAAACCAAATGTATCATATAATTTGAAGATCGTTTTTCCATCTAAGATCGTTTTTTCTTTCGCTTTCAGTTCAGCTAGTACATCATTTAGCATTGTTAGACCGTCATTGATTGTTTCGTGGAATCGTTCTTCTTCAGTCCGTACAACTTTTTCGATGAATGCTTCTTGTTGGTTAACTTCTGGATAATAACTTACCATAATCTCACCAACAACTGGGATTAATTTATATAAGAATGCTTGATCAATCCCTAGTTTCTTCCCATGCATGACCGCACGACGAAGTAAACGACGCAAGACATATCCGCGTCCTTCATTTGAAGGCAATGCACCATCACCGATTGCAAAAGCCAATGAACGGATATGATCGGCGATAACTTTGAAAGAAACATCTAATTGTTTATCACTACCATATTTTTTTCCGCTTAACTCTTCTACTTTGCTGATGATTGGTAAGAACAAATCCGTCTCAAAGTTGGTCGGAGCATCTTGGATGATCGACACCATTCGTTCAAGTCCCATCCCCGTATCAATATTTTGATGCGGCAATGGTTCATACGTATTTTGTGGTGTATGGTTGAATTCTGAAAATACTAAGTTCCAAATTTCTAAATAGCGTTCATTTTCTCCACCAGGATAATTTTCTGGATCATCTTCGGCTAGATCGTTAAATGCTTCACCGCGATCATAGAAGATTTCTGAGTCCGGACCACTAGGGCCAGCGCCTAAATCCCAAAAATTGTCCTCAATCTCAATCACATGATCCGCAGGAATTCCCACTTCTTCTAACCAAATGCGTTTTGCTTCATTATCTTCTGGATAAACGGTCACATATAATTTATCAGGCTCAAAACCAATCCAATCAGGAGAAGTTAAAAATTCCCACGCCCATTCGATTGCTTCTGCTTTAAAATAGTCTCCGATCGAGAAATTCCCCAACATTTCAAACATCGTATGGTGGCGAGCAGTTTTCCCGACATTTTCAATGTCATTTGTTCGAATAGATTTTTGAGCGTTTGCAATCCGGGGATTTTCTGGCACGACACTTCCATCGAAGTATTTTTTCATCGTTGCGACCCCTGAATTGATCCAAAGTAAAGTCGGGTCATTGACTGGTACTAATGAGGCACTTGGTTCGATCATATGCCCTTTTGTTTTAAAAAAATCTAAAAACATTTGACGCACTTCAGCGCTAGTTAATTTTTTCATTTATTCTCCTCTTTTCTCAAAAAAATAAAAACTATCACTGCAGTCAAGGACGAAAATTCGCGGTACCACCTTGATTGCAATGATAGTTTGATCATTACCTCTTCAGCTCGTTAACGCGGAGCAACGTTGATCTTTCAATCAAAAAAAAGCGGGAGCAATTTATCTTTTGCCACGTGCAGCTTTCAGCAATCGTGCACTTTCTGTGGAAGCATAACCAATAAACCATATCCTTTTAAGAGTATAGAAAAAAGTCGCACAAAAGTCAAACTAGATCTTTATCAAAATCGCTTTACGATACAAATACTCACTTGGAGACAAAATCGCTTCATGTTGCATCGTTGTATTGTTGCTGTAATAGCTTGACAACGGAAGAAAATCAACAATTGGAATTCCTACATCATATTTTTTATTCGTTAGTTTCAAGACACCAGGATCTTCAGTAATCTCGAAACGTTCCATCGATGTGTCAAAAAATAAGCCAAACATATTGGCCTGTTCCATCATTTTTCTTACATTTTTACCTCGATAAGGATCTGTTACACTCAAATCATTGCCCCAACGAAATAACCGACGACTACCGGCACCATTGACATATTCCCATTGGTCTTCTGTCAATAAATCGAAATTCTTCTTACGAATTTTTTTTCGTAAACTACTGTAACTATGTTTTTCATGACTAAAAACAGCATAATTATCAGAATGAGGTGTCATTTCAATATACCAGCGTCCTTCTTTTAATACATTTTTAGGAAATGACCAAGTCAGACTTTCTTCTGAAGTAAGATTAGGTGATAAAACTGCCTTGATTTCTTCTTCATATAGTGCGAATTGATCAGCTTCTCCTGAAAAACTTCCCGTCACCGAATCATAAACACCTAGATAGTTTGTTCCAGCTGGCAAAGCATGCCGTTGGACAAACATTGGAGGAATCTGAACTTTGCGTAAGCTTGTAGTCTTATCATTGATCATTTCACCTAACGAGGCAACATCAAAAAAGTTGTATTGTCCACGCAGCTCTTCTGGAATCATGATTTCTTGTGCACTAGGTGCTGTTTCTAATAATGACAATCCTTTTGTTCCTAAATTCCATCCTAAGATTGCATCTTTATTTCCGGGGATAAACACAAACTCTTCATCATCGATCATTAATTGAAACGTTTGGCACTTGATGCCATACAACTGAAAATCTTGCAATTCAATATCTGAAATCTTCATTAATGGATTGACGAAATGAAGCAATAACTGGCTTAATAATGTTCGTTTCTCTTTTGGATTTAACCGTTTCCAATAGGACCAGTCCAATTGATCTAATAAGTTCATAAATCTTTCTGCCTCCTTCAATACTCATATGCTAAAATTATACCATTATCCTATAGAAATGAGGAAAAAGATGGAGGAATATTTTGGTGCTTCACCTAAACTGCAAGCAGCCGCCTTTTATTTACGATATAAAGTCTTTGTTTTAGAACAACATATCTCACCAGACTTGGAATTTGATTCATTAGATACTCCTGATCGACAATATTTGGTTTTTTTTAAGGAGGAACTTCCTATTGCAACCGTGCGTTACCAAAAAATCGATGAACAAACATTGAATCCAGATCGTCTATGTGTCCATCCTAGTTTCCGTGAACAAGGTGTAGGCAAAAAACTTTTAACACACCTTGAGAAGCACGCCAAAAATGAAGGGTGTCAAAAATCAATCCTTTCTGCTGAAATCCATGCGCAAACCTTTTACGAAAGTCTGGCTTATCGCGTTGTTTCAGCTCCTTTTGAAGAAGACGGAATCACCTGTATCAAAATGCAAAAAGACCTTGAATCTACTAAATAGCAGATTCAAGGTCTTTTACTCGTAAACAGCTCACATTATTTGCAGTTATTCAAGTACATATCTTTATGAGTTTGAACGTTTTTTATTCTTCCGAACACTGCGTTCTTCTTGACGACGTGTTTGACGACGTTTTTGTTTATTAGATTCTGAAATTGCTCGATCAATTTTTTTCTTATAACCTGGTTTGATTTTTTTCTTAGATTTCTTCACTAGACCAATCAATGTTGGATCTAATTCGTCCTTTGATTTTTCTCGTTTTTTCCGACGATTCCGATCATAGGTATCGCTAATCTCACCATTTTTGATTTCTTTTGGTTGGAAATGGATACCTAAATTTTCAATCAGACTGATATCATTTTCATCACTTGGACTGTATAACGTAATTGCTGTTCCAGACAGTCCATTCCGGCCAGTTCTTCCGACACGATGGATAAAGAAATCTAAGTCTTGCGGGACTTCAGCATTAATGACGTGAGAGACACCTTCGATATCGATCCCACGTGAAGCCAAATCTGTTGCTACTACGTATTGAAATTCTAAGTTTTGAACTTGTCGCATCACTCGTTTACGTTCACGCGGTGAAATATCGCCGTGAATTTTAGCGACTTTCAACCCCTGTGATTTTAAATAGGCGCTGATCTCATCGACATGTTGTTTAGTATTAGCAAAAACGATTGCTAAATAGGGATGACCGATTGTCAGCAACTGATAGATCAACCGATTCTTATCCTGACCCTTTGTTGAAATCAACCAATTTTCGATTGTATCAGAAATAACAGCTTTCGATTTGATTTCTTCGATCACAGGATTTTCCATGTATTTCAATAAGAAAGGTCGTAATTTCTCAGGAATCGTCGCAGAGAAAACGAGCATTTGTAAATGTTTAGGCAAACGTCCTGCAATTTGATCGACTTCCGTCAAAAATCCCATATCCAATGTCATATCAGCTTCATCAACAACAAAATATTGAGCAGTATGAACTTTTAATGCTTGTTCATTCATCATGTCTAAAATGCGTCCAGGTGTTCCAATAACGACATGCGGTTGATGAGTGGATAATTTATCCAATTGACGATGTTTATCGGTTCCGCCGACAAAATTAGTCACGCGAATCTCAACAGGTGAAAATTTAGCGATTTGTAGTGCTGCTTGATAAATCTGGCTAGACAATTCACGGCTTGGGGCAGTAATCACGATTTGTGCCTCATCTTTTGTCGCATCGATCTTATTCATCAATGGCAATAAGAAGGTGTGTGTCTTTCCTGATCCCGTTTGTGATTGGCCGACAACGTTTTTCCCTTTTTTGATTAACGGGATGAGTTTTTCTTGAACTACAGTAGGTTCAGTAAATCCCTTATCCTTGATGGCTTCAAGGATGAATGGCTGAAAATTGAATGATTCAAAAGTTCGCATGTTATACCTCTTTCTTTATCGTGCTGATCGTATATGTGTGACTTGCTTTATCATGGAATAGGCGGCTTTTTCTTCTTATGAGAGCATACAATAAGTTGAATAGAAATAAAAGCAAAATTCCTAAACTAATAAAACCGAATGTGACATACGCAATAAAAATCGTATGATTAGTTGTCGTTAAATGGGTCATTGTAAACTGAAAAACTTGAACCAGTCCATAAAGGAATAGATAAAAAGCACTGTAGCGTTTCACCAAACTCCAAAAACGAATATGCTGATGTTCTTTTTCAACTACTTTGATACGGACAATTTTTTTCCCAATAGTTTGACCATTCCATAAGTACATGAAAATCATAAAATAAAGAACTACTTTCAGCGAGAAACTAACGATTGGATAATCTAATAGGACTTGCATCTTTTCAGGGACAAACGGCGCAAATAACCCTAGTAATGTACTGAAAAAACTAAGCAGCAGCCAGTCGACAAACATCGCTACAAAACGGCGCAGCAGCGACACATGCTGACCTTTGACTAGTGATTCTGAGTCTAGTTCACTTCTTGTAGGCAAGAAGAACGTAAATAGGGGCGCACCTATAAATCCAAGCATCCCGCCCAAGGTATTGTGCAGCAGATCATTTACATCAAACAGTCGATAAGGACGTGGATAGATAAAATACAACCCGCTCAACTGAGTCAGTTCAAAAAATAAAGACAAACAAAAACTTGCTAAAATCGTTTTACTAAATGAAAATTTAAAATAGTACCGACAATAGATTCCAAAAGGAAAAAGTAAAAAAATATTAAAGACTGGTTCAAGAAAAACACTTTGTTTTATTGCTGCTAAATAAGTGCTTGGATTTTCTAGTTGAAACACTGTTTGATTTATCAAACTATGCCATGGATGGAACAATCCAAGCTCATATCGCGGTCCGGTCATTTGTGCAACTGTTGAAATACCAGGTAACGGTAAGATGACTAAGTAATAAGTACACAATAAATAAAAAACGAATGAATATAAAATGACGCTTCTTAATTTGCCTAATTGTCCATATTTTCGGTAATAATAAATTAAAAATGGTGCAGTAATTGCTAAGGCTAAAAGTGGAAAAGTAAGCACTGCAGCTTTAATTGGAAAAATATAACTGTTCATAACGCTCCCTCGTTTTGCTTTTTTTACTGATCGTATTCTACAAGCCTTTTTTCTAGATTGTGGTAAAATAAATACGACTCTTTCTATTAACTATTGTCTAAGGAGGCAACAATACATGCTGAATCCCCTTTTTGCTTTTGGTGTTCCCGCGGCTTTGCTGATCGCGTACCTAGTCTTTTATTTGGCTAAAAAGATGAAAAATAGCGACTATCGACGTTTTGCTTTGACGTTGATTGCAGTTTTTTTAACGACTTTTAGTTATCAAGTTTATAACTACAGCCGAACAGTCATTGCACTTACTTCACCAGAAAGTTTTCAAAAAAACTTTGGCTACGCCCAAGGTCGTTTGCTTGTTCCAGTTGTTTTAGGTGCTGTTTTGACTATCATCAACGTTTACTATCTTTTCCGGCAATTCAGAAAAAAAGAATAACAGGATTTCCTGTTATTCTTCTAGATCAAAAAATTTGATTTCCACATTGTTTAACAATTTTAATGTATTTAAATCCAAATGAATCCACTCTTTTGATATGGGTTGATAATAATTATTCTCAAAGGACATTTCAATCTCATTCAAAAGTTGTTCGGGTGTTCCAAAGAAGCGTTGTTGCTCTTCCAGCAAGACGTTGAGCAATGCCAGATTTTCTATTAGGAAATGATCTTCCTCATATTTATATATGATCACTTGATAAGTCTTATTTGTTAGTTTACAGCGAATAGCAAATAATCCCTCCGACAAGTTCGGTATCTTTTCTAAAACTTCCTCAGGACTCAATATTTCGCGATGCAGCATCAGAGTTCCTCCTAACCAAGAACATTATAGGAGAAAAGTACGTTCACTGGAAATAATATGTCTTATAACAGAGAATCTTTTACTTTTATCTTATGATTTTTTCCTCATGTTTATGATAAATTCCACTCGTCATAAAATTCTGCCAGAAATTCTTCCATAAACTGCATTCGGCGTTGCGCTTCTGCTTTTGCTGCTTTGGTATTCATAGTAGCTGGCAATTTGAATAATTTTTCATAGAAGTGATTAATCACTGTACCTTTTTGACGATAATCTTGTTTGCTCTTGAATTCTTGTGGGGCTATTTTGGGATCATACAACGGACTTTGCGTATGTCCGCCATAATATGCCGTGCGTAAAACACCGATAGCTCCAAGTGCGTCGATCCGATCGGCATCTTGCACAATCTTACCTGCCAGCGTCAACTGAGCTTTTCCTGCATCTAATTCCTTGGAAAACGAGATATTTTCAATAATCTCAAAAATCTCTCTAATATCCTCTTCCGGAAAGTTAAGTTCTTTTAAAAACTTTTTAAGGCGCTCTTTTTCAACAGCGACATCTGCTACAACTTTATCATCAATGACATCATGTAAGTAGCTGGCCGCCTCAATAATGGATGTATCTGAAATTTTTTCTTGTTTCGCTAATTGTTTCGCGATTTTTGCTACACGTTCAACGTGATAAAAATCATGTCCACTTCGATCATCGCCAAGTTTTTTCTTCGCATAATTACGAATCGCTTCTATTTTATTCAACATCTACTCGCGGCTTTCTGGGTGGCCGTTCGCCCCAATATTGGAACAGATCCGTTCTCAAGGCACCATTGTATAATTTTCTTTTTTTAGTCGCTTTTGCCCCATAAAACTCTTCAAAAGCTAAATCACTGGTTAAAATATATTTACTCCATGTTTTTAGCGGACGGAAGACTTCTCCCATTTCACGATACAGCTCACGGACTTGTTCTTCTTCACCTAAACGTTCCCCATATGGAGGGTTCGCCACGATGACACCATATTCTTTTTCTGTTTTAAAATCTTTCACTGCACGTTGTTTGAACTGAATCGAATCACCTAGCCCAATTTCTTCAGCATTGGCTTGAGCAATTTCAATCATCCGTCCATTGATATCTGAACCAGCAATATCTAATTGGATATCATAATCAGCTGCTTCTTCTGCTGCAGCACGTACCTTGTCAAAAATCGCAGGATCGACCCAATCCCATGCTTCACAAGCAAATGCTCGATTAAAGCCAGGTGCAATATTGTGTCCAATCAATGCCGCTTCAATACACAATGTTCCTGAACCGCAGACTGGATCATAAAAAGGACGATCTTTACGCCAATTTGTCAACATTACTAAAGCAGCTGCCATATTTTCTTTTAAAGGTGCGCCACCTTTTTCCAGACGATAACCCCGTTTGAACAAACTAGGACCCGTTGTGTCTAAAGTCAGTACTACATGATCTTTTAATAATGCAACTTCTAATTGGAATAAAGCACCCGTTTCAGGCAATGGCACGCGAGCTGGGCGATGGTACACTTCCCGTAAACGCTCAACAATTGCTTTTTTTGTAATAGACTGGCAATCTGGAACACTATACAATTTGGATTTGATCGAACGACCGGCTACAGGAAATTCTGCATCCATCGGCAAATAGTCTTCCCAAGGTATCGCTTTAACCTTTTCAAACAATTCATCAAAAGTAAATGCATCAAATTCATCCACGATTATTTTTACTCGGTCAGCTGTGCGTAACCATAAGTTCGCCGTAGCGATCGTTTCTAAATCCCCTTTAAAACGAGCGCGTCCATTTTCAACTTGACAATCAATTCCTAATTCTCTCAATTCCTTCCCTACCAACGCTTCGATCCCCGCTGCGGCAGTAGCGATTAAGTTATATTGTTTTTCCATAATATCTCCTTGTTTTGCTTAGATACTTATTAAAAATAAGTTTGAGGTCTTTGAGTATATTCACTTCGTTTCATTCTTTCAACCAAGAAACGTGTCACTTCAATAAAAAAACCTTCACAACAAAGTTGGAAGGCACACCCTGAATTGCTGCAATTTTCTGTAAGCCATGTTTTGTACGCCGATCAACTCAGGGAAGTGTAACCGGCGTGGTAATCATCTATCTCCGACATCACTGTCGGCTCTTTCATCGTTCATTTCCTTAGAAAAAGCGCCCCTACCATTGTTTGGGTTGCTCGCTCGAGGGGTTTACCGCGTTCCACCATTTTGATTTCTCAAAATGCTTCGTCACTGTGGCACTTTCAAGAATACTCAGACATAGATTGCTCCTTAGCCCTTTTTTCTGCCGTTACTCCAAAAGAAGTACCTTAGCTTATGGTTTCGCTAAGCACGAACACTACAGACATCTCAGTCTGTGCGAGCATGGACTTTCCTCAGCCTGCACAAAGCAGACCGCGATCACCAAAAAATTGCATCATTCAAATTTAAAATTGACGAGTCTTTTCGATGTCACTCTCATCTTGTGTATAGTTTTGACTAAAATCAGAAGAAGTAGCTTTGCTTGATGCTTGTTGATCAAGTTTTTTACCAAAGACTTCTCTTTCAAGATTTGATAGACGTTTCAAAATATCAAAATTGGTAACAGCCGAACTCTTAGGTGCCGCTTCTTTTACTCGTGAAGGTGCTGGTTGAGCTTTTGACAGTTGTTCCACTTTTGCTTTCAAACGATCATTTTCTTCTTTTAATGTTAATACTTCTTTGTTATAAGCTTCATAATCTTTGATGACATTGTCCAAAAATTCGTCAACTTCGATAGGATCATAGCCGCGCATTTTTGTTTTGAATTCTTGCTCCAAGATATCATTTGGAGTATAGATTACATTCGCCATTTTTTCACCTCATTAGCTCAATCTTAATTTGCTTCCTTATATATTCTAGCTGATATATCTAAGGAAATCAAACACTATCACCGAAGTCTGAAAAATTTTCTAAATCATCCATAGTGATCGTAAGTAATTCATAAGAATTTTTTTCTTGAAATTTGCGAACATCGTCCAAGAAAAATTTACTTTTACCTGGGTATTCTGCGTCATATACTGCTAAAGTAGCATCGGTGTGATGCAACAAAAAATTCACATGATTTTTGAATTGACCAGGGTGTTGATACGGTTGATGACTGACCGAATCAACAAAATCAGCCGTATGGACAAGCTCGCTTAAAAGTAATTGATTCGGTTCTTTCCACTTGCTGCCAAAATTTTCAAAAGGAAAAAGGATGGCTAGCTTTATTTGTGGGTACGCCTGTTTCAATTCATTCACTAATTGCCCTGTCCAAATCTCGGTTCCAAGATTCCCGCTAATGATGATCCACTCTAAGCCATTTTCTATCAGTGCCGTCAGTTCTCTTCTTAACACATTCTTAATTACTCCAACTCGAGGGTCCTTTTCACTAAAAATTCCTAGTTCATAACTTTGATAACCAGTCACGTATAGTCGTTGTATTATTTCATTCATTGCATTTTCCTTACTTTCACTTAAAAATAAAATATATTTCGAAAAAATTTGCTATAATAACAACCAGGAGTGTGATGAAAAATGACCTTCCATTACCCCAATGGTCAATTATTTTCACAAAAAAATCCACGAGAACGCTCATTAACCAAAGAAACAACGTTTGCTAATCGCGGGATGCGCTTTGAAGAAGCAATTAATCAAAGCAATGAATACTACTTAATTCATGATAAGGCAGTTGTCCATAAAAAGCCAACGCCACTTCAGATTGTTAAGGTCGATTATCCTAAACGAAGTGCCGCTGTTATTAAAGAAGCCTATTTCAGGCAGCCTTCTACTACTGATTACAACGGCGTTTATCGCGGATACTACTTAGATTTTGAAGCAAAAGAAACCAAAAACAAGACCTCGTTTCCACTTAAAAATTTTCATCAGCATCAAATTACTCACATGCAGCAATGTTTGAAGCAAGAGGCTCTTTGTTTTGTTTTACTTTGGTTTTCAAGCTTGAATCGTTGTTTTTTTCTTTCTGCCGAAAAACTGGTAGAGTACTGGGATCAACAAGAAAATGGCAAAAAATCAATACCACTTGATTTAATTGAAACTGCTGGTATCGAAATTATCCCAAAAATCGCTCCAAGAATCCCTTATTTAACAGCGATAGAACAATATTTAGAAAAAAGGAGTTAATCAAATGGCTAATCCCTCACGTTCGCAAAAAAATAAGCGAACTAGCAAAGGAAAGAAACCTACACCACCTATTTCTCAAAAGCGACATCTTGGATTAAAGATCCTCATAACGCTTTTCAGCTTATTATGCGTTGCATTGCTTGCGGGCATTGGACTTTTTTTCTTTTATGTAAAAGATGCCCCTGCTTTAAGCGAAAAGAAATTAGATGCTACGATCTCATCAAAACTTTATGATAGTGACGGAAATCTTTTTGAAGACCTTGGTGCTGAAAAACGGGAAAAAGTCAGCGCTACTAAGATTCCACAAGAATTAGATGATGCGATCGTTTCAGTCGAAGATCGACGATTTTTCAAACATAATGGAGTCGATCCTGTTCGAATAATGGGTTCAGTAGTCCATAACGTGACTAATAAAGGCAGTCTTCAAGGCGGAAGCACATTGACTCAACAATTAGTCAAACTGTCCTTTTTCTCAACAAAAACTTCAGACCAAACTTTGCGTAGAAAAGCACAAGAAGCTTGGTTAGCAATCCAGCTTGAGAAAAAAAATTCGAAACAAGAGATTTTGACGTATTATATCAATAAAGTGTATATGGCCAATGGTCTTTATGGTATGGAAACAGCCGCAGAAGCTTACTTTGGTAAAGAATTGCAGTATTTGACGATTGCACAAACTGCCTTGTTAGCTGGCATGCCTCAGGCTCCTAACTCATACGATCCTTATCAGCACCCAGAAGCGGCAAAAGAAAGACGAGATACTGTTTTATACACGATGCTGAAAAATAAAAAAATCTCTCAAGAAGACTATGACAAAGCAACGAAAGAAGCAATTGATGCTGGTTTGTTGCCGTTAGAAACAGACAATCACGAGCGAAAAATCGCTGATAATTATGTTAAAGAAGTCATCGATCAAGTTGAAGAGAAAACGGGGAAAAATGTTTATACTGACGGATTAGAAATTTACACCAATCTAGACACTGATGCTCAAAACCAGCTTTATTCCATTGTCAATGGTGATGAATATGTCCAATATCCCGATGAAGAATTACAAATCGCCGCAACATTAGTTGATAGCCAAACAGGGAAAGTCTCTGCACAAATTGGCGGACGAAATATCGCTGACGATGTTTATCTCGGGATGAATCGTGCTGTAAATACCAATCGTGATTTTGGTTCAACAGTTAAGCCAATCACCGATTATGGTCCAGCCTTTGAGTATTTACAAAAATCTACGGGTGATCAGATCATTGATCAACCGTATACTTATGAAGGAACAAAAACAGAGGTAAAAAATTGGGACAACAGTTACCAAGGAAGTATTACATTGCGTAAAGCTTTGTATGATTCCCGCAACGTTCCCGCCGTCAAACTCTTCAACGAAGTCGGTGCAGAAGATGTTGGGAAATTCTTGAAAAAATTAGGGATTCAATATAAGGATATCCAGCAAGCCAATGCTATTTCAAGTAATACTGAGACACAAGATGGGACAAAATATGGTATTTCTACTGAAAAAATGGCAGCTGCTTATGCCGCCTTTGCTAATGGTGGTACTTACAACGAACCGCTTTATATCAATAAAATCAAATATCAAGATGGTTCTGAGCAGACATTTTCAAATGAAGGTAAAAAAGCGATGGAACCTTATACTGCCTATATGGTCACAGATATTTTAAAAGATGTGATCTCGAAAGGAACTGGAACAAAAGCTCAGATTGCAAACTTGTTCCAAGCAGGTAAAACGGGAACTTCTAACTATACCGACGATGAACTAGCCAAGATCCCTCATTATGGATCTATCTCGCCTGACGTTATGTTTACTGGATTCACTCCTCATTATTCGCTATCTATTTGGGCAGGATATGATGATCGAATGACGCCGATTACTAGTCAATCTGAAGGTATTGCACAAGATGTTTATCGTGAATTTATGAGTTATGTTTCTGAAAATGTCTCAAATGAGGATTGGACGATGCCAAACGATGTATTAAGAATCGGAAATGAGCTTTATGTAAAAGGGGCTTCTTCTGTCCCCGTACAGCCTAGCTATTCAGCTCAGAGTTCTTATCGCAACACCACTTCATTTAGTCAAACGATGACTCCTACTAGCAGTTCTGTTGAAGCTGAAACTAGTGCTGAATCGTCGACAGTTATACCTGAAAGTAGTGAAGAGACACCACCGGAAAGTTCAGTATCCGAGCCGGCCCTTCCTTCTTCATCCAATGAACAACAACCACCGGCCTCTAGTGCAGAACAGCCAGAGCCGACCCCAGAACCATCCTGATACTAAAAAAGCCGCTCAAGTTATTTTTGGGCGGCTTTTAATCTTGCTTTTCCATCTTGACACAAATCTAATAAAGGACAGATCTCACATTTTGGTGCTCGAGCGGTACAATGATAGCGGCCAAAGAAAATCAAGGTATGATGACTTTTCACCCATAATTCTTTAGGAATTTTTCGCATCAATGTCGCCTCTACTTCCGTCACAGACGCATTTAACTTACAGATTCGTAAACGTTTACTCACTCGTTCAACATGAGTATCAACTGCAATTGCAGGTTGACCAAAAGCGTCTCCAAGTACCACATTGGCCGTTTTTCTTCCCACACCGGGCAATTTAATCAGTTCCTCACGAGAGTCTGGGACGATCCCTCCATAATTATCCAACAACATTTGAGCACAAGCTTTAATATTTTTCGCTTTGTTCCGATATAAACCAATCGTTTTGATTTTTACGATAATATCCTCAATCGGCGCTTGAGCTAAGGCTTCTGGTGTCGGATAAGCAGCAAATAGTGCGGGGGTTGCTTTGTTAACTGAAACATCCGTTGCTTGAGCACTTAAGATAACTGCAATCAAAAGTTGAAACGGTGATTCAGAGTGCAGCTCCCCAACTGCATCGGGAAACATCTCATACATCCTCGATAAAGCTTCCATAGTTTTCTCTTGATTAAGCATCCGGATCTTTCCTTTCTAGCCAATTATATAATGAGACTTTAGGAAGTTCCTCTGACTGTTTTTGCTCTTCTTTTTGTAATAAAATCTGTTTTCGGCGACGTTGTTCTTCTTCTACTTGTACCTTAGAACGAATATTTTTCTTCTCCCAACTTTGCAAGACCGTTTCAATATATTTAAAATTATATGCTTGGTTCAATACCGCTTCTTGCAATGCCAACTCAATCAGTCCAGGTGAATAATGATCATCATTTAACCAATACCCAATTTTTTGATATTCAATCGGCGATAAAGGTCGACCAAATTCTTGTTCGAAAGATTTCAACATTTTCTTTTGTGCAGCTAAATCATTCTTTTCCTCTGTTTCAAACCGCTGTTGTTCTTTCAATCTAGACAATTTTTCAAATGCAGGCATTAGATTATAGCGATCGCTTTGTCTGCCAGTTTCATCCAATGTTGTCTCCAGTGTAACAAATTCTTTTTCGACTAAACTATTCAATAAACTATAAGTCTTCTCTACCGTGTCACCCATCGTTTTTGCGATATTTGTTAAATTCGGAAAATTATCTCCTGTTTGATGTGCTACATAAAGTTGCAGCCATAACATGAATTCATCTGTGTTCAAATCAAGTTTTGTATAATTTTGTACTAGCAGATTTGAAAGGGTCGTCTCTCCGGCTGCTAGATACTCTTGTAATGAAATCATATAAAATCCTCCAATTCCATCTTAGTTTACACTAAAAAAATCGAAAGTCCAACTATTAGGAAACTGTTTTAATCACAAAAAAACAGGAAGGTCTCCCCTCCTGTTCTTTGCTATTTAGCTTCTGCTAGTGCTGCTTGAGCCAAGATGTTTAAATAGTTCCATGGACGATCAAAATGTGGTTGGAAGAAGAAATCTTGTAACGCCAAATCTTCCAAGGTCATACCATTTTGAATTGCTATAGACAATGTATTTGCTGATTGAGTAATATCATATTTTGAAAGGAATTGCGCACCTAAGATTTTATTCGTTCCCTTTTCTGAAACAATTTCCATCAACACTTTTTCTGTCGTTGGCATAAACTCAGGACGATAGTTGTCTTCAATTACCGTCACATTTGCATCAATCCCGTTCAATGCTGCACTTTCTTTCGTTAAACCAGTTGAACCGATTGTCCAACCAAATAAATACAACCCGGATGTTCCTTGTGTGCCACGGTATTTCATTTTTTGTTCTACTAAATTTTGTCCTACTAACATTCCTTGGCGAACAGCATTCGTTGCTAATGGAATATATTGATCCAATCCAGTTGGATTATAATGTACTACGGTAGAATCACCAGCAGAGAAAATGTCTGGATCACTTGATTGCATGTAGTCATTTACTTTGATTGCACCACTTGGCAACATATCAACTTTTCCTTTTAATAGATCAGTATTGGGACGGAAACCTACACATAAAATCACCATATCTGCATCAAATTCTTGGCTAGGTGTGATTACTTTTGTTACTGCTCCTGTTTCATCTGCAACAAATTCACTTACATTTTCACCTAAAGCCAATGTCACTCCGCGATCAATCAATTCTTTTTCTAATACGCTTGTGAATGGTTCATCCAAATATTTATTCAAAATTCTTGATAATCCGTCAATTAGTGTTACCTGTTTCCCAGATTCAGCAAAGGCTTCGACCAATTCAATCCCGATATAACCACCACCGACGACAACGACTTTTTGGGCTTCCTTAGCTTGTTCAATAATGACATTTGCTTGGTTATAATTTTTACATAGTAAAATATTTTTTGATTCGATTCCTTTGATTGGCGGAATAATCGGCCAAGAACCTGTTGTTACAACTAATTTATCATAATCAACAGTCATTTCTTTATTTGTTTTCAAGTCTTTTGCAGTCACTTTTTTTGCTTCTGTATCAATATTCGTTACATCATGTTCCATGTTCACTTCTGCACCTAAAGAAGCAAGTTCTTCTGGATTAGAATAAAATAAACCAGCAGGATCTTTTACTACACCACCGACATATAAAGCGATTCCACATGATAGGAAAGAAATATTATCATTACGTTCAAAGACTGTTACCTCCGCATTTGGGTGGTTTGCTAAAATATTTTTAACGGCTGCAGTGCCGGCATGAGTACATCCTACTACTACTACTTTCATTAGTATCCCTCTTTCATTCGTTCTATTTTTTGTTTGCAATTTTTTGCACAAGGACAGTATAACAAACTTCATATTTTGTCCCAATTTTTTTGCTCACAAAAAAACATTTAAATCTTATATGAGGAACAGATGTAAGCGTGATTAAAACATCAAGAAATTTAGTAGTCTTATAAAACATTATGTAAACTTATCTTAATTATAAAAAAAGCTGAGAAGAATTTCTTCTCAGCTTCGTATTACTATAATTCATTAAATGTATTTACTACGTTTTCGACTGTAAAGCCAAATTGTTCTAATACATATCCACCAGGTGCTGATGCTCCAAAGTGATCGATTCCAATCATTTTACCTTCCGAACCAATATAACGTTCCCAACCAAATGGTGAAGCAGCTTCTACCGCCACACGTTTTGTGATTGCTTTTGGTAAAACGGATTCTTTATAAGCTTCATCTTGTGCTTCAAACAAATCGAAACTTGGAAGAGAAACAACAGATACATCTTTTCCTTGAGTTTTCAATTCTTTTTGTGCTTGAACAGCTAGATTCACTTCCGAACCTGTTGCAATCAAGATTCCATCTGGTGTATCTGATTCGGCTTTGGAAATAACATAGCCGCCTTTAGCAACGCCGTATTTAGCTGTATCCTTGCTATTTGGTAAAACTGGTAAGTTTTGACGACTTAAAACTAAGATCGTTGGTTTATTTTTCGTTTCTAACGCTTTTATCCAAGCTGCAGATGTTTCATTACCATCGGCAGGACGAATCACTTGAACATTTGGCATGCAGCGTACACTTGCTAATTGTTCAATTGGTTCATGGGTTGGTCCATCTTCACCAACAGCGACAGAGTCATGAGTTAAGACGTAAACTACAGGTAGACCTTGGATTGCAGACATCCGAACGGCTGGACGTAAATAGTCAGTAAACACGAAGAATGTACCGCCGTAAACCCGAGTCCCTCCATGTAAATGGATACCGTTCATGGCACTTGCCATCGCAAATTCCCGTACACCAAACCAGATATTGCGGCCTTCATAAGAACCTGGTTGGAATTCTGCTTCATTCGCGATTGTAGTATTATTTGAACCAGATAGATCGGCTGAACCGCCCCATACGTTAGGAACAGCTTTAGCGATAGCTTGAATCGCATCTTTACTTGATACACGACTTGCTTGCGCTGTACCTTCTTCATAAACAGGTAAAGTATCTTCCCAGTTTTCTGGTAATTCTCCAGCAAAGGCCCGTTTGAATTGTTCAGCTAATTCAGGATGTGCTTTTTCATAATCAGCAAACATAGCATCCCATTTAGCTTCTGTTTTAGCACCTTTATCGTTGATTTCTTCTTTAAAGCGTTTTGCGACTTCTTCTGGCACTGTAAAGTCAGGATATTCCCAACCATATACCGATTTCGCAACATCGATCCCCTCTTGACCTAATGGTGCACCATGAACTGCGGAAGTTCCTTCTTTTGGTGACCCAAAACCAATCACAGTTTTAATTTCAATCAAGGTTGGTTTTTCTGTTTCAGCTTTTGCTTCTTCGATGGCTTTTGAAATAGCATTTAAATCATTGCCGTCTTTTACTAAAATATGTTGCCAACCGTATGCTTCATAACGAGCCCCGACATTTTCAGTGAAGGCTTTTGACGTTGGTCCATCTAATGAAATATCATTTGAATCATACAACACGATTAATTTACCAAGTTTCAGATGTCCGGCCATAGAACTTGCTTCACCGGAAACACCTTCCATTAAATCACCGTCTCCACATAATACATAGGTATAATGATCCATTACATTGAAGCTGTCACGATTATAAGTAGCTGCTAGATGTGCTTCTGCCATAGCCATCCCAACAGAAGTTGATATTCCTTGACCTAGAGGACCTGACGTTGCTTCCACACCGTCTGTGTGCTGATATTCAGGATGTCCTGGTGTTTTACTTTCCCATTGGCGGAAGTTTTTTAAGTCATCGATCGTTACTTGGTAACCAGCAAGATGCAACAAACTGTACAACATTGCTGAACCATGTCCTGCAGATAAAATAAAACGGTCACGGTTTGGCCAGTTTAATGAAGTTGCTGGATTGATATTTAAATGCTTGGTCCATAAAGCATAGGCCATTGGTGCAGCACCCATCGGTAAACCTGGATGACCCGAATTCGCTTTTTGGATTGCTTCAATACTTAACGTTCTGATTGTGTTAACTCCTAATTGATCGATTTTATCGAACAAAACAATTCCCCCTTTTTGGTCATAAATACTTTAATTATGACCTTATTGTAACCGATTTATTTTGACATTTCAATCACTTACCAGCAAAAGATTTACTTTCTATTATGTAATCCTTTTTTCTTTTGTATCTTCTTTAGTTTTTCTGGTGTAACATCGTTGCCTTCTGGATCAACGACTTTCATTCCTTCAATGTGATGACGCATCCCGCTTCGGAATGATGCGATGTATTCTTTTCGCAAAATTGTCTGTTCATGCGCCTCTGCATCTGTTAAGCCAACTGTTTTCTTTTTTTTGGCTAATTCATTGATTCGCGCAATCGTTTCATCGTTAATCATCTTGAACACCCCTTTTCCCTCCTTCAATTATACATAAAAAATAATAAGTTAAAAGTACTAATAAACACGAACGCTTGTTTGATTTGTACTAATAACTATGCTAAACTAAAAAAAACGAAAGAAGGTGCGGACATTGGCAAAAAGAACGGAAACAAAACAATTAGAAGTTTTGCGTTTCATTCATAAACGCGTTGAAGATAAAGGTTATCCACCCACTGTCAGAGAGATTGGAGAAGCCGTGAATCTTTCATCCACTTCCACAGTCCACGGCCATTTATCCAGATTAGAAAAAAAAGGATTGATCCAACGAGATCCGACAAAACCAAGAGCCATTGAATTGACTATCACTGGTTTAGAAAAAATCGGCGCAGCGCCGCAAGTTATTCCAATGCTTGGTGTCGTTACCGCAGGTGAACCGATCTTAGCAGTCGAAGAAGCCTCTGACTTCTTTCCGGTCCCTCCAGACCTATCTAGTGAAGAAGGTAGTTTGTTCATGCTGACGATTCGCGGTGAAAGCATGATCAATGCTGGAATATATGATGGTGACCATGTCATCGTTAGAAAACAGCCCACTGCTATTAATGGTGAAATCGTGATTGCCATGACTGATGAAAACGAAGCAACGTGTAAAAGATTTTATCGCGAAACAGACCACATCCGTTTACAGCCAGAAAACGATGAATTATCCCCGCTTATTTTTGATAATGTTTCTATTTTAGGGAAAGTTGTCGGTCTATACCGTAACCATATTTATTAATCGGAAGAAATTTCCGGTTATTTTTTTCTTTACAAACCGAACAAACATTCGTATAATAAAAACACAAACACATGTTCGCATTTTATTAGGAGTGATTATTGATGAAAACAGTAAGAAGATTTGGTTTAATTATCGCTGTATTGTTGTTAGGTCTATTGATTGGTAAGTTGGGGTCTTTAGCTACGATTGTCATTTTTTCTGGTCTGTTTCTAGTTTGGTTTATGTTGTGGGATGAACGTAAATATGCCCAGCATTACGCTGAGTATTCATCTGAAGAAGAAATTGAAGCCGAACATTATTTCAAAGAACCTGCTGAAGATTTCTATTACGTGACTTATGACCATCATTATCACAAATCCGCTTAATATTCTTGCAAAATATAATAATTTCAAAAAAGACCACCAAAAGTCAGCTCTTCGTCTAACTTTTAGTGGTCTCTTATTTTTTAATAATCCATCAAGGTTAAAATATCATAGCCCTTGATTTTATCACGCCCGTGCAATTCTTCTAATTCAATCAAGAACGCACAGCCAACAACGATTCCTCCAAGTTTTTCAACTAACTCGATAGTTGCTTTGATCGTTCCGCCTGTTGCTAGTAAATCATCGGTGATCAGTACTCGCTGTCCTGGTTTAATTGCATCGCTATGGATCGTTAAAGTATCTGTTCCATATTCTTTCTCATATTCAACTTCGATAACTTCACGCGGTAATTTCCCCGGCTTACGAACAGGAGCAAAACCCAAGCCCAATTCAAATGCTACTGGACAGCCAACAATAAATCCGCGGGCTTCTGGTCCTACTACCATATCGATTTGTTTTTCTTCTGCATAATTTACGATTTGTCTAGTTGCTTCACGGTAGGCCTCGCCATCAGCCATAAGTGGTGAAATATCGCGAAAAACGATCCCTTCTTTTGGATAATCGGGGATACTGGCAATATAATCTTTCAAGTTCATTTTGGTTGTTCCTCCTAGCTTTTCAGCCAATTTCTAATAGTTTGAATATCGTTCATCACTAAAAACTCTTCGCTCTCAATTCGAGCTATGCGTTTTTGATAAATTTCACTCTCTTCAAAGGACCGAGTTTGTGGTGACTCGACCATTTGTAAAACACCGTCGTCTATTGTAACAAATTTTAACTCAGAAAACACGTGAATCATAAAGACTATTTGTTTTTCTGGAATTTTTAAGTAATTTGAGACGATTCTTAACTTAAAACGAATGTCCACTCTTGGTTGTTTGCGGAAAAATTGATAGAGTTTTGTAAATTGCTCGCGACTTGGTAATCCATTAAGATAAGCTTCGTCTGGGCTATAAAGATAGAGATAGATCCGTTCAAAGTTTCCTTTTTGAGAAATTTCTTTCAATAGTCCTTTTTGATCTGGACAATCAAGCACAACTAATTGGTCATACTCAGACCAGCTGATTGTTTCAGTATACAACGTCACTTCTTGTTGTAATTTCTTTGCAAAAAAGTGTTGGCTTTTTAGTTGGAATGCAAGATATAATACTTGCCCGCCTTCAATCTGTTGATCCCATGTATACTTTGCACGACGATCGATCACTTGGAGACCATCAGAAGCAAAATCGATTAAACGTAATTGGGCTTTTTTCTGTCCATTCCACTCATTGATTTCCAGATCACCTACAAACTTTGTATCTGGTTGCTGGATTTTTTCTTCTTCCTCACCAAAACCAAAGCCGATAACATCTAGCTGTGCCTGCTCATCTTTTAATGAAAACTTGACGTGTTGTTGCTCGCTACCAATGCGTTTGAAAGAATCGATCGCACCATTGATCAGAAAATGAGGGGCCGGATTGTCCGTTCCAAAGGGAGTCAACTTTTTTAATTCTTCAACAAATTTCAACTGGACTGCTGATAATTCTAGCACTCCGTCAACTAACAAAGTAGTCGCTTGGGTCAAGTCGATTTGATTAACAGAAATATATTCATTCATCTTTTTTTGTAAAGTAGCGAGGTTTTGTACTGGCATCGTCAAACCTACAGCAGCAGCATGACCACCAAAATGAGTGAATTCAGAGCGCATAGTAGTCAGCATACCAAATAGATCCAATGCGTCAACACTTCGTCCAGAACCTTTAGCTACACCGTTTTCATCGATAGTTAATACAATTGCCGGTCGACCTGTCTGTTTTAAAATATTTCCTGCTACGATTCCTAGAACACCTGGGTTCCATCCTTGAGCTGCGATCAAATGAATAGCATCGTCCGGATTGACCAGTGCAGTTGCTTCAGTAGTCGTTTCTTGTACGATTTGCTTTCGTTGATTATTAATCTGATCGAGCTTTTCTGCTAAAACATGCGCGCGTTCTTCATCAAAAGTTGTCATCAACTCCACTGCTGGATTCGGATCACCTAAACGTCCAATTGCATTTAATCGTGGACCGATACTAAAACCGATACTTGTCTCATCGGCTTTTTGCAAAGCGACTCCACTGACCTTGAGTAATTCTAACAAGCCCAAGCGTTGGGTCTGTTTAATAGCTTGTAATCCTAGTTTAACAAGCACTCGATTTTCTCCAGTCATGGACACAAGATCCGCTACAGTTCCGATTGTTACTAAATCCAACATTTCCAGCGGAACTTCTTCCAATAAGGCCGTTGCTAATTTGAAGGCCACACCTGCTCCAGCCAATTCACCAAACGGATAATGCCCCTCTGGATGGCGTGGATGAACAATACAATAGGCTGCTGGTAGGATTGGCGGCAACTCATGATGATCCGTAACAATCACATCCACATTTTGTGAATTAGCAAAATCGATTGCCTCATTACCCGCCACGCCATTATCAACAGTAATAATCAATTGAATTCCTTCATTGATTTTTTCAGCAAAAAGTTCTTTGTTTGGTCCATAACCATGGATAAAACGATTCGGTAATACATAATGGACATCTGCTCCGATCATCTGGAGAGTCTCCAACATAATCGACGTACTGGTGATGCCGTCAGCGTCATAATCTCCATAGACTAAAATTGCTTGACCTTCCATAACAGCAGTTTGAATTCGTTCCACTGCTTTATCCATATCATGCATCAAAAATGGATCATGCAAATCATCGATCGTTGTTTTTAATAACTGAGAAAAGTCTTCCAGTGTATGTATATTTCGATTCCATAAAAGTTCAGCAAACGTTTCAGTATATCCTTGATTCATTAATTCTGCTTTGAAAATCGGATCAATTGGAGATACTTCTTTAAACTGCCAATTAAAGTTTGATTTTTTCACTGTATCACTCCCCAACCGTACCAGTATAGCAAAAAAGAATCAGACAAGAAAGAGAAGAAGACTCCAGTTTTTCAACTGAAGTCTTCTTTATTAATCATAGTAATCAATTGGCGGATCATTTTTCTTTTCAGCTTGGGCATTTTCTTTTTCAGCTAAGGCTTGATCTTTTTCTTTTAACAGACTTTCATAGTTAGCTTTCAGTACAGCAATCTCATTTTCCTGTTTTCGTTGAAAGGCTGCTTTTTCTTCTGCTAATTTTTGTTCATTATTTGTTTCATAACTTTGAATAGTTTCTTTTAACTGCTTGATTTCTTTTCGTTGTTGGAAAAGTGTAGCACCTGAAGTCAGCATGACGACTAATGCTCCTATCAACGCGGAACCGATAATAACAAGTACTAGCGATAAATAGAATTTCTTGATCAAGAAATTGACTGGAACTTCTTGACTATTAGAAAGCGCAAAGATCACAATCAGCAGGACTAGAATAAATCCTAAAAAAACTTTCCATTGTTTTTTCATTTTGCTTTCCTACTTTCTATTAAATAATCCCCCCGCTAAAAGATCTCCGATATGTGGGAACAGATGATAAAAACGGCTGGCCCCTTCCATAATAATAGGCCGGTTGATCTCACGAGTTGGTTTACCCATTTTATTAACGATGGTTTTTGCTAATTTGTGAGGATCTAAGACAATCCCGCCTAGATCTTTCAAATAATTTCCGCTCGGATCAGCTTTGTCAAAAAATTCAGTAGCAATCGGACCAGGATTAATCGTGGTCACATAAACATTGGCTGGTCTTAATTCAAGACGCAGTGCGTTCGAAAAACCTAAAACAGCAAATTTTGTCGCAGAATAGATTGTTGATTTTGGCGTGGCCATTTTACCAGCCATTGAAGCTACATTAAAAATATGCCCCCGTTGATTATTGACCATCGAAAGTGCCAGTTTTTGTGTAAAATACATCATTCCGAGAACATTTACTTCAAACATCTTTTTCGCAATCGCTAAATCAAAGTCCACAAAATCTTCAAATAGACCAAAGCCTGCATTATTTACTAATACATCCACTTCACCGACTTCATCTGCGATTTTTTCAACAACTGATTCCACACTATCTGGATCAGCAATGTCTAATTGAAAAGCAAACGCGGCTTTACCGCTTAGCTGGCTACAACGTTCTTTGACTTGACCAATCAGCTGAATTCGACGAGCACATGTAACCACGATTGCTCCACGTTTTGCAGCTTCGTAACAGATCTGTTCTCCTAAACCCGCAGAACCGCCAGTTACAACAACGATTTTATCGGTTAAATCCATTAAGCTTCCCTCTTTCTATAAAGCGACTGCCTTCAATCAGTCTGCTTGTTTCTTTTATGAAAATGGAATATCGATACTATCGAAATCTTTGGCAATTTGTGTATTAGGAAAGATTTCTTGGGCCTCTTCTTCCAATTCTTTGGCTTGTTTTGCTAAATATCTTGCCGAAATATGTGTCAACATCAATTTTTTGGCCTGCGCCTTTTTAGCAATCATCGCTGCTTGTTGGGTTGTAGAATGGAAATATGCATGCGCAAGTTTTGCTTCATTTTTATTAAAGGTGCTTTCATGGATAATCACATCGCTGTCTTTAGCAAATTGACTAGATCTGTCGGTAAAACGAGTATCCCCAAAGATTGTTACAATCCGTCCTTTTTTGCTCGAACCAACAAATTCTTTTCCATCAATTACTCGACCATCAGATAAAGTAACTGTTTGACCTTGTTTTATCTTCCCGTAGACTGGTCCAGCAGGAATCCCTAATTCAGCTAATTTTTCGACCTGCAGCATGCCTTCATGATTGGCTTCTGTTACCCGAAAACCATAGCTGTCGATACCATGATCCAATCGCATACATTCGACAGTGAACTGTTTGTCTTTGAATATGACTCCTTCACTTAATTCAATAAAGTGTAACGGATACGCTAACCGTGTTTTTGAAACTTGTAAAGAAGTTCGCACATAACTTTCCAATCCGGCAGGGCCGTATAATTCAATCGGTTCTTCTCCACCTTGGAAAGAACGGCTACTTAATAACCCGGGCAAACCGAAAATATGATCGCCATGTAAATGCGAAATAAAAATTTTTTCAATTTTTCGTGGTCGAATCGTTGTGCGCAAGATCTGCATCTGAGTCCCTTCACCACAATCAAACAACCAAATCGCATTACGTTCAGCCAATAGCTTTAGAGCAAGGCTGCTGACATTTCGATGTTTCGCAGGTACTCCTGCACCTGTTCCTAAAAATTCTAATTCCATAATTCTCCTGACTTTCTATCAAATTAATCTTATTCTAGAAGAAAGTCTTGTTTAGTGCAATCTAAATAGAAGAAATTTATTCCTCTTTTGAGTGGTCATCTTCAGAAGCGTTTGTTTGAGAAGATTTTGCCATTTCTTGCGTTTTCTTCACATCGGCTTCAACTTCATCATAATCAAGTCGAGTGATCTCTCCGCCTAGTTCCATCATGATCAGTTGATTCAATGGCCGATTATCCTCTTCTTCAGCGATCAATAACAAAGCAGTGTCGCCTTCACCGATCTTATCAATCAAAAATTCAAAAACACCGGTTGCTTGTCGAACTTCTTTAGCATCTTGAGTCGCACCGATCATCCCACCAGTGAACCATCCTAATAAGATTCCGATTGGTCCACCAAGAATCCCTACCATCATCCCAATCAGACCACCGGTTGAACTTTTGTTACTGCCAGTGAAATCCAGAAAATCTTCAATCATAAATTTATGTTCGCCGTCATTTGAATGATGGACCACTGCCATTTGCTCTCCTTTGAACGCCTTATTCATATGCAACCGTTTTGCCTTTGAAAAAGCTTCATAGGCTTTTGACTCTAAATCAAAATTCATGACTATCACACGTTTTTCCATTGAAATCCACTCCCCTTTTCTATTAACCTTAGTTTAGCAATAAATAGCAATTTTTGAAAACAGAACGAGTTCATTTTCATCAGTTATACGTGGAAAGTAAATAATAAAAACCGGGAATTAATTCCCGGTTTTTATTTCATTCATGATTCGATCATCAATAACATAATAGTCAAAGAAGACTTTAGATAACTGATAACCTTCTCCCCAATTGGTACGAATGATATCATATTCTACTCCATCAATTTTCAATTTATTCCGCAAATGTTTGATGATTGTTGATAGGCGAGTCATATGACTGGCTGAATCACTGTCACCCCAGATTTTTATAGCTAAATCATTCCGACTAATCGGTGCCTCTTTTGTTGAAATCAGCGTACTTAACATTTCACGTTCAGAACGGGTCAAATTCCATAGGGGAATAGGACGCTTTTCCGGAGTACTTTCTGCTGGTTGAGCCGGTATTCCAAAACCAATAGAATAGCTAGCTTCTTTTAAGACTTTTTCAGCAAGTTTTTCTCTCAATCCGCTAAGGGATTCGTCTTCTAATAACCATTCATCGACCCCTCGTGATTCCCAATCAGCTTTTTCTTCTTTTGAAGGCAGTTGATCTGTTTGACGAAGGATTGTGAAATCTTTTCCAACTTCTTCTAAGATCACCGTTAGTTCTTGATCAGAAATTGTTTCACTTGCAATCAATACATTAAAAAAGTTTATAACTTCTAATGATACTTGTTTTGTTTGAAGTAATGTCAATAGTTTTTCAGAGCTTAAAACTTCAATATTTAAACGTTGTAATTTTTCAACCAATGGTCGCTCAACTAAAATATTATGTGTCAAAATTAATACTTGCATCAAATTATTCCCCTTTTTTATCATTAAAAATAAGTTTTCAATCAGCTATTCGCGGAAAGTTTTATTAATTAATAATATAATCATACTTATTTATAATGCAAGTTTACACTGTGATCTTCTTCAATGCCACTAAAAAGCTCATATTTTAATAGACATAATTGGAAAAATCGATAAAATTATGGGATTAAAAAAACTTTTTTTGCTTTAAAAAATTAAATTATCATTTTTAAAAACATTTTCTCAATTTTTTATCAAGATTTGATACATATAACATATGCTTTTTTTCATCAATTTATAGTAACAAAATATATTTATTTCCTCAAATTTTATTGTTTTCACTAGTGATCGGCAACTTATGACTTTTTATTCCATTCATTTCAGCTTAAGTACGCTAAAATTTACGTCCCTCTTAAAAAAAGGAATAATGAACATTTTTTGGTAAACATAAGTTTTAAAAAACGAAAAACATAGATAAAATAACGAGACAAACTTTTACTCTAGGTTCCTTCATTTATCTTTTCTCAGTCTTTTTTTTGAATCAAAAATTTCCGTTTTAAAAAAAATCGTGATTGAATAGATTTTTTACACAAAAAAGGTACTGCAAATGATTTGCAGTACCCTTAAATTTAATGGTCTTAGTCAACGAATTCAAATTCAAATTTATCGATACGCACAAGATCGCCATCTTTTGCACCACGGGCACGCAAGGCTTCATCAACACCCATCGAACGAAGCTGGCGAGCAAAGCGCATGACTGTTTCATCATGATCAAAGTTCGTCATCTTGAAGAGTTTTTCTAGTTTCTCTCCACCAAGCACCCAAGTTGCATCTGGTTCACGAGTAATCGTAAACTCTGGTTCATCAGATTGGAAACCGTAATTGACAGTATCTTCTTCGATTTCTTCATCATATAATAGAAATTCAGGTGTAACATCTAACAAGTCAGCTGCCGCATTTAATAAATTATCCAAGCCTTGTTTTGTAATCGCTGAGATTGCAAAAACAGGAATGTCTTCCGCAAATTCGTCTTCCTTATCTTTTTTCAATGCTTCTTTGAATTTTTTCAAATTTTCTTCGGCATTTGGCATGTCCATCTTATTGGCAACAATGATTTGTGGACGTTCCAATAAGCGTAAGTTATGTGATCCTAATTCTTTATTGATCGCCTGATAATCTTCATAAGGATCACGACCTTCCATCCCGCTCATGTCAATTACATGAAGAATAACTCGCGTCCGTTCAATGTGCCGTAAAAACTGAGTACCTAATCCAACCCCTTGGGAAGCTCCTTCGATCAATCCTGGTAAATCAGCCGCTGCAAAACTTCGACCATCACTAGTAGTCACCATTCCTAGATTAGGGACCAGTGTCGTAAAATGATACGCTCCAATCTTAGGGCGTGCAGAAGAGATCACTGAAAGAATGGTTGATTTTCCCACAGATGGGAATCCAACTAGACCGACATCTGCTAAAACTTTCAATTCTAATTCAATATTACGTTCTTGCCCAGGTTCGCCATTTTCAGCCAATTCAGGAGCAGGATTTCTTGGCGATGCAAAACGTGTATTTCCACGTCCGCCTCGTCCGCCATGGGCAACAATCAATTCTTGACCATTCTCGATTAAATCTCCAATTAAAGTCCCAGTATCGGCATCTCGGACAGTTGTTCCCGGCGGAACACTGACATAAGTATCTTCAGCTCCGCGTCCGTGCATCCCCTTGCTCATCCCATTTTCACCTGGAGTGGCTCTAAAATGTCGGTTGTAGCGAAAATCCATTAATGTACGTAATCCTTCATCGACAACTAAAACAACATCGCCTCCGCGTCCGCCATCGCCTCCGGCTGGTCCGCCGTCTGGTACATACTTCTCACGACGAAAAGCTACCATCCCATCGCCGCCTTTACCAGCTTTGACATCGATTGTTACTTGATCTAAAAACATGGACATCTTGGTGTCCTCCTTATCTCTTTGTTCTATTGACTACTGAATCTCCACACTAAACAAAGTCTCATATATTGTAGCTAGATTCACCAAAAATGTCCATTCTTATTGATAGAAGCTTAAAAAAAATTTGTTGTATTCACACTTGTTTAATGATCTTTTTGAACAAATCCTTCTCAGGTAATATCTTTTGACAAAAAAATTGATGCGTTGCACAATTAAATTTATAAGGCATTAAGCTTTGCCTGATATAAAAAAGGAGGAACTTTTGGTTATGACAGTAAAAGTAGGTATTAATGGATTTGGACGTATCGGTCGTTTAGCTTTCCGTCGGATTAAAGAAGTATCTGATGACATTGAAGTAGTGGCTATCAACGATTTGACAAGTCCTACAATGTTGGCTCAACTATTGCAATTTGATTCCACTCACGGCACCTATCCTGGCACCGTTACCGCAACTGATGACTCAATCGTGGTTGATGGTGAAAAAACTCGTGTATATGCTGAACCAGACGCAAGTAAGATTCCTTGGGCAAAAGAAAACGGAGTAGATATCGTTCTTGAATGTACTGGTTTTTACACCTCAGAAGAAAAAGCCAAAGCTCACTTAGACGCGGGCGTGGAACGTGTCGTTATCTCAGCTCCTGCCGGACAAATGAAAACAATTGTTTACAATGTAAATGATGATACTTTAGATTCAAACGATAAAATCATCTCAGCTGGTTCTTGTACAACAAACTGCTTAGCTCCGATGGCCTACTTCTTAAATGAAGAATTTGGTATTGAAGTTGGTACAATGACAACCGTTCATGCCTACACTTCAACACAAATGCTGTTAGACGGACCAGTCAAAGGCGGTAATTTGCGTGCAGCACGTTCTGCTGCTGATAATACGATTCCTCACTCAACAGGAGCGGCAAAAGCAATCGGTTTGGTAATTCCAGAACTGAACGGTAAATTACAAGGACATGCACAACGTGTCCCAGTCGTAGATGGCTCATTGACTGAATTGGTCTCAGTCCTTAAAACAAAAGTAACCGCAGACCAAGTAAACGAAGCCATCAAAAAACATACCGTTGATAACCCATCATTTGGTTATGACGACCGCGAAATCGTTTCTGGTGATGTGATTGGAACGACTCAAGGTTCAATTTTTGATCCTACTCAAACAGAAGTAACTTCTGCTGGCGACTATCAATTAGTTAAAACAGTGGCTTGGTATGACAATGAATACGGCTTTACTTGCCAAATGATTCGTTTATTAGAAAAATTCGCTAACTTGTAAACCATTATTAGGAGATCATGTTGATCTCCTTTTTTTATTGTCTTCTTCTAATCAACCCTTTGGAGAAAAAATCATGATTTTTTCATAGGATGTTGTTTGAAAATTTGTTATCATAAGACTGATACTATTAGTTAAAAGGAGACTATTATGCAATTCAAAAAAATAATGATTGGTGCAAGTCTTGCCTTGTCAATCGGCTTATTTGCTGCTTGCGGTACAGACAATTCAACCAAAGAAACAAAAGAAAGCACTGCAAAAACAACCGAGTCTAGTGTCGATTTAAACAAATTAGCACTGCCTCAACTGAATGATCAAGTCACAGATAATGAATACTTAGTTGAAATGATCACAACAAAAGGCAGCATCAAAATCAAACTTTTCCCTGAACAAGCACCAAAAGCCGTGGAAAATTTCGTCACACACGCCAAAGAAGGCTATTATAAAGATACTTCCTTCCATCGGGTAGTCAAAGATTTTATGATCCAAGGCGGCGATCCTAAAGGTGATGGTACTGGCGGGGAAAGTATTTGGAAAAAAGGATTCAAAACAGAAGACTCAAATCAGTTGTATAACATCCGTGGTGCTCTTTCAATGGCTCGCGCAGCCTCACGCAGCAGCAATGGTAGTCAATTCTTCATTGTCACAAATAATAAAGATGTCAGCGATGGCTTACCGATCCAATATTACCCAGAAAAAATCATCGAACGATATAAAAACGGTGGTGCACCGCAACTCGATGGCGAATACACGGTCTTTGGACAAGTAACTGAAGGCATGGATGTTGTCGATCAAATCGCAGCGGGCGAGGTCAAAGATAACGGTTCTGATGAAGAATCGACACCTACTGATCCAGTAAAAGTGACCGAAATAAAAATTTTGCAAGAGCCGAAAAAATAATCTCTAAAAAGAGTGAGGATAAAATTTTGTCCTCACTCTTTTTTTGCTATTTGATACAATTTAACTTTAATTATCTTTTTTGTTCTTTGTCGCCTACGATGAAAGTAAATTCACATTCAGTTACTATCTTCTCTTCTACTGTTGCCCATGCTTTTGCAGTCCCAACGGGTCCTTTTACTTTTTGAATATCAAAATTCAAAAATAATGTGTCGCCTGGACGGACGAACTCTAAAAATTTCGCATGGTTGATTCCTCCGATATAGGCAGTCTTCCCTTCAAATGCCGCAGATTTTAAAATCAACAAAGAACCAGCTTGAGCTAGCGCTTCTACAATCAAGGTTCCCGGCATCATCGGTTCATCTGGAAAATAACCTTGAAAAAAATCTTCATTCATCGTTAAGTTTTTCACCGCTGTAATATGCTTTTCGTCTTCAAATTCTGTAACTGCATCTAAATAATAAATTGGGAAACGATTGGGAATCGCCGCCATTATTTCTTCGACATTCATAATTTTTTTCATTTTGCACCTCTATGAATATTTTATTTGATTATCAAACTATCATATTCTATTGTTTTAATCAAGCTGTATTACAATAAACAAAAAATAGTTTGACAATCAAAGCTTTTTCCAACATAATAAGAACATATTATTTTATATTATTTAGGAGTGTGTCATTTAATGTCAATTTTAACTGGGAAAAAAATTATCGTGACTGGCGTAGCGAATAAAAAAAGTATTGCTTGGGGATGTGCGAAAGCTATCGCAGATCAAGGCGCCGAAATCATCTATACGTATCAAAATGATCGGATGAAAAAAAATTTAGTCAAATTAATTGGAGAAAACGCTCCTATGGTAGAACTTGATGTAGCTAGCGATGAAAAAATCGAAGCCGCTTTTGCTTCAATCAAAGAAACCTTCGGATCAATCGATGGTCTTGTCCACTCAATTGCTTTTGCCAACAAAGAAGAATTATCTGGCAATGTCACTGCAATCACCCGGGATGGTTTTCAATTAGCTCAAGATATCAGTGCTTATTCTTTACTAGCCGTTTCAAAATACGCAGCACCTTTAATGACCGATGGCGGCAGTATCGTGACGATGACCTACATGGGCTCAGAACGCTCGATCCCCAACTACAACATGATGGGAATCGCTAAAGCTGCTTTAGAAGCAGAAGTTCGTTACTTGGCAACTGAATTAGCACCACAAAACATTCGAGTAAATGCAATCTCTGCTGGAGCGATTAAAACTTTGGCTGTGACTGGCGTAAAAGACTATCAATCATTATTGAATCTATCTGCTGAACGTACACCTGATAAAGTTGGTGTAACTATCGAAGAAGTCGGAAACTCCTGTGCTTTCTTATTAAGTCCTTTAGCAACTGGAATCATCGGGGATATTATTTACGTTGATAAAGGAGTCCACTTAAGTTAAATTTTACGAATAACCATTGGTTTTATCTCTTGTTTCAAGCACTATAGAAACATAATAAAAAATCCGCTCATAAAGAGCGGATTTTTTATTGATCGAATTACACTTCAAATACCCAGCCTTCTGGCCCTTTGACATCTCCAAATTGAATTCCGACAAGTTCGTCATATAATTTTTTCGTGACTGGACCGGTCTCTGTTTCACTATAAAATACATGGAAATCTTCACCAATCTGCATCCCAGCAATCGGCGTGATTACCGCGGCAGTCCCACAAGCTCCTGCTTCGGCAAATTTGTCTAATTCTTTTAAGTAGACATCTCCTTCGATTGCTTCCATCCCAAAGCGTTCTTTAGCTAAATACAGCAAAGAGTATTTGGTGATACTTGGTAAAATCGATGGTGATTTTGGGGTGATAAATTGATTATCATGAGTAATCCCAAAGAAATTAGCCGAACCGACTTCTTCAATCTTCGTATGTGTGGCAGGATCTAAATAAATACAGTCAGAAAAATTACGTTCATGAGCGATTTGTCCCGGTAATAGACTTGCTGCATAATTTCCGCCTGCTTTAGCAGCGCCTGTACCAAATGGTGCTGCACGGTCATATTCTGAAACGACAAAGTTACTTGGTGTCATGCCGCCTTTAAAATATGGCCCAACCGGCATACAAAATACACTAAACAAATATTCTGGAGCTGGTGTCACCCCGATATTATCACCTACTCCAATCAAATATGGTCGCAAGTATAATGTGGCTCCTGTACCATATGGTGGTACGTATTCTTGATTGGCACGAACAACTTGTTTGACCGCATCGATAAACATTTCTTCAGGAATCTCTGGCATCTGCAAACGTTCTGCACTTTTATTCAAGCGTTTTGAATTTTCGTCTGGTCTAAATAGATTGATCTTTCCATCTTTGCGTCGGTAAGCCTTCAACCCTTCAAAACATTCTTGAGCGTAATGGAGACTAGTAGAGCCTTCACTAATGGTGATTGTATTGTCTTCTGTCAATGTCCCTTCCTCCCATTGACCATCCTTCCAATGAGAAATATAGCGGAAAGGGGTTTTGATATAATTAAAGCCTAATTCTTCCCATTTTATATTCACCATTTTATCATCTCCTTCTTATTTAAGTGTTAGTCTATCACTTTCTTTCACTGTTGTCATGAATTTTTTCAATTTTAAGAAAATTATGACTCTTGTATCTTTGGTCGACAGAAAAGCGAAAGATTGTTACACTATTTCTATCAATTATTAGGAGCGACTTATGTTTTTATTTACGACACAGACCATAGATTCTAGCGACACGAATGTAGTAGATCAAGCAACAGAACAATTGTCAGCTTGGCAGAAATATTGGCAATCGATCGACTGGGATCAGGTATTTTCCATCTTAATTCAAAAAGGATTGACACTTTTAGCCGTCTTAGTTTTATTTTATTTGATTCGAAAAATCGGAAGCTTTTTGATTAACCAATCTTTTGAACGTCAAAAGAAAAAAGTAGCCGATAACGCTACTAGGATTGAAACAATCCATGCATTATCCCTAAATATTTTTTCTTATACATTGTTCTTCTTTTTCCTTTATTCGATCTTGGATACGATTGGTATTCCAGTAGGATCACTTTTAGCAGGAGCTGGGATTGCTGGGATTGCTATCGGTTTAGGCGCACAGGGCTTTACAAATGATATCATCACTGGCTTTTTCATCATTATGGAACAACAGATTGATGTTGGTGATTATATTCGTCTAACTGATTTGCAAATTGAAGGAACGGTGACCTCAGTTGGTATCCGAATGCTGCAAATGAAATCTGCTGATGGTACCGTCCATTTTATCCCCAATCGAAACATCACGACTATCAGCAACCTTTCGCGAGCACATATGCAAGTCAAAGTGGATGTTCGTATCCAACCAGATGAGGGCTATGACAAGATCAGCAGTTTGATCGATGAAGCAAATCAAAAATTAGCCGAAGAATTTAATGACGAAATCTTTGACGGACCAACACTTTTTGGCATGGTAGATTTAGGAAATAGTAACTATGCAATTCGAACAATTTTATATGTTACCAATGGAAAACAATATAAACTAAAAGAAGAATTTTTAAAATCTTATGTAAATATTCTGCATCAAAATGGTTTTACTATTCCCAATAATCCGATTTCGCTTGGAAAATAAAAAAGTGAGTCATGATGAAAAATCTCATGACTCGCTTTTTTGTGTTATTTGCTTTAAGCAGCGCTGATCTTTCATAAGATTGCCACTGATTACCAGCTTGCTTTTTTTACGCCAGGAATCTGTCCTTTATGCGCTAATTCACGAAATTTAATCCGTGACATCCCAAATTTCCGCATGTATCCTCTTGGACGGCCATCCAATTGATCCCGATTCTTTAATCGAGTTGGGCTGGAATCTCGCGGTAGTTTTGCTAAACTTTCATAATCTCCCGCAGCTTTTAACGCTGAACGTTGGTCGGCATAACGCTCGATCAAGGCTTGTTGTTTCTGCATTTTAATGATTTTTGCTTTTTTTGCCATCTATTTTCTCCTGATTCATTTATCAATCGAGCTTAATCGTAATGATTATTATTTAAACACTTGCCAAAAATAGCATGATATTTTATAAAAGTCAATCATCTGACTTATACATGTTTAGTCAAAAAAAGAGACCCTCTTAGGATCTCTTTTGATCATCTTGGTGAATTTGCATGGAAAATCAATTTTGTTTCATGGTTTTTACGTTCAAATGTGTGAAAAGTATAATTCACTGCCTTTAAGATTTCTCTGCGAGTCACAATACCGCAAAATACCCCTTCTTGATCTAAAACAGGCAAGAAAGCAGCATCTACCAGTAAATGCAGGATGTCTTCTAATTCCGCATCTAGACGCATTACGGATACATCTGTCTTCATGACATCTGCAACTGTTAACTTTTCCAAATTGGATGTATCAATACCATCGATCCCCAACATTCTTTTTACAATATCATTCAAGCTCAATAAACCAACAAAATGATCCTCTTTATCTAAAACCGGAATGGTTGAATAACCAGCTTGCGATAAAAGCAGCAATGCATGCTCCAAAGGATGTTCTTTGATCACATTCGCAACATTTTCTGCTGGGATCATCATGGTTTCTTCATGTTCCTTCATTAATTGTTCAATTGCGGGACTAATCATATGATGCCTCCGTTCTAATATCTTCACCTTATTTTACCCTACTGATAAAAAGAAAGCGCTCATTATTGAAATATTTAGTAAAAATTAGAAACTATCGCGCAAAGTCTGCGACTAATTCTTCAATCGGCTGATGTGAGCGATTATAAAACTGTACGTGGTATCCCTCTTTTTCGCTATCGATAATCGCATAACTAGGAATCTGCACAGGGCCACGTGGTTGGGAGATACTTCCTGGATTCACAAATAAGATATGTTTATCATAGTCTGCTACCGCTTGATGGATATGACCAAATAAAGCAATGTTGGCACCGACTTCTTGTGCTCGGATTGAGAGCATCGTAAGTCCAAAACGAACATTCGAGCGATGACCATGGGTCATGTAAATAATATCCTCTTCTGTTTCAATAATCTGTTCTTCTTTATATTCAAGATCGTAATCACAATTACCTGTAACAACTGTAAAATGGTTCCACAATTCATCATTGGCCGCTAATTCTGAATCTCCACAATGAAACATGTGGTCCACCATTCCCACATAGCGATTGACAATCTCCACTAGGATATTACGATCTCCATGGTTATCACTCACAACTAAATATTTCATTTATTTTCCTCCAACCAATTCTTCCAAACTTTTCCTAGTTCTTTGACCGCCAAACCACGATGACTGATATGATTTTTTTCTTCCCCAGTCAATTCGGCTGCTGTCTTTTCAAAACTAGGTACAACAAATAATGGATCATATCCGAAGCCGTTTTCCCCTTGAGGAATACGACCGATTCGGCCAGGCCAATCTGCTTCCACTACTAAACTCTCTTTTTGAGGTGCTGCAAAAACAAGTGTACAATGAAAATGAGCCGTTCGTTTTTCATCTGGAACATCTGTCAATTCATACAACAATTTCGCATTATTGGCTGCATCACTTTTTCTTTCTCCAGCAAAACGAGCAGAAAAAATTCCCGGCATCCCATTTAGCGCATCTACGACTAAGCCAGAGTCATCTGCTAAAACAGGTTGCTGTAAAATTTGAGCGATTGTTTCAGCTTTTAAGCGTGCATTTTCCTCGAAAGTTTTTCCTGTTTCTTCCACATCCGGTAACTCAGGGTAATCCAATAAGGTTTTGACTTGATACCCTTCTTTTGAAAACATCGCCGCAAATTCACGTGCTTTTCCTGGATTACGTGTTGCGATCACAATCGTTTTTTCTTCCGTTTCACAACTTGTAAAAAGCACTTCTTTTTGATAAGCAATCAATTCTTCAATTCCTGCTTTAGCATGCAAAATTAAAGCATTCAATTCATTGTCATCAAAAGTTGCTTCTTCACCCGTTCCCTGGATTTCAACAAAACGTCCAGATTCTGTCATCACTAGATTCATATCAACAGCAGCTGAAGAATCTTCCTGATAATCTAAATCTGTTACAACCGCTCCATCAGGTAAAATCCCTACACTGATTGCTGCTAAATGTTCGTTGATGGGATCTTCTATTAATTCACCACTAGATAATAATTTATTGATTGCTAAACATAATGCGACAAATCCTCCAGTGATACTAGCTGTCCTTGTTCCGCCATCGGCTTGGATAACATCGCAATCTACGATGATACTCCGTTCACCTAGTTTTTCTAAATCAATCACCGCACGCAACGAGCGACCAATCAAGCGTTGGATTTCCATCGTTCGACCAGTTAATTTTCCTTTGGCACTCTCACGTCGATTCCGTGTATTTGTTGCTCGTGGCAACATACTATATTCAGCAGTTACCCAACCAGTTCCACTTCCTCGTAAAAAAGGCGGTACAGAATCTTCTAAAGTCGCTGAACAAATCACTTTTGTATCGCCAAAAGAAATGACAACCGAACCTTCAGGATGTTTAAACACATTTGTCTCGATCTTTATCGGACGTATTTGTTGAACTGCTCTTCCATCATGTCGCAAACTTATTCTCCTCCTAGATCAATGTGTGTCACATTCAAATCAGTAATATCCAACCACTGGCCAGCAATATCTTTAAACATTTTAGGCGAACCTGTTGTATAAAATTTCTTGGCTTTAGGGGCTGTTTGATCGTAATTATTTAAATTGAAGTAATCCAATAACGTGCTGACATCACTAACTGTTTCTGCACCAGAATCGATCAATGTAACTTCTTGGCCAACTACGTTTTGGATGATCGGACGTAATAAAGGATAATGAGTACAACCTAAGATTAACGTATCTAATTTTTCTTTTTTCAGCGGCGACAATGTTTGGGAAACAATTTTTTTCGCTACTGAACTATTGTATTGATTACTTTCTACGATAGGCACAAATTTGGGACAAGCCAAACTAGACACATAAGTCTCTGGTGCCTTTTCTTGTAACTCGTGTTTATAAGAATCGCTCTTAATTGTCCCGATTGTCCCGATGATTCCAACACGACCTGAATCACTCGCCTTCAACGCTGCACGCGAACCCGGTTGAATAACACCAATCACAGGAATATCAACTTTTTTTTTGATTTCTGCTAATGCCACTGCCGTTGCTGTATTACACGCAATTACAAGCATTTTAATCTTTTTTTTCAATAAAAAACGAGTCATTTGCCAAGTAAACTCAATGACTTGTTCAGCAGGTCGTGGACCATACGGACAACGTGCCGTATCTCCCAGATATAAAATTTCTTCATTCGGCAGCTGGCGCATGGCTTCTTTGACCACAGTCAAACCGCCCACACCAGAGTCGATAAATCCAATTGGTCTTTCATTTGACAAAATGCTCACCCTATCTCATTCCAAGTATCACCTTATTTTCCACTTTTTAGTGATTTTTTTCAAGCCCCAGCGTCCCAATCGATAAAAAGCGTTTTCTTTTGAAGAGATATTGATCAATGCTACACTTAACTAAAAGAGAGGTGGATACTAATGGATAAAAAAGAGCTGACTGAAAATTTGGGGAAAATCGCTGCTGATGATCGCAACCAAGATCCGGCGATTAAAGCGACCGAAAAAGAAGTTGAGGAAAAGAAAAAAGAGGCAGAAAATCATGAACCAGGAATGCTAGAAAAACTTGGCAAGACCCAAGCTGGCGCTGTCTATGAAGATCCAGCAATGAAAGAGACCGAACGTGAGACCGAAGAAGAAAAAGAAAAAAATTAGATTTTATCTATTTAACAATGTTGGAAAATAAGAAATAACTCTCGTCTATTGTTGAGCTTTGAGTAAAAAAATATCCGAACTAGATAGTATAGCTCCTGTGATAAACAAGTTGCTTTACATTCTATAGTTCGGATATTTTCTTGTGCTCAGATTGTTGTTACAGCTCTTATTTAATAATTATATTTACTTGTTTCTAGGAAACTAGAAACTACTGACAACAAGTAACAAACAACGAAGTACATCAAAGTCATTGCAATAAACATCGGAATGACGTAATTCGTATTTTGACCATAAATGATTTTAGCGTTGTGAGTCAATTCTGGTAAAGAGATGATCACTGCTAAAGAAGTATCTTTGATCAAAGAAATCAACTGACTTAAAATAGCTGGTAACATCGATTTAAATGCTTGCGGCATAATAATCATTGTTAATGTTTGGACATAAGTCAATCCAGAAGACATCCCTGCTTCTGTTTGTCCTTTTGGTACAGCATTTAGACCTGCTCGAAAAATTTCTGACAGCATAGCAGATTCAAAAATTGTCAACGCAGCAACGGCCGCCCAGAAAATATTCAGCTTGATACCGATTTGCGGCAAAGCAAAGTAGGTGAAGAAAATAATTAGCAATAACGGCAAGTTTCGAATGACATCGATAACTATCCCAACGATTCGTGAAAGAATCGGGACATTACTAAAACGGACAGTTCCAGCGATTCCGCCGAGAATCATACTAAAAATAATCGAGACAATCGAAACTTGAATCGTCACCCACAGCCCATCCAAAAGGAAACGCAGATTCATCCATGAAAAAGCTTCGTTCATAGTATTTTACCCCTCCCTTTCTAGGCCTTTGCCCAATGCTTGTCTAAATAGTTCATTAGATAAGACAAAGGCAGTGTTAAAATCAAATAGAATACTCCAACGATGATATAAGTATCAAAAGTGTTAAAGGTGGTACTAGCAATCAAATCTCCTTGATACATCAAATCCAATCCAGCTACCATTGCTAAAATAGAAGAATTTTTAATCAGATTGATAAACTGATTTCCTAACGGCGGGATAACAATCTTAAATGCCTGTGGTAAAACGATATAGCGCATCGTCTCAGCGTAAGAAAAACCTGAAGAAAGTCCCGCTTCTAATTGACCACTAGGAACCGTTTGGATTCCTGAACGAACAGTCTCAGCAATAAATGCCGAAGTGTAAATCGTTAAACCAATCGTGCCGGCTTGAAAGCCATCAAAACTGTAAAAATACATAGGTGCAACGACATAAAAAAACATGACGATAATCAATAACGGAATATTACGAAAAAATGCTACATAAGCTTTGGCTAAATTTCGAATGATTCGATTATGAGACAATTGTAAAATCGCCATCAATGTCCCGATAATCAAACTAAAGATCAGTGCCAATAAACTTGCATAAATCGTATACTTGAATCCACTGACAAAATCAGCAGAGAAAGTTTGGAATACATGTGTCATTAAAACTGCGCCCCCTTTTTCGCTCGGCCTTCTGCATCTTTAGAGAACCATTTTTCAAAAATCTTATCGTAGGTACCATTATCATGCATCTTAGACAATGCGTTGTTGACTTCTTTCAAGAAATCTTCTTGGCCTTTATTGATTGCGATTCCATAAGGCTCGTTTGTAAAAGTACCGCCTGCCAATTCGTACTTATTATTTTCTGAAGCCATCCCTAACAAAATCGCATTATCAGTCGTCATTGCTTGTCCTTGACCTGATTGCAACGCGGTAAATGCTTCTGCATAATTTTCCAGTTCTAAAATCTTAGCATCCGGTGCGTTTTTACGGATATTGATACTTGATGTAGAACCCTTGACAGCTAGAACCGTATCGTTGGCTGTCAGGCTTTTTACATTTTTGATAGGGCTGCCTTTTTTGACTAATAATGATTGCCCAGCATCAAAATAAATATCAGAAAAATCAACTTGTTCCTTCCGTTCATCCGTGATTGTCATCGTAGCGATAATAGTATCGATGTTCCCATTTTTTAGTAACGGAATCCGAGTTTTTGAAGTCACTTCGATAAACTCTGCCTTACCCTTTTTACCAAGTATTTCTTTTGTGATCGCTTTGGCGATGTCGATATCAAACCCCTCAACTTTGCGAGTTTTAATATCCATCATACCGAATAAACGTGTATCGTATTTCACACCCCACACGATTGTCGGTTCGTTTTTGATTCGTTTTGCGATATTTTTATTTGCAACACTTTCTCCTTTGCAGCCTGATAATACAATCATAAATAGCAGCGGTAAAAACAGAAAGGCGCCTATTTTTTTTATCTTCGACATACGCTGCCTCCTAATGATTGATTACTTTGCTGACAAATTGTTGTGCCCGCTCCTCTTGTGGTCGGTCGAAGAATCCTTTGACGTCTCGAGTATCTTCTAATACTTCCCCGTTAGCCATAAAAATAATTCGATCAGCTACTTCTTTAGCAAATCCCATTTCATGGGTCACAACAATCATCGACATACCATCTCGGGCAATCTTTTTCATGACATTCAGCACATCGCCAATCATTTCCGGATCAAGTGCAGAGGTCGGTTCATCAAAAAGCAGCAAGTCGGGATTCATCGCTAAACCACGGGCGATGGCAATCCGTTGTTGCTGGCCTCCGGATAACATAGAAGGATAAGAATCCTTTTTATCTAACATGTCTACACGATCTAACAATTTCTCAGCAGTTTTTATCGCTTGTTCAGATGATTGTTTCAAAACTTTGATTGGTGCTAACGTAATGTTTTCTAACGCTGTTTTATTGGGATAAAGGTTGAAATGTTGAAAGACCATCCCGATATTTTTTCGGATGTCTTTTAACTTAACATCTTTGCTATGTAAATCTTTGTCATTTACCATGAGCTGTCCTGAAGTGATGTCTTCCAGGCCATTGATACACCGCAACATCGTACTTTTTCCTGAGCCAGAAGGTCCGATTACTACAACGACCTCTCCTTTTTCAAAGGATAAGTTAATATCTTTCAAGGCATGAAACTTCCCATAGTATTTTTCTACATGCTTAAATTCCACCATTGGCATGTTTAACCACCTCTTTTTTCCTTATTATTCTCTAATTATTCCAATGTGGGTCTAATTATAAGCTAAATTTTTTTACTTTGTAAAGAAAAATACCTAGTGTTAGAAAAAAACATTTTATTTCCTTCTGTTTCTATGTTAAGTTTTATAACATAAGCGCTGCTGATACTTTCTATAAAAACAACAATAAGAGTTGTCTTGTTTTGAAAAAAAAGGTAGTATTTGAAGAGACTATTGAAAGAATTTTTATGAAAAGGTGAGTTAATGAAAAATATCATTTTAACCGGAGATCGTCCGACGGGTCAATTACACTTAGGTCATTATGTCGGTTCGCTAAAAAATCGCGTCTTGATGCAAGAAGATCCTGATAACGATTTATTTATTATGATTGCCGATATGCAGGCTTTGACTGATAATGCAAAAAATCCAGAAAAAGTTTCCTCCAATGTTCTACAAGTCGCCTTGGATTACTTGGCTGTAGGCTTAGATCCAAAACGTTCGACTTTATTTATTCAATCACAGATCCCTGAATTAGCTGAATTAACCATGTATTATTTAAATTTAGTCAGCGTCGGGCGTGTTCGCCGCAACCCAACAGTAAAATCTGAGATTGAACAAAAGAAATTTGGTGAAAGTGTACCAACAGGCTTTTTCATCTATCCCGTCTCTCAGGCGGCTGATATTACCGCCTTTAAAGCTACTTTAGTTCCTGTAGGTGAAGACCAAAAACCAATGTTAGAACAAACACAAGAAATCGTTCAAGGTTTCAATCATACTTATGGGGACGTCCTTGTAGAACCCAAAGGTGTCTTTCCAGAAAAAGGTCAAGGCCGCTTACCAGGAATCGATGGAAATGGAAAAATGAGTAAATCATTGGGAAATGGAATCTATTTAGCTGATCCTACCGATGTTTTAGCAAAAAAAGTTATGAGTATGTATACTGATCCAAATCACATTCACGTAACAGACCCTGGTCAAGTCGAAGGAAATATGGTCTTTACTTACTTAGATGTTTTCGGAACAGACAAAGAAAAAATTGCTGAATTAAAAGAACACTACCGTCATGGCGGTCTTGGCGATGTTAAGATTAAACGTTACTTGATTGACGTATTAGAAGCTCAACTTGGACCGATTCGTGCGCGTCGCGAAGAGTTCGCAAAAGATCCCGATGCAGTGATGCATCAATTAAAAGAAGGCAGTGAAAAAGCACAAAAAGTCGCTGCAAAAACATTATCCGAAGTAAAACAGGCTATGGGAATCAACTATTTTGCTTAGTTCAAACCAATAGCTAGTTTTAATTGTAAAAACTACCCACTAAAGATTGCGTAATGCTTTTCTTCAGTGGGTAGTTTTTTATGTTCTTTCTATTATAGAGCGTAAAATCTGCGTAAATTCCGGCGAGTCATTAAACGGATGAATGTATTCAAAAGTTTCTCCACCGTTTTCCATGAAATACGCACGGTTTTCTTCATCAATCTCTTCGATTGTTTCTAAACAATCTGCTACAAAACCAGGAGTAATCACTAGAATTTTTTTGACATTCTGACTCGGCAAAGCTTTCAATGTAGCCGAAGTCATTGGTGTCAACCACTGTCCTGGTCCAAATTTTGATTGATAAGAATGTGCATAAGGAAACTCCCCTACTTTTTCCATTACTTTTTGTGTAGTGAGTTTGCATTGTTCTTCATATGGATCGCCTTGTTAAACTATAGAAACAGGAATACCATGATACGAAAATAAAATCATATCAAACGTTTTTTCAGCCAATTGTTGTTTTATCTGATCAGCCAGTAATTGAAGATATCCTTCATGGTCATAAAACGAGCTTGACATTTGAAGATGAGGAATCTCCACCGCATTTTTATAGATGTTACCTACTTGATCATAAATCGGTGCTACTGTAGTTTCAGAATATTGGGGATATAATGGTAAGACAAATAAATCTGTCATCCCAGCTTGTTTCATTTCATCAATTGTTTCACGGATTCCTGGATCTCCATAAGTCATCGCATAACGAACAATAGCATCCGGCATAAGAGCTTGCAACAATTCCGTTTGTCGTTTGGTATAGATCCATAACGGAGAGCCTTCTTTGCGCCAAATCTTTTGATACGTACGTGCTGTTTTTTTAGGACGGATCTGAAGCACGATTCCATGTAAGATTGGTAACCACAACCCACGCGGCCATCTGATTACTCGCCGATCAGATAAAAATTCAGCTAAGAAACTTTTCACCGCTTCTGGTGTTGGCTCCTCAGGGGTCCCTAAATTTACTAATAAAATACCTTTTTGCATTATTAACATCCTTCATTTTTGATTCTACGTTAAACTATAGCAGAAGAAACTCAAAAAAACACTTCTGAACTGCCTCAAAAGAAAAATAGTTTTCAATGAATTATTTGAGACTATGCTTGTCAAAACCGTTTTATTCTTCTTAAAAACCTGACCGCCCACTAATCTGCTTGATATCTCCTCAGAATTATTTTGGTTTACTCCTTATATTTTATGTCTACTAGCGTAATTTTAAATAATTTGCTGATTTTCATCAATTTTTCTTTTAAATCTTACTCATTAGAAACAGTTCTTTTTCTTCCATTTCCTCCGTGGTAAAATAAATTAGAGTAAGCCGAAGGAGTTATATTGAATGAATTTTCACGAATTGTATCAAAAATTAGAGTTCTCACCGGTGATTGCAGCTGCTAAAAACGAAGTTGAATTAGCGGCCGCATTAGATTCAGAAGCTGAAGTTATCTTTATTCTTCAATCGCATATTATGGAACTAGCCGAACTAGCTAAGAAAATCAAAGCTAGCGGGAAAGTTGCAATCTTGCATGCTGATTTAGTTAAGGGATTATCTTCTGATGAAAAAGCAATTGATTACATTAAGCAAACAACGTTATTCGATGGAATCATCTCCACAAAACCGACAATCATCCGCCAAGCAAAAAAACATCAACTATTAGCAATCCAACGTTTTTTTTTACTAGATTCTTCTGCCTTGGAAAATATTAACCGCCAACTAAAATATACCGAAGCGGATTTAGTGGAGATCCTTCCTAACGTTTCTCCAAAAATCATCAAAGAGCTAATAACCCACGCCAGAAAGCCATTGATTGTTGGTGGATTGATCCGAGACAAAGAAGATATCATGGGCGCTTTAGGTGCTGGCTGTTTAGCAATTTCAACCACCGAAAGTTCAATTTGGTCCGTTTAGTGATTGTTGAACTTTTTTATCCGTGTTATAATACAGATAATTAAATAATTGCTAGAGATAAAAGAGTATAGCTGCAAACGTCAATAAAAATTGGCGTTTGTTCACTATACTCTTTTTTGCTGCAATGCAAAAAAACTTAGAGCGAGTCATCGCTTAACTATGCGGGAGGAAAAACAATGTACGATGTGATTATCATCGGTTGCGGAATCGTCGGTGCCGCGACTGCCTATGAATTAAGTAAGTATCAATTAAACACTTTAGTTTTAGAGGCAGAAAATGATGTAAGTCTTGGAGCAACTAGAGCAAACAGTGCAATCTTGCATGCTGGTTATGATCCAGAACCGAATACTTTGATGGCACGATTAAATGTGGAAGGAGCAAAACGCGCAAAAGAACTCTGCCAAAAACTTTCTGTCCATTATAATCAGATTGGTTCTCTTGTCGTTGCTTTTTCTGATGAGGAATTAGCTCTTATTCAGACACTTTATGATCGTGGTGTCAAAAACGGTGTGGAAGGTCTAGAATTACTCGACCAAGCAGCGCTTCATAAAAAAGAACCCAATCTTTCTCATAAAAGTCTAGGCGCTCTTTATGCCCCTACTGCTGCAATCGTGAATCCGTGGGAATTTTGCCTTGCTCTAGCAGAAACGGCTGTAAAGAATGATGTAACAATTGCTTTGAACAATCGTGTGACTGCCATCCGTAAAAATGAAAACGGTTACGAAGTCGCGACAAATCAAGCCACTTATCAAACCAAATATATCTTCAACGCTGCAGGTGTTCACTCTGACGACATCCACAACTTGATTGCAGAGCCGACGTTTGAGATTACACCGAATCGCGGGGAATATTATCTTTTAGATAAATCTGAAGGTGATGTGGTTCATCATGTCATCTTTCAATGCCCTTCTAGCAGCGGAAAAGGTGTCTTGATCAGCCCGACTGTTCATGGGAATTTAGTCGTAGGACCTAATTCAGAATCTATTCAACGTAGTGATTTAGACAGTGGAAAAGATACGGGAAATACAATCACAGGATTAAAAACAGTCGTTGATTTAGCTAAAAAATCTGTTCCTGATCTTAACTTACGCCAATCAATTCGTAATTTTTCTGGTGTTCGTGCCAATAGCTCTGCCGGTGATTTTGTCTTGCAAGAAGCCGCACCTGGTTTTATCGATTTAGCAGGAATCAAATCACCAGGATTGACTTCAGCTCCAGCAATTGCTGTCTACGCCATCGAACTTTTAGAAAAATCAGCAGGAAGAACATTTGAACAAAAAGAAGTCCATATCGATTCACGTGAAAAAATTGTTTTTCAAGAACTTAATTTTAAAGAAAAAAATGAACTTATTTCAAAAAATAATTCTTACGGCAGAGTAATTTGCCGCTGTGAAACTGTTACTGAAGGTGAAATTCAAACGGCTGCGCAATCTCCGATCCCTCCTGTCTCTGTTGATGGAGTCAAAAGAAGATGCAATGCCGGGATGGGCCGCTGTCAAGGTGGATTCTGTGGGCCACGCGTCGTTGATATTCTAGCGGATGAATTGAATGTATCGCCTTTAACTATTTTGCAAGATCGCGAAGGCAGCAATATTTTAGTTGAAGCTACAAAAGGAGGACATTAAGATGCATGACTTGATCGTAATTGGCGGTGGTCCCGCTGGATTGGCAGCTGCGACAGCTGCTTATGAAAATGGCGTAAAAGATATCCTGATCATTGAACGGGATCAAAAATTAGGCGGTATTTTGAACCAATGTATCCATAACGGATTTGGCTTGCATCATTTTAAAGAAGAATTGACTGGCCCTGAATATGCCGCTCGTTTTATTGAACAAGTGAAAAAAACCGATATTCAAGTTCTGCTCGATACGATGGTCTTAGAAGTAACAGAAGAAAAAGAAGTGCATATCGTCAACAAAGAAAAAGGATATCAGATTTTAAAAGCTAAAGCATTAATTTTTGCAATGGGTTGCCGTGAACGAACACGTGGTGCTATCGGCATTGCAGGTAGTCGCCCAGCAGGTGTCTACACCGCTGGTACCGCACAACGCTATGTTAATATGGAAGGCTATTTAGTTGGAAAAAAAGTAATTATTTTAGGTTCGGGGGATATTGGTTTAATCATGGCACGACGAATGACTTTAGAAGGTGCTGAAGTATTGGCTTGTGTAGAAGTTATGCCTTATTCAGGCGGCTTAACTAGAAATATCGTTCAATGTCTAGATGACTTTGATATCCCGTTATATCTCTCTCATACCATCACTGAAATTCGCGGAAAAAATCGGGTAGAGCAAGTAGTCGTTTCACAAGTTGATGATAAACGGCAACCGATTCCTGGAACAGAGCGGACATTTGATTGTGACACAATCTTATTATCGGTTGGTTTGTTACCAGAAAATGAACTAAGCCGCGATGCAAATCTCAATTTAGACGCTAAAACTAACGGCCCGTTTGTTTATGAAAATATGGAAACCTCCTCTCCTGGTATTTTCGCTTGCGGCAACGTCGTCCACGTCCACGATCTAGTAGACTTTGTCACTGCTGAAAGTATCAAAGCAGGAACTGCTGCTGCAACCTATATTTCAGAACAGCAAAAAGAAACTGCAAACTGTTTTTCTGTCAAAAATGGAGATCATGTCACCTATGTCGTTCCCCAAATGATTCGTGACGAAAATGTAGCACGACGAGTAGAACTTTTCTTTCGGGTCAATCAAGTCTTTGATGAGAGTCAGATTTTGATTAAATCACAAGGCGAAGTCTTAGCAAAACAAAAAAAGAGCTACATTGTCCCTGGTGAAATGGAAAAAATCAAACTATCAAAAAAAATCTTAGATAAAGTGACCAATGGAGAAGTGGAGATTTGTGTTGAGGAGGTAGTAAAAGCATGAAAAACTTTATCTGTATCATGTGTCCAAAAGGCTGTCATTTAACGGTCGATGAGTCTAATGAGTATAAAGTCAGCGGAAACAGCTGCAATAAAGGTGTGAAATACGGCAAAGCAGAAGCAACTAATCCTATTCGTGTAGTTACATCAACAGTTCGAGTCAATGGCGGAAATAACTTCCTCTGCTCTGTTAAAACAACGGATGGAATCCCTAAAAAAGCCGTTTTAGAAGCTATGAAGACCATCAATGCTGTTCAATTACAAGCGCCAATCACTATCGGAGATGTCGCAATCAAGAATCTTTTGAATACCGGTATCGATGTCGTAGCGACCAGTGACATCCAAGCTATCTAAAAACTAAAAAAGAGTCAGTGACATGGCGTCACTGACTCTTTTTAATTAGCGGATAACTGCTTGTAATTTTTCTGTTAAACTCTTAGTCACTTTTGACATATTGCGATTGATCTCTTCATCTGTCAATGTTGCTTCAGGATTAACAAAAGTCAGATTATAAGCCATTGATTTTTTACCAGTTTCGATATTCGCACCTTGATAAACATCAAATACTTGTAAATTGGCTAAAAATTTCCCGGCTGCGTCTTTGATCACTTCTGCGATTTCAGCATTGGTTGTTGTTTCGTCAACAAGTAATGCAATATCGCGATTAATAGCTGGATATTTTGAAACAGCTTCAAAAACCAATGGAGAGGTTTCTTGTGCAATCATCGCCGCTAAGTCCAACTCAGCAACAAAAGTAGCTTTTAATTCATAACTTGCCGCTACTGCTGGATGAACTTGACCGACAAACCCAATCAATTTTTCATCTAAATAGATTCCAGCTGTTTGCCCTGGGTGCATCTCAGCTAGTTGAATGGCTTGGTAGGTAACTTTATTGGTTAATCCCAGTCCTTCGACTAATTCTTCAACCATTCCTTTGATGGTATAATAATCGGCTGATTGAGCCTTTTCAGTCCAAGATTTGTCCCTAATGTTGCCTGTGAGCGCAATTGCCACATGATTTTGTTCACTTGGTAAATATTTTTTAGGATCATTGTTTTGATAAAAAACATGCCCGATTTCATAAAAAGCGACATCGTTATTTTTACGAGCGACATTGTAGGATAAATCTTCTAATAGACCGCTGACTAAGTTCAAGCGCATCGTTGATCGTTCTTCGCTCATCGGCCAAGCAACTCGAGTCACTTTACTTTCATTTACTAAAAATTGTTGGGCTTTTTCTTCTGTGGTCAAAGCATAGCTGATTGCTTCAGATAATCCAGCACTTTCTAAAAGCTGACGTACCTTTCTAGTAGCTTTTTGTGTTTGCGTTAAGAAACCTGCAACTGTTTGACCTTCTGGTAATGTCGATGGCAAACGGTCATAGCCATAGATTCGAGCGATTTCTTCCATTAAATCTGCTTCAATCGTGATGTCCCAACGACGTGGCGGTACGCTGACAGTCGTTACGCCGTCATGGACTTGTGTCGGAAATTCAAGTGCTTTAAAAATGTCATTAACTTGTGCCTGTGTTAAATCAGTTCCTAAGAAACGATTAACATTTTCAACCGTTGTGCTGACTTCAACATTTTTTGGTTGAACTTCACTGCCTTTTACTGCACCTTGTAAGACTTTTCCTCCTGCTAATTCTGCAATCATTGCTGCTGCGACTTCTCCAGCTAAGCTGATCTCATTTTGGTTGATTCCTTTTTCAAAACGCATGGAAGACTCGCTGCGTAAGTTATAACTTTGTGACGTGCGGCGAATAGACGTGTGATCAAATAGTGCCATCTCTAGAGCAACAGTTGTCGTTTCCTCAGAAATCTCTGAATCCAATCCGCCCATTACGCCAGCTAAAGCTACTGGAATTTCCCCATTAGTGATCACAATGTTTTCTGGATTCAATGTTCGTTCAACACCGTCTAATGTGGTGAATGGTTCTTTTTCTTTTGCTCGACGAACTACGATTTCTTTACTACCTAATTTGTCATAGTCAAAAGCATGCAACGGTTGACCAAATAATAACAAGATATAATTGGTTACATCCACTACATTACTGATTGGACGAATGCCTTCATTAATCAAACGATTTTGCAGCCATTGTGGACTAGGTCCGATTTTTACGTCTTCAATAATCCGAATTTCATAATGTGGCGCATCCGTTTTATCTGTCACAGAAACATTAATTTTCGTGCTGGCATGTTCGGCTGCTTCTTTTAATTCCACTGCTGGGAAATCAACTTCTTTGTTGTAGATTGCAGCAACTTCATGAGCAACTCCACGAATACTCAAAGCATCCGCACGATTAGGTGTAATCGATAAATCAATGATTGCATCGTCCATTTCTAAATAAGGAAAAACCGGTTTTCCTGCAAGCGCATCTTCTGGTAAATAATAAATACCTTCAGCATATTCTTTAGGGATGACGGAATCACTAAATCCAAGTTCTTGTAAGGAACAGATCATTCCGTTAGAGACTTGTCCACGCATTTTGCCTTTTTTGATCTTTACATTGCCGCCAATTCGAGAACCAGGCAACGCTACGATAACTTTGACTCCTGCTTTAATATTTGGTGCACCGCAGACAATCTGAGATAATTCTTCTTCACCGATGTCTACTTGGCAAATGGATAGATGATCAGAATCAGGATGCGGAATACATTCTTTCACATCACCGACCACAATTTTTTTTAATCCTTCTTGAGGAATCTCTACTCCTTCAACTTCGATCCCTGTTAATGAAAGCCGATCCGCTAGTTCTTGCGGAGTGACTCCTTTTATATCGACGTATTCATTTAACCATTTATATGAAACTAACATTGCTCTTTACTCCCCCTTGAATTGTTCCAAGAAACGAACATCATTTAAATAGAAATTTCGAATATCATTGACACCATAACGCAACATCGCGATTCGGTCTGGCCCTAAACCAAAAGCAAAACCAGAATATTCTTTTGAATCAATCCCAGACATCTCCAATACATCTGGATGAACCATCCCTGCTCCTAGAATTTCGATCCAACCAGTGTGTTTGCAGACATTACAGCCTTTGCCGCCACATTTGAAGCAGCTGACATCCACTTCGACAGAAGGTTCGGTAAAGGGAAAATAACTTGGTCGCAATCGAATTTTACGATCGGCACCAAACAATTCTTTCAACAAGACTTCTAAGGTTCCCTTTAAGTCTCCCATGGTAATTCCCTTATCAACCACTAACCCTTCGATTTGATGGAATTGGTGACTATGGGTCGCATCATCGGTATCACGGCGAAATACTTTTCCTGGGGAGATCATACGTAACGCCCCTTTTGAAAAATCATGTTTTTCCATCGTTCGTGCTTGAACAGGCGATGTATGGGTCCGCAACAATACTTCATCAGAAATATAAAAAGTATCTTGCATGTCGCGTGCCGGATGATCTTTAGGTAAATTCATGCGTTCAAAATTGTAATGATCGGATTCGATTTCCGTTCCTTCAATCACTTGATAGCCCATACCGATAAACGTATCTTCAATCTCTTCCATAATTTGAGTAAGTACATGACGTGTCCCGTGAGATACTTTTTTTCCTGGCAAAGTAACATCTAATGATTCTGCAGCTAATTGTTTGGCTAAGGCTGCTTCTGCCAGCTCAGCTTTACGATCTTCTACAGCTTTTGTCAATAAATCACGAATCTCATTGGCAAAAGCGCCAACTTTGGGACGTTCTTCTGCTGAAAGATCTCGCATACCGCGTAACACTTCTGTGATTGGTCCTTTTTTCCCCAATGTTTCTACACGGATTGTTTCTACCGCGGAAAGTTCCTCAGCTGCATTGATTTTTGCTAAGGTTTTACTTTTTAGTTCTTCTAGTTGTTCTTGTAAACTCATGATTTTCTTCCTTTCCTTAGTGCTTTAAAAAGATAGGAACCTTGATTAACACTCAGCCCATTCTTTCTTTTCAAACTTAAGACAATTAAACGACAAAAAGACCTCATTCCATAAAGGAACGAGGTCTCGCGTTACCATCCTAATTCGCCAAAATTGGCGCTCTCTTTTCTTAACGGCTCTGCCGGTCTGATGACAAGCTCCAGAAGTGAACTTCATCTTTTCTTTTCTTAGTCTGCTTCCAGTCAGTGACAGACACTCCCTTCAAAGATCCAAAAAGATTACTCTTTTCTATCGACGCTTTTTGAACTATTCAATTGACTATCCCAATACTACAAGAAATCAATCAATTTATCAACTACATTCTTCATCAGTGATCCACGTATCACCCCATCGATGAATCTCATTCATTACGTTTTTCAAAGCTTTTCCTTTATTCGTCAAACAATAATCCATCCGTTTTTGGCTTTCACAAGCAATCACGCGACCAACGATACCTTCTGATTCTAGTTCCTTTAGCCGTTCTGTTAAAACTCGGTCACTGACATTAGGAATCATCGCAGCAATATCAACAAATCTTTGAGGCCCACCTTCTAACAACACGTCAATAATCAGACCATTCCATTTTTTGCCTAAAATTTGAAATCCTTTCTCAAATTTTGGACAGAGCGAAAAGTCCATTACTTCTACTTGTTCCATAATTCTCACCTCGATAGAGAAAGTATAGCATATCACTTACATTTTATAAGTGCATCTTGCCTATCCCTAAGAAGTTTTTAACAAATTAATTGTTTGATTGGCACGTAAAAAGATTAAATAGACTGCTTCAACAGGTTTTTGTTTTGCTTTTTCTAATGCATCCTTATACAGATACAATTGACCACGATAGCGATTGATCAGCTGTTGTTCTTTTTGAGGTGTGTAATAATCTGTTTTTAAATCATATAAGATAATTTTATCATCAAATTCTAAGTAACCATCAATGATTCCATGAATTAAGATCTCATCTTGGTTTTGATAGTCACTGAATAACTGATCTGCTGGCAAGAGCATAGCAAACGGTTCTTCACGATATAAATGATTCGCATGTTGAACTAAATAACGACCAAATGGAGAATCAAAAAATTGTAAAATACTGTCAATCGAGATTTTTTCAGCAATTTCTGAAGTCAATGTTTGTCGTAACAATAATTCTTCAATCAGATTTTCAATTGTATTGCGTTGAGGTATTTCTGTTAATGGCAGCAACTGCATAACTAAATGTGTTGCTGTCCCGATTTCAGCAGCAGACAATTCTTTTTTTGTTCCTAAAAATTTAGGCTCCCCCAATTCGCTTTCAGTAAAGCGATAGTTTGGCTGCGATGGTGTAAGCGGGATATTTTCTTGATTATCAGGATCATCGTAGAGACGTTTTAATTCTGATACTGATTGATAGCTGGTAGTTTTGGTTGCTTCAGGGTATGGATATTTAAAGCTTAGACGCTGTTTCAACGGTTGGATGTTAATCGCTCCTTGCGGGATATCTAATGTTTTCACAGCTGGGAGATACGTTTGAACCGCCTCTGCGATCGTTTGCGGCTCGATAAAATTTAATTTGAAAACTGCTGGATGCTGTTTCAAACTCGGTAGTCGATTAATCTGGTAATCTTTTTGATAATTTTCCATGATCGGATGTCTAAATAATGTCAAACCGACCCAATCAAAGAAACTATCTTTCTGACCGCTTCGAAGCCCCGCATCTAAGACTATTTTTTCATTTAAAGCGCCTTTGCTCCATGTTTTATATGTTGCTTCTTCATTTTCATATGAACCAACGAGAAACAGTTTTTGTTCAGCTCTCGTTAAAGCGACATATAATTTTCGCATTTCTTCTGACAATAACTTATTTAGATTTTTTTGTTTGACTGTTTGAAACAACAAAGTATCTTGTCTGATTCGGGTATCTGGAGTTAACAACTTGACCCCAAGTCCTAATCGTTCATCAAACACATAATTTCTTCGAGTATCTTGTAGATTGAAGCTTTTGCTCATATCCATTAAAAAGACAATAGGAAATTCCAAACCTTTGCTTCCGTGAATAGTCATCACTCGTACTGCATCGCGAGTCTCTTCAATAGGAGGCTCACCTAGATCTTTATCTTTTTCCTGCATTTTCTCAATAAAACGAATAAATTGATACAATCCTCGGAAACTGCTGCGCTCATAATCTTTTGCTCGTTCGATCAGCGCCAATAAATTGGCATGGCGTTGTTGACCCGCAGGCATCCCTAAAACATAATCCAAATAAGCTGTCTCATTGTAGATCTTCACCAATAAATCTGCCAAAGATTCGCGCCGAGCAAATTCGCGCCACTCATTTAATTGACTCATAAAAACTGCTAATTTTTTCGCAGTCTGATTCTCATTGTCTTGTAGATATCGTTTCACCGCTTGATAATACTCTTTTTGCGGCAAAGCCAAACGAATCTGTGCCAGCTCTTCTTCTTGTAAACCAACGATCGGTGAACGTAAAACAGCAGCCAATGGAATATCTTGGTAAGGATTATCAATAATCTGCAATAAAGCAATCATGATTCGTAATTCTGTTGATTGAAAGTAATTTTGCGTATCATTAACAGCTAGCGGGATTCCTAATTGTTTGAACACTTCTAAGATTGTCAGGTTATTGCTTCGCGTTGGGATCAACAATACAATGTCTTCATAACGCACGGCTCGCATCTCTTTTTGCTCTTTATCATAGATTTCAAATTTTTGATCGATCAGCTGACGAATCTTCATTGCTGTCATAAAGATTTCACCCATTGATTTATCCTCGATCCACTCAGGAACATCTCCATCTTTTTGATAAATTAATAGTTCAGGCGCAAATGTGTCAGTGTCAGGGAAATTAGTGAACCCGTTGATTAATTCTGCTTGTTCGTCATATTCAATCTGACCTACAGTTGGATCCATCAATTGAGTAAAAATCAAATTGGTGAAATCCAAGACTTCTTTTCGTGAGCGGAAATTTTCCGCTAAAATGATTCGCCGACCGCCATGTTCTTCAGAAAAATCATGATACTTTTGAATAAACAATGTCGGATCTGCTAAACGAAATCCATAAATCGACTGTTTAACGTCTCCAACCATAAAAAGATTCCCAGGTTTTTCCCTGCTAAGTTGACGCAAAACCGTCTCTTGCAATTGATTGATATCTTGGTATTCATCGACTAAAATCTCTGCAAATCGTTTGCGGTAATAGTTTTCAGCTGGTCTGTCCCCATTAATTTCTGTTTGTAGGATCTGTAAAGTGAAATGTTCTAGGTCATTAAAGTCCAGCATCCCTTTTTCACGTTTTTTTGCTGAATACTCTTCAATAAATCGTTTTTCTACGCGGACCAATTCTTCTACGATAGGCAATGCTTCTTGCAATCGCTCCACTTGTTCTTCTGGCGAAACTGCAAAATACATTTCTTTGATTTTCAGCAATTCTTTTTTGGCTTGATCGCGATAGGCTTTTCCTTCTGCAATAACGTCTCCATAGAGTTCTTTGATTTCTTTTTTACGTGGGGAAGGATAAGTTGGGAAGTTGAGCTCTTTGAATAAAGTAAACACATCAGACAAGCGATCTGCCAATAACTCTTGTTCAATCTGCTGAATGCGAGCTTGTTCATTTTGACCAAGTTCAGTGATTTTTTGCAACTCTTCTGCCCCTTGGCTAGTTGAGATCAGCCAGTGATACATTTGATCAATCTCATGCAGTTTATCCAATACTTGTGGCCGAATTGATTGTTGGTACAGCTCTGAAGCAGCTAAATCTTTCACTCGATAATTTTCAACTAATCCATCTAACCATTGAAAAGGATTTGGATTTGCTCGAGCGAATTCATACATTGAAAGAATCAAATCCTCTAATCCGCTATCGCTCCGATCATTTGAAAAATTCTCAGTTAGTCGATAGAAAATCTCCTGATTCTCTTCATAAAACGTTTCTCGCAATTCATCCCATACATCTTCTTTTAACAAAATCATCTCAGTATCATCTGTCAGCATTCGGTAACTTGGATCTAGATCAATCAAATAGAAAAAGCGCTGGATGACTTTTGAACAGAATGAATGCAAAGTTGAGATATTTGCAGTTGGCAACAAGGTCAATTGATGAGCGAAATGATTTTTTAATTCTTGATCCGTCTCCTCATTAATCGCTTCTTGTAAAGCAGTCTGAACTCGTTCTTTCATCTCTGTTGCTGCTGCTTCAGTAAAAGTCACAACTAGAAGTTGATCTACAGAAAGTTTTTGTCGTTTGATTTTTTCGATTACACGGCGGACTAATACTGCCGTTTTTCCTGATCCAGCAGAAGCTGAAACCAATAGATTGGTCCCCTGATCATAAATTGCTTGCCACTGAGAATCCGTATAGATCTCATTTGGAGCCTTTGGAGGGATCGGATAATTAGTTGTCATGCAGCTCTTCCTCCATTCGTTTCAAGACTTCTTCTTTAGAAAGTTTTTCTAAACGATGATAATTATTTTCCTTCAACATAGCATCAAACTTGCAGACACTGCGGAAAGGACAATACTGACAAGCAATCCGCTGATTGTCTTTATAAGTTGGATTCAATTTGATTTCACCAGAAATAATCTGATTGCCAGCTTGTTGAATCTTCTCTCGATTGTATTCACGCAACAGTTCAATCTCCGACAAATCATAGAATTTATCTTTTGACTGCGATAAAATCACTGTTTGACCGTTTTTATCTTTTTTGATTGGAAACAAAACAGAATTTTCTTTTTCTTGTAAACTTCTATCCAATTCTTCGTACAGTGCCGGTTCTTTTGTAAATAATCCATCGTATTGATAGGCCTTCAACATATCTTTTTCTACGTTTTTAGGTTCTTGCAAAACGGGATTATGAACGTGTAAATAATAGGCACCTGCTGGTTTGACTTCTTTTCCGTTTGCTTGACTAAAATCTGTCACTGCAACATCCAAGTAAGTAATCAATTGCAGGGCAATCCCGTAATAAGCATCTGCCACATTAAAACTATGCGGACTCGATTTATAATCAATCACACTCAACCAATCATGTTCATTTCCTTGAAGTTGATCCAAGCGATCGATTTTTCCACGAACTGCAACTTTTCCTCCATTTGATAAAGGGAGATCAATCCCTGGGATACCTTTTTTACCGCCAATCGAACCAAAAAGAATTTCTGTTTGCTGGGGTTCAAAACTTGTCCGCATTCCTTGTTGGACCAATGCCCAACTGACTCGTTGAATCGTACGTGATAGCTGATAACGAATATAATTCATTCGGGCTGAACTAGAAAGAATCGCAAACTTCAATTCCCCAAAAATCTCTTTCAATACTTCTTCAGCCAGATGATTCCGTTCAGCTTCATTCAACTCTGCCAATCGCAGCCCTTGCTCTTTTATCAATCGGAAAAATTGATCCAAAGCTTCATGGTAAAAATCACCTGCCGCTGCAGGAGTCAATCCATAGACTGTTCGTTCTTTTAATCCCAAACCAAAATTTGCAAAATATTTATATTGGCAATTATAAAAATTTTCAATGCGCGAAACAGAGACATAGAGATTCTTTCCGTATAACTGTTCGGCTGTTTCCGGCAACAATTCTTTTGGAATGTTAAGATCTTGCAAACTTTTAAAAACTCGTTGCGCCATAGGAGCCAGTGAACTATTTTGGATAAATTTTTGTAATTCTCGCCACGATGGCAAGAACGCGCGATTCTCATCTTGAGCAAACCGATTCAAGGCGATTAAATCAGACAATAACGTCCGCATTGTTCCTATATGATCTTCCGGTGCACTAGTTAATTTCAATGACTCGCTTTCTTTGATTGGTAATTGGAGTCCTTGGCTCAACTGACGTAAAAATGCAGAGATCTCTAATTTTTTTTCACCTTCTACTGTTGCTGCAACACTCAAATAAAGCTTTTCAGTTGCAGAAAGAAAGACTGAATAGGCCAGAAAAGGTTCTCGATTTACCTTAGAGCTATTACTTTCTGGTAAGAATTTTCCATCAGGTAAGTTTTGATTAAACAATGAACGTTCTTCTGCAGACAATAATCCTTTATCATCGAAACGAGCAGGAAACTCATTGTTGTTCAAGCCAATAGCAAATGTGACTTTCATTTGGTCCACCCGAGCCAACTCTAAATCATTGATTCGAACTTGATCGATCGCTGTAGGAATCTTTCCGTAAGACAAATTCATCAAACCTGCTAAAAAGATCTCTTGAAAGGCGGTCCAATCAAACGGGTCCGCTCCATAGATCAACACATATTCATCCAAAAGATCAAGCAGAGCTTGCCAAGTTTGTTCATGGTTCCGGGCTTTATCTAAATTGCCCCGTTCCACTTCTTGATCACGCCAAAACAATAACTGTTTTTTCACCCCGCTATTTTCTAAAAAATGATAAAAAGTAGTGGCAGCTTCTAGTCCATTAGCTGCTTGTTTTATCTTTTCAAAAAATGGCGGCAACACTTGTTGGATTGAGCGACGAACTTCATTGGCGATAGCTTCTAATTGTTTGGCATCATTAAAGACATCTGCCTCAAAGTCATAGTCGACAAAGGCCCATTCACTTTTTTTTGTCCAAGCACTTCCGCGGAAATTATAGGCTAGACAAACATTTTCTGTCTGATCAATTTTTTCTCGGTATTCTTGTTGTTGTAAAAACCAAGTCTCCCCCGCCCAATTGAATGGCGCAAATAATTCTGTTCGCAGCAAGCGAAAAACATCGTTAATCCGATAATGATAATTGTCAATCAAAAACAAGGCTTGTAAAAATTCAATTAACGGGTGTGCCGCCATTGCTTGTGTTTCATCCAAATAAAATGGGATAGCTAATTTTTGGAATAAATCAGGCAAGACACTGTCATAGATTTTCGGATTACGCAATAAAATTTGGATATCTTTGTAGCGATACCCTTCCTCTCGGACTAAACGTCTTATTTCTTCACCGACTTTTCGAATCTCTTCTGCGACGGTGACGTATTTTGTAAGCTGGATTTGTTCTGAATGTGATAAATCCGTTCTTTCTTGATCTGCCCAAAACGCACCGACTTGATTGAAAACAGTCGCTTTTTTACGAGCAAAACGATCCGGACGAACTTGAATCTGTTGAAAATCAGCATTTTTCTTTAATTGAAAATAAGTTTTGCCAGGATCAGCAAATAAATTCAAGGGATTGGGCTCTTCGCTAGGATATGGCCGGTCCAATTCCAAAGAAACAATTAACTCTCCACAAGTCATCAAGGCATTCAAAACATTTAATTCTCGAGCATTGAATCGGGTGAACCCGCTAACGATAAATAAACTATGTGCGAGGTCTTGTCCTTTTAAATAATCATGCAGCAACAATAGTGGGTCTTCATTCGCTACTTGATAATCGATCAACGCTTCTTCATAAGCAGCAAAAACCTTTTGTAAATCTTGAAGTTTTAATATTTGATCCGGATCACTTCCATTTTCAACTAAATCGGCGACTGTAACATTTCCAATCTGCATCTCCTGGTAAAAGCCGACCAATTGTTGAATAAAACCTGTTTTATTTACTTCCCCGCGAAAAATTGTCAAGTCTTCTTTTAATTCCTGAAGAATTTTTCGCAAAATCATCGCATTGCCGGCTTCGGATAAAATATTTCCTGGGACTTGCCCATCCCGCTGCAAGAAGTACCAAGCCAAACGCTGAAAACTAAAAACTTGCGTACGGATTGTACTAAATGCCGTCTTTTTTTCTATCTGTTTCATAGCTGACAAAAGTGTGATCTCTTGTTCAAATTTATTGTAATTGGGGACTAAGAAAAACACTCGATTCTCTGGATTTTTCTCCAGCCAAGCTTGTGCTGTCTGAATCATTTGCTCTGTCGCATCATTCTGTCCAGCACCTAACAAAAATTGTAATGTCATCGTTTCCCCTCTTTTCTTTAGATTGTGTTCCTTGTTTATTATAACAGTTCCCGTAAAACAGCGCATGGTCAAAGACAAACAAAAAAGACCAGCGATAATTGCTAGTCGATAGTCCCAAAACGTTCAAACGGCCAGAAAACAAATTTTACATCAGCCATAATATCTTTTTCTTTGATTATTCCAATGATTCGGCTATCTTTGGAAATTCGCCGATTATCTCCCAATACAAACAGCTCGCCTGTTGGAACTTTTTCAGAACCAATTACTTCCTTCAAGTTGAAATCATAGGTCAATGGTTGATTATCGGTCAAATCTTTTTTGAATTCTGTCAAATAAGGTTCTTCAGATTGCTCGCCGTTGATATAAAGTGTGTCATTTTTGTATTCGATTGTATCACCTGGCAATCCAATTACTCGTTTGATATAATTTTTTCCTGGATCATCTGGTGCTGGAAAAGTCACAATATCAAAACGCTGAATCTTTGTATTTTTTAATGCAATCACTCGTTCACCATCAATTAGTGTCGGAGCCATCGAATCGCCTTTAACAACCACTGGAGTAAAAACAAATTGTCGCAATCCGATCAAAACTGCTGTCAAAAGTAAAAAATAAAGAATAGATTTGACTATCTCTTTAATATTCATTATGTGCCTCCATTTTATGTTCATATCGCCAGTTTATCATATTTCTCAGTTCGTATCCCAGGTTATTCATGGGCTTTTAAAAAAAATTCTCTTCTGTGAGCATATTTCTTTTCTTACTTTTTGTAAGATGTTAAAGTAATGTCTGTAAACAAGAACAAAACAAAAAAAGGTGGAATTTATTATGTCTCAATTCTTAGAATCATTAAAAAATCGTCGTTCATTTTATGCTTTAGGTCGCGACGTTAAATTATCAGAAGAAGAAATCACTGAATTAATCAAAGATACTGTAAAAAATAGTCCAACCGCATTTAACGCACAATCTCCACGCGCGGTCGTTCTCTTTGGTGCAGCTCATGAAAAATTATGGAACATCGTTGAAGAAGCATTGAAACCATTAACTCCTGCAGAAGCATTCCCAAATACACAAGCAAAAATTGCTGGTTTCCGTAATGCTTACGGTACAGTTTTATTCTTTAAAGAAACAGATACAGTGAAAAACTTGCAAGAACAATTTGCATTATATGCAGATAACTTCCCTGATTGGGCAGAACAATCCAACGGAATCGCTACAGCAAACACATGGACTGCTCTGACTGCAGCTGGCCTTGGTGCTAACTTGCAACATTACAATCCAATCATTGATGAAGCTGTTGCTAAAGAATGGGATATCCCTGCAAACTGGCAACTACGTTCTCAATTAGTCTTTGGTTCTAAAGAAGCCGATGCAAACGAAAAAGAATTTTTAGCTGACGACGAACGTTTCCGCGTTTTCCATTAATTCGCTGAAAAAGCACTGCCGAATTACTCGGCAGTGCTTTTTTTATAATCTTTCACTCTATAAAAAACTTCTTAAAAGACTTATAAAAAAAGATGACGTCACCGTCATCTCATTGACCATTTTTATCTTGGTCATCTTTAGTCAAAATTTCTAATGTACTTCCTTCATTCAGATGTGTCGAAAGGAAAACGACAAATTCAGTCAGTGAGTAATCAAAGGTCAACAATGGTCCCCGCCGATCTTTGCGGAAATAGTTCAGTTTTATCAAACCACTTTCCTCTTGAAACAGCACGACCCGTTCGATCTCATTCAATGGAATCCCTCGATTATCTAAACTAAAAAGGATCAGACTTTCTTCGGTAAATCCTCTTTTATCCAACAAAAAACTCAACATGACTAAAGCAGCCAAAATCGTCTGTACACGGTTATTTAACTCTTGCCAATTAGTAAAACCAATCCACAAGATCAACCCCGTTAAAAAAAGATAGAAAAAATAATGCTTTCTTTGTTTAACTACTGGAATAACGATATCTCTGCGTACTAATAGTAAAAACGCATATAAAACAACCGTAAAAATTCCTAATATTACTGTAAATATACTCAAAAAAACCGCCTTCTAACTTGGAATGAAATTAGAATATTTTACCACGACCATGTTAGATTTGTCATCTCGTTGCTCTTGATCAATCTCTTCACATTGGTTGATGCGAACGACTGCGCAATTCGTCATCTTAGAAATGACTTCGCCTTCCACACTTTCTTCAAAACCAATGGGATGACAACGATAACTTCTTCCTAGCTCAATTTCTTCTTCATTCATAAGTAAGCCCTCCAGTATCGACATTCATTGTTCGTCTAGCTTTTGGATCAATGTTATTCGCAATTATACCGAAGTCTGGAATGGTTTACAATTGATTTTTTCGCTTCAGTCGCAAAAAAAAGCAAAATCAGGTAAAATTATTTTAAAGGAGTGATCATTTATGTCGAATTTCATCGATTCAATCAAAAAATATGGCTATTTAAGAAGTGCTTGTTATCTAATTTTAGGGATTGCTACTTTGCTTTCGCCACAAAGTGTCTTCAAAGGGATCGTTTATATTATTTTCTTCTACTTATTGATTTTAGGGATATTACAAATCATTCGTGGATTGCGAGCAAAAAAATATACTGGCAATGTTGGATTCGAAACGACTAGCGGGATCACACGTATTATTATCGCGTTTGTCGTTTTATGGTTCTCAAAAGGAATCATTAGCATCTTACCGATGTTTTTAGGTTTCATCATCCTGGTTTTTGCAATTGGACAGTTTTTACAAAATTGGACTGCCAAGAAAAATGGGTTCCCAGTAACTGGTCAAGTCATCTACAGCGCATTGATGATGATTGCCGGCATCTTTCTTTTGTTTAATCCGTTTAACAGCATGATGATTCTCTTTCAAATTTTTGGTTTTTTGTTAATCACTATGGCTATTTCAGAATTTATCAATACTCGTCGCTTTCATCGATAAGGAATTGTTTCTACTGATAGAAACATTTATACTAAAGATATCAAACAAAGCGAGGTCATTATGAATACAGCAAGCGAGCTTTATCAATTCACCAAAAAATACGGAATCAATTACAATACGAATGAGGACAAGGGGCTGCTTTTGTTCAATCGTTTTTTACAAGCATTTCCTAAAACAAATTTTTCTTTTTCTTTTATTGGTTTTCATAAATATGAAAGCTTAAAAAAACAAGAAGGCCTGACTGCCTATGGTATTTCCGGCAATACGCTCTATGCATTAAGCAAACAAAATGCCTATCGTTATAATTTATACCAATGCAAAGAACTCAGCGGGAAGAAGAAATTAAACGGAATCCGGTTAACTTTAGTGTTTCACACTGAAACTATCAAGATTAATCTTGGTTTTGCTGATGGCAGTGTTGTTTTAGCCGCGCTGAAACAAGCAAGAAAAAAAAATTAAGACAATTTATTTGAAGAATAGAAAAACTAGCGTTATAATACTTTCTGTTCTTAGTGGGATATGGCCAAACTGGTAAGGCGTCTGACTCTGAATCAGAAGAGTGCAGGTTCGAGCCCTGCTATCCCAATAAAAAAAGTTTTTGCTATTAAAGCAAAAACTTTTTTTGTTCTACTAGCTAAGATTTAACAACCATGACATTGCAATGGGCATGATTGACGACATAGTCTGCTGTCGTTCCTACAAACGCCTGTTCAACAGCTCCGCGACCAGTTGCACCAACGATAATCAGGTCAGCTTGATTTTCTAATGCATAATCAATGATCTTACGTTTAGGATTTCCTGAATCAATTTTTGTTTCATAGTCAATTTCCTCTATCATTGAATCGGCGATCAGCTGCCCCATTTCAATCTCAGCATTATTGAGATGAAATTTCAAGGCATCATTGATAAATGCTGGATCTCCAATTGAAAACCTGTAATCGACCACTGTCAGGATAAAAAGTTTTGCTTCGTTGCGTTTAGCAATTTTTAACGCTTCAGTAAAGGCCTTAGTAGCAGCTGTTGAGCCGTCCACTGCAACAAGAATATTTTTATAACTTTCTTTCATTGAAACCGCCTCCTTCTCATTCATTATACCTCAACTAAAACTTTCTATAAAACTTAAGGTAATTTATTCTGATAAAAACACTTCTAAGTCATTAATCAAACAAAAATAACTTTTTTAGTTTTTTTGATAATATTTTTGTGATAAAATGAAGTGAGCAACAAATTCCCCACCAATTGATTAATTACTATCATTGGGTTGTTGCTCTTTTTATTTTATCCTCTTGTTTTTTTATTAGATTTGGACTAATATAATTAAAATAAAATGAGAGGATGATCGGATGAATAATCGAACAGCGCAAACATTTCGTTTTTCTGATGGGGTAAGGGATTGTCTCCCAACAGTTATGGGCTATTTAGGTATCGGAATCGCTATGGGTATCGTGGGAAAATCTGCTCATCTAGCTATTTGGCAAATATTTTTAATGTCTACACTAGTATACGCAGGGAGTGCTCAATTTATCCTCTGCGGGTTACTTTTATTAAGTGCACCTATTTTATCAATTATCTTTACCATCTTTTTAGTCAATTTACGCCATCTTTTGATGAGTCTTTCGGTTGCTCATTACTTTAAAGAGGATTCGTTATTAAATGGGGTTGCTATCGGTACCTTGTTGACAGACGAATCTTATGGTGTTTTGACTGCCGCACTGGCACAAGAAAAGAAAATCAATAGTACTTGGATGCATGGCTTAAACATTACTGCTTATCTTGCTTGGATATTTTCAACAGTTCTTGGTGCGTTATTAGGAAATTTCATTCCCGATCCAACGATATTCGGATTTGATTTTGCATTGACCGCAATGTTTCTTGGTTTATTTTTATTCCAAGTCCAATTGCCGTTGAAAAAACAAAAAAATAAAACCCTAATCATTTTAGCAGTGACTGCTGTCAGCCTTTTTCTTTTGATGCGTTTTGTTACTGCAGAACTTTCTGTTATTTTAGCGACATTATTAGGCTGTTTGACGGGGGTGCTGATTGAAAATGAGTAACTCTTACTACTTGTTGATATTATTAGGCTGTACCTTAGTCACTTGGATTCCACGGATTTTACCCTTTGTCTTAACAAAAGCAATCACGCTGCCTCCAATCTTAGAAAAATTTTTAAGCTATTTACCTATGACCATCTTAACTGCGTTACTCCTACAAAGCCTTTTGAATTTTCAAGCAGGTCATTTTCCAACTTTGCGTTTTCCTGAGGTTTTTGCTTGTATCCCGGCTCTGATCGTTGGTATCCGAACAAATGATCTCATGAAAATCGTCTTAACAGGTGTTTTAGGAATAGCACTTTTGCGGTTGTTTTAAATAACAATTGTTATAGAGCTTATTTCTGGTCTTAATCGTTCTCCTGATGTAATATATAACAAAACAAAGCAAAAGGAGTTCCGTCCATGAAAAAGATTATTGGATATTTCTTTAAAAAACCTTTAGTATTAGAAGACAAAAAGCCTTTCGAGATTATTCTCCCGATAGATGCTTTATATGATGGAAAAGAGCCAGTGGTAGAATCCAATCACCAGATTTTACGTGAGATAGAAAAGAAATATGAATATCCTATAGACAGTTTACACAGCTTTTTTATTATTTCAGAAATTGCAGATGTAGATTAAAAAAACTCGATGAACATTTTCATCGAGTCTTTTTTTATTGTCCGTACCAACCGATTCCTTCATTGCGCCAACCATGTTTGATCAAATTGTCGCGTTCGCTTTGAAGCAAGGTATAATGATGAGCGCCAGCTTTTGCATTCGGATTATACAAGCGGTAAAGAACTTTACTTCCTCCTGAATACCAACTAATCCCTTCATAACGCCAACCCACCTTCACTAAATTATTTTTTTCATAAAGGTGTGGAGTATAATGATGGTCACCCGCATTTGGATTGTATAAACGGTACACTGGTGCACCACTTCTAGGCGCTTGCCAACCAATGCCTTCATAGCGCCAACCAGCTTTTATGACCTTATCACGTTCCACTCCATTAGCAGTGTAAAAGTGTTCCCCGCTATTTGGATTGTATAGACGATACATAGCATTTGTTTGGACCGTTGGATTATTCGTATCATATTGTGTTAAGTTATACGTTTCAATGACACTGTTTAACGTTGTTCCATAATTAGGTGCAGTCGCATATCTGCCAGTCAACCAAGCCGTCGCATCTTTATAAGATTTTGTATTGCTTTTCCATGCACCCGAATAATAATAATTTCCAGGTAAAAATGATGTTTGTTTTAAAATAGTCACATTATCCTGTAACGATTCCTTGTAAGATGGATATTTTCTAAATTTAGCATTTATATAATACCAACCATCTTTTTCATTCCATTCTTGTGTTTTCATCGTTACTGATTGGCCATTGTATTCTCCTTTTATACCGAACAAATTGTAATTCGGCGCTTTAGATAGTGCACTGCTACCCCAGCCGCTTTCAACAATCGCTTGTGCAATCATCACCGAGGCATATAAGTTATTGCTGTTGGCCAAAGTTTTTGCTGATGGCGCCACTTGATTGATAAAGGCTTGTTGAACGCTCATTGTAGATCTTGCACTTCTAAAAGCCGGTGGTTCCAACGTGAATTTCTCAAACGGAACGGGATGATGAAATTGTAAATTCCCCGCTGCATCATATGCGGTTTCATCAACATCACTTTCATCACCGGCAACCGTTGTATCCGCCTGAGGATTCGTTGTTGAATCAGATGTCTCAGCATTTGTTGAACTTTCGATTGAATCAGTTGAAAAGGTCGCTTCTTCTCCATTGACGACCTTAGCTGCTGTTGCAAAGCTTCCTAGTAATAGTACCGTACAAATTAGTTTCTTATAATTCATGCCATCCCCCTATAATACTATTAAAAAATAGTTATAATTGATCATTTTTATTCTCTTCTTTTATAAAGTAACAAAAAACACATAAAAAGTAAATTTTTTACTGTTTTTTTCTGCTAAAAACAGCGTAATGATCTATCTTTTTTAGATTTTATTTTTTAGAAAATGACTAATCTGATGGATTGTTTTGTTTTTAACTATCTGTTGTTCTTCGTTCCTAGATAGTTTTTTAGAGGGTCTGTACATACTTATTTTGCTGAATCATTCACAAATAATTTATCATTTTTTTATTTGTTCTATGCTATAATAAAGCATGTTTATTCTGACTTATTTGAAGGAGCTTTATTATGACGCTTTTATTGACACTACTATTTGACCTTCTGATGATTGTTTTATTTTTATTTCGCTTGATCCAAGGCGATCAAATTATTTTTATCGTTAGTATCGTCTTACAAGGTTTATTATTTATTGATTTACTCGCAGTCGTTCTTTTACGTTCACAAAAAGCTACTAATTCAGTCGACGTAGATGAAACACTTAATCGACGTTCTCGTTCACATCGAACAGCTAAAGCTGCTTCTGGTAGTTTCTTGGCTAAACTTTCATGTATTATTGCGTTATTGTTATTAGCCTATTATATTTATTCTGTTGTGTATCTTTTTATCTAAGTAAACAATGATAAAAAATAATTTCTATAGTCAAAAAAGGTCGTGGCAAATGCCGCGGCCTTTTTGTTACAACTAACTTAAAATTATTTGACCTTTTTGTATTCTGTGCTTAGTTGATTGATTTTTTTACTAATTTTTTTAGGAAGATACGCTAGTAATGCAAGCAAAACACCTGCAGCAGTCAATTCTAGCAATAGTGTCACTGAGACTCCTTTAGAAGCGATTTCTGATGCCATAAAGGCGTAGATAAAACTAGCTGGTATCATCGTCAAGCAAGAAATAAAACTAAATTTTTTAACACTCATTGGTGTCATCGCGTACGCATAACTTTGAATAGCAAAAGGAAAAATTGGAACTAAGCGAGTAAAAATCAAAAATGATAGACCATTTTCTCGAACTCCTTGTTCAATTTTTTGAAAAGCCGGCTCTTGACTGAAACGTTGCAAAATATAGTCCCTTGCGACATATTTACCAATGACAAATGAAATGCTTGCGCCAATCGAAGCCCCAATGACTGTCAGCAGTCCACCGATAAATCCACCATACGCAAGTCCACCGACAATTGCTAGAAATTGTCCCGGTAAAAGAAAAACAGCTACGATAATAGATAACATGATAAAAATAAAGTAGCCCCACCATCCAAGGTTTTCTAAATACATTCTTAGTTTAGTGATATCTGTTAATAGATCAACTAAACCAAATTGGTAGGCTAAAAAAATGACGACCAATACTAATGAGATAAATATAAGGATCTTTTTCACCGCTTCTCCCTTCTTATATGTTTTTGATTTCGAATAACTATTCGTACTTGATTATTGCTGTTTACTTAACCCTAGAACCATCTGTCTGATGATCAATTGATTGAATTCGGCAATCGAGATCAACTGTTTAGGCATTTTCACTAAATTTTTTGATTGTTCCACAACTATCATCCTGCCCTTAGAAAGTTCTGGTTGCTCATCGGATAGATAATACTGCTCTTGACTGAAAAATTCCGGATGGTCCAAATATACAGCAGTTGTCATATCCCAATTACAAAAACCATCAAAGCCAAATACTTTCTCATTCCAGCTGATCCAGTTTTTTAAAGTGTTTTTTATCCAATCAAGCGAATGCATGTCGACCGTTGCTTTTGCTGCATCTAAAAATTGGTCCAATTCCACACTTGAAAAAAAGGCGGCAGATGTCATATGTCCATTCATGATCGTAAGCGGGGCTCGGCTTAATAAAACTGCTTTTGCTGCTGCTGGATCAGATGAAAAATTTAATTCTGTGACAGATCGCTGATTGACTGTCAATGGTTCCAAGGTCCCTCCCATCAATACTATTTCTTGCACTTTCTCAAAAAAATCAGGGTCAAGTTTTTGTGCCTCTAATAAATTGGTCAAAGCACCCGTTGCAAGAATTGTTACCTCATTGGGGTACTGATTGACTTTTTCTACTAAAAATTCTGCTTGCTGACGTGCATAATAATCAAAAGCTAGATTTAAACGCGTGTGCATGATCTGGGTCATTTGCTCGACCTCTTCGATCTTGCTGTTACCATGAGTCAAAGTCAAACCTAGCAATTCAATGGTGGGAGTCCCTAACAGATAAAACAAAGTCAAACCATCATCAACATCATGATCAATCAATCCGAACGTATTATCACAATCTAAAATTACTTTTCTCATTCTAAAACCCCTCTATTTTTTTCCAACCACTGACGCAAATAATGGTTCTCAGTTTTTAATTTAGGATAGATCTGTTTCAAATCTGATGGGTAATCAATATCTTGCAGTGAAGATAATAAGACAACATCATAAGTGCCTAACCGTTGTAACGTAGCTTGTAATACCTCTTGTTTTCCCCAAACGATAGGGGCTTCAAAAACAGGTGTCAAATCGATGGATGCTCGACAACCAATTAAATAATAGCCGCCATCTGCTGAAGGACCAATGACGATATCTTGCATTTGATCAAATGCCGCTTGGATCATTTCTGTATTCAGATTAGGAATATCACTGCCTGTCAATACAACTTTTTCATACCCCTTTAAAAAGACGTTCTTCATCGCGTGATTCATCCGTTGACCGATTGTCTTGCCTTCTTGCTCAAATGCCTGGAATGTTTCTGGCATAACTGAAAATAGATTAGATGGGTCTCCTTCATCTGAATACGCTAAATACAAATCGATTCCTTGTGTATTCAGCTGTTCAAATTTTTTAAAACTATCTTGCAAAATCTGCTGTTGCACTTGACAGGCTTCTTCACCGCTAAGCAGACTTTGTAAACGAGTTTTTACCTTGTTAGGTACTGGAACTCGTGTAAATAAAATATAGGCTTGTTTATTCAAAAATCTGCTCCTTTAATGCTTGTCGTAAAAAGTCTTCTTCTAAGTATGCAGAAACTTTTTTAAAGATTTCTTGGTTTTTCAACTTTTTGGTGTCCTTTTGATAACTGTCATAAGCCATCGCTGACCAAGACAATGCTCGTAACATTAAATATGGATGGTAAATTCTAAGTGCTTCTTCAAACGATTCACGCACAGCTTGTGTTTCATCGAGGTAACGAGAAAGAAAATGTCGTTTCTCGGCTTGATTCAAAATCAGATTACTCCGCCAAAGCGTCGTCGTTGAAGCTAAAAATTGAGAGATATCTTGTACCGGATGACTGATGACCGGTTTTTCCCAATCAATCAAAAAGTCTTTGTCCCCAATAATAAAGTTATGGGAATTGACTTCAGTATTATTGATTGACCACTGATCAAGTTCAACGAAAAATCGTTGTTGAGAACTATTATTTTGCCGTGCTTCCAACGCATTTGCCAATTGTTTTTTGGCGTGTAATGGGACAACGTCACTTATTAAGACTGGCTCTAATAACTTTTGACATTCCATCACACGATCAAAAAGAATCGTGTCTTTTTCTTTTACAAAGATTTCTTCTGCATGTTCATCAAGAGGCTGTTGATGGATCTGACCAAAGATCTGAGCAGCTTCTGATAAATCTTTGCGGTAATCTAACGGCTGCCCAGTCAGAAATTCCATAATCAACAACCCTTGCGAAAAACTTTGACAACCATCATCTAGATAATAAACTTTTGGTGTACGGCCTGTTCGTTCTAGCCATTTCAATGCTTGATATTCATACTTGATCTGATTGGCCAAATGTAGTTGACTGCCGTAATTCAAACGAAAAACGTAGTTGTTTTCATTGTCAGAAATCAAAAAATTTTGATTGTATTCCCCTTGTGCCAAAAAAGTGACAGTAAAAGGTCTTTTTAAGTGTAATTTCTCGATGAGTTGGTGTTCTTCCAAATAAACTCGAATTTTCTCTAACATGACTGCTCCTTTTTTATTTATAATAGCGGCGCACCAGCTTTTCAGGTGGCACACCTAATAAATAAAGTAACTTGATTTTATGCATTTTTAAATGGGTTCGAATCTTTCCTTTACGAAATCGTCGACTGGAAGTCGTAATCGTTATCGGCAGTTGATAAAATTTTCCTTGTTTCCATAATTTGCGACTGAAACGCCAATCTTCCATAAGCGGGATTTCTTCAAAGCCGCCTGTCTTCTCATATTGTTGGCGTGTAGTAAATAATCCTTGATCTCCAAAAATCAACCCCAGAAAGCGGGCACGTAAATTAGAAGTTTTTGCTAAATAACGATAAAAAAAATCTTGTGAATCAAAAACTAATTGAAAATATCCCGCACTATAACGTGGATCTTTTAGACTATCTTGAATCTGTCTCAATCCTTGTCGATAATCTGCTAGTTTACTATCACTATGTAAAAACCATAAAATATCTCCACTGCTTTTTTCAGCACCCAGCTTCAATTGTGCCCCGCGATTTGCTTGTTTTAATTGATAAACTGCAGCAAATTTTGATGCAATTGCAACGGTTTGATCTTGACTTCCCCCGTCAACTACAATGATCTCAAAAGATATTGGATCTTCGATTTGTTTTAATTCTTGCAATAAATTTGCAAGCTTTTCTTCTTCATTCAAGACTGGAATAATAATTGAGATCATCGCTTAATCACCTGCAAAGAGTCAATTACACGTAAACAGATCGATTCACCGGTTCTGACCTTTGTAGACAAGTTGGTAAATGTACAGCTTGTTTGGCCGATCCTAACTGTCACTTGTTGGCCGTTTGGTATCCATTCGCAACTTTCAACAAAAGCCGGAATCCCTTGTTCAACGACTACTATTTCCATCCCATAAGGAATAAAAAGCAAGACTTCCCCTACTAGATGTTTAGGATTTTTTACCCTCAACTCAAAACTATCTGTTTGAAACAAGTTAGCAGAAACGATGCCGGGAATAAAATTAGTTTCACCGATTGCTTCAGCAACCTTTCGATTTTCTGGATAAAAATAAATTTCTTGCGGTCTGCCAATCTGTTGGATAGTCCCATCTAATAAAATAATCATTCGATCTGCTAAATGAAAAGCTTCCTCGCGATCATGAGTGACCAAAATAATACTGAATCGATACGTTTCTTGTAGTTTTTGTAGGTACGCACGCATAGAACGCGTAAGAGAATCATCCAAATTGGCAAAAGGCTCATCCAATAATAGCAATTTAGGTTCTAATACAAGTGCACGAGCCAATGCGACCCGCTGCTTTTGCCCACCAGATAATTGATCTGGAAAATGGCGCTCAAGACCTTTCAAATCAAATACTTCCATTATTTTTGCTGTTTTCTGCTTGATCTCTTTAGTTAAAAATTTGCGGGATTTTAAACCAAAAGCAATATTTTCAACTACATTCATATGTGGGAAAAGCCAAAAATCTTGAAAAACTAATACGGTGTCTTTTTGAGTGAATGTATCAGAGAAAGAAAGCATCTGCTTATCCACTGGCTGAATTCCTGCGATCATTTTGAGCAAACTAGTTTTACCGACTCCTGATGGACCAAAAAGCGCAATGATTTCGCCTTCCTTCACATCAAAAGATAAATCATGGAAAATTTCTTTTTTCCCATAATTCAATCGTAAATTTTTAACGCTTAGTCCCACGCTGTATTCCTCCTATTGCTTTTTTAAAAATAAATACTCCCACCATCGTACAGCCTAAAAAGACCAAACTATAAGATGAAGCTAAACCAAACCGACCGTTATTAGCATACGGCAACAATAATAGCGGTAGTGTCACGATACGCCCGCCGCCAATAAAAAAAGTTGGTAGATATTGGCTAAAAGACACAATAAAAACTAGCGAAGCTGCTGCCGTCAGTCCCGGCCTTAACAATGGCCAAGTGATCTGCCAAAAGATCGACCACGGCTTGGCGCCTAAACTTTGCGCCGTCAAACTATATCCTTCTCCCAATTGACGATAACTTTCTAATAAAATCTGCAAGGCATATGGCAGACATAAATAGGTATGGATTAAGATAATTCCGCCAAAGGTTCCCGTTAGATGCAGTTGTAAAAACAACACTTGACTAGAAGTAATAACTGCAATGGCAGGTAAAATCAATGGCAAATAAATGATTACTTCAATGAGGCGTTGTGAGATAGTTCTCTGAAAAGCAAAATATCTTGCTGCTGGTACAGCAATCAAAAGACTTGTGATGGTAGTGGCCGATGCGATGACAAAACTGTTCAGACTAGCCGGTAAAAAATTCGGCTCATTGCTCATCTGCTGAAAGATAGAAATCCCCATCTCTTGCGGCCAAACATTTGGATATAACCATTTTTTACTAAAAGACCATAATACTAGCAAAATCAGTGGAAATAATACAAGCCCGGCGGAGATTCCTACTAAAAAAGAACTTTTTTTTGATGAGGCATTCATGTTGTTCTTCTCCCCCCTGGCAAGAAATAACTGATAGTCAAAGCAAGCAGCGTTACTGCTAAACAAATTCCTGATATCACTAGATTTAAAGCAAAGGCTTGTGGTCGAGTGGTCAGATCAGCTTGTGAAAATAAATCATAGGCTGTCAACGCAACGGTTTGATTACTGGGATTTCCTAATAGATAAGGGACTTCAAAAGAGGCAAAGGTAAAACAAAAAAGAATAATGAACAAGGTAAATAATGTCTTTTGTATCATTGGCAGAATGACTGAAAAAAAGATTCGTGTATTGGAAGCGCCTAAATTTTTAGCAACTTCTATGTACCCTAACTGCAATTGTTGCAAGATTGCCAAAGTAGTCACTGCAACATAAGGAATCTCTTTATAAAGAAAAACAAGGATAATCCCAAAACCGGTAGAATCATGGATCAGCAAAGGAAATTGATCGATCTCATGGATGATGCCTAATTGAAAAAAAAGACGGGAAATAATCCCAGATTGACTGATCAATTGTATAACCATCAGCGCTACAATAATATGTGGCAGCGAAATTGGTAAACTAATTATTTTATGGAGCCAAGAAATATTTACTTTTAATAGAAGAAATGCCAAAATAACTCCAAACAATAATGACAAAAAAGTCGCTACCAGAGCTAAATAGCAGCTGTAAATTAGCGACTTTTGAAAAAAAGGATCTGTTAGCACTTGTTGATAATTGGCCAAAGTAATATCTTGTAAGCCAATTATAGGGTAATACCCTAAACTAATCTGTAGTCCCTTAAACAGCGCAGCAAAAATTACCACGCTGTTTAAAATCAGAAACGGAACTACTGCTAATTTTTTTTTATTCATGTAAAACATGCTCTTTCCATAACGCTTCGATCATTGGAATCTTCTCTGCTTGGAGTTCAGGTATTTGTTTTTCTTGCATTTCTTCTAGTGAAAGAACTCCTTGATTTTTATAAAGATCATTCAATGCTTGATTAGTTTTTTCTGACAATTTTTTTGTATCAAACGGTGGAATACTGTAGCCATATTTTGCTTCGGCTTTTTTTAATTGCGCAGATTCACTAGTCATCTCATTGATCAAAACTAATGCGGCAGCTTTTGTCTTTGATGTATTGGCAATCGCTAAATAATTTTGATTGGCAATCGTTCCTTTATCAAAAAGAAATGATTCCGCCGTTGCACTGAATTCGTTGTCACTGCGTTTTTCAGCTACATGCATTTGCGAATAGCTATAACTCATATCGATCTGTCCTGCAGCAAACATCTGATCCAATTCAGCTGGTGTTGTCGGATAGGTCGTTCCTTCTTGCCATAAATACGGTTTGATCTCATTTAAATAATCCAGACCGGGTTTGATCACTTTATACAAATCCTCTTTATTTGCTGCAGCTTTTTCTACTTTATCATAGCCCACAATATCACAGATAACATTGCGGATAAAAGCACTACCGGTAAATTCTGGCGGAGCTGTATAAGTAATTTTTCCAGGATTTGCTTTTGCATATTCAAGCAAGGCTTGAGTATCTGTAGGAAAACCTGCTTTGAACTTGTCTTTGTTTCCTGCAAAAACTAGTTGTGCACTTCCATAGGGTACTTCATACCCATCGATTTTGACACCAAAATCATAATTTGAATTATGCCCTTCCACGTCCATCAGCTTATCAAAACTTTCAATTTTATTTGTGATAGGACCATAAAGCAATTTCGCTTGTTTCGCTGTATAAAAGTTTTCACCATTAATCCAAACAACATCGATATCGCCTTTTTTAGTACCGGCTTCTTTTTCTGTAGTCAACTTGTTTAAGATTTGATCAATATCCATTGGAACACGTTTGACTGTAATATCATATTTTTCTTTCATCGCTGGTGTAATGACTTCATCAACCCAAGCATTGGCTTTTTCATCACCGCCATAACCATAAAAGGTCACCGTATCCCCTTTACTTTTTTTCACAGCTTCAGAAAAATTACTAATAGATTCTGTTGAGGTTGTTTCTTTTTTTTCACTGGTTTTGCAAGCAGCTAAAGAAAAGAGCATCCCTGCTGTCAGCATACCGATTAACCATTTTTTCATTATTTTTCCCCTATACTTTTGTTACGATTTTTTTTGATTGGTAACGATTCTTCCATGCCCGTACTGGATTTGCTAATGGATGGGCAGGGCTGCTATCTTCTTTATAAATAACATCTCCAAAGATCAAATCCAATAAATGCCACGCCTGTCCACCGCCAAGAATCATTGCTGACGTACAGCTGGCGCAATAAGTCACGATATGATCCGTTTTGAAATCTTGGACCCGTTTTTCAGCAAACTCTTTTGCTAGCGGCGGGTTCGAAACACCGCACATACCACCCATTCCACAACACAAGGTATTTTTTCCTGATAAACGATTCCGTGCAACCTGATACCCGAGTTGTTCCAACAAATAGCGCACCGCTTGATGGATCTCTGTCATCTCTTTTGTCGGGCAAGAATCTTGAATCGAAAAGATGACATCACTGTCTTTAGCTTTTCCTATCGCTTCTTCAGGCAACCCTAATTCTGCCATCTTGACCCATAAAGAAGAAGTAGGAAATTGATTTTGGATTGTCATCGTTTTGATACAGCCTTGACACGCAACAATCAATTCATCGATTTCTGCCTGATGGACTTGATCTGTCAAGTGGGCAAATCGTTCTTGGAATAATTGTTCTTGTCCGATCATACGTGTCGGTTTCCCACAACAACCTTGAATTACCGCTAGATCCGGATAATAACCTTTTAAGTAGTCAATAATTTGGGCAACTTGTTTTGGACTGCTCGAACTCAATGAGCACCCCGCCATAAAACCATAGCTCATTTTTTCTCTCCTCGATTCACTGCAGTAAAAAGTTTACTTGTTGAAAGTTTCTGGTGCAACACTACACTTTTCAGCTCTTTCAATGGTAAGCCTTCTTTGATAAGATCGCGACGCATAGCTAGAAATGCCTCATCCAATTTTAACTGTAACGGGCAGACCACACTGCACCGTCCGCATAACATACATGAATAAGGAACAATTGGTTCTAGATCTTCTTCTAAAAATTGCTGAAATAATTTTTGCGGATCTTGACAATATCGCTGTAAAAAAAGACAATCCTTCATACAACGTTTACAACTCGTACAATTTTCTGCAATCAATTGCGCCATTTCGATCGTTTTTTCCGAGTATTCCATCAGAGTGACTGACTCCTTTTTAGAAAAACATTCATCAATTGCAACAAACAGCCGACACCTAAGATTCCACTAATCAAATAGTAGATGGGTGTGGCGGTTACTGGAACCAGTCCTTGCCAAATGAGAAAAGTAATTCCCATTATCATCAATAAGACAGTTTCCCAGCTTCTTTTTCTGATAATTAAAAAAACAGCGATCACCACTAACAAGAGCGGCAGTAAAAACAACTTACTGCCGACCATGCTAGTTTCAATTTTATGAGAATAAAAAGAGACATTCCGCATAAACCCTAAATGATTTTTGTATAAATCATCCATTAAATACATCGCATAGATTAATCCCACTTGTAGAACATGGAAGAAATAACGAAGTATTTTCATTAGTCTAGGATTTCCAATTTATCTTTGTCTCTTGGGTCACCAATTTGAACAGGATATTTGCTTGGGTCTTTTTGATGTGCTTTATCCCAGTCATACCAACCACCATCAAATAATTTTACATCTTTCCAACCTTCTTGTTTCGTGATAAAGAAAGTTGTCGCTGCACGCCAACCAGTCCCACAGTAGAATGCGACTTCTTTGTCAGGTGTGATTCCCCATTTTGCCCAATCAGCAAAAATTTTAGTTGGTTCCTTGACTGTTCCATCACTATTTACTAAACGAGCCACATCAGCACTAGTTTTGCTAGCTTTTGCATAAACGGCCCCTTCAGGTTCACCAGCATTTTTGATGTAATCATATCCACTTGTTTTACCAGTAAATTCTTTCCATGAACGAACGCTTGCAAGTACTAAATCAGGATTTTTTTCTTTGGCAGCCACTACATCAGCAGAGGTTGAGATCAAACTTTCTGGACGCCCTGGAACTTCTGCACCAAAATCTGTGGCAGCTTTTGCTTTTTCAGTTCCTTTTTCAACTTTGTAGTCTGCTTTTTCCCATGCAGCTAACCCGCCGTCTAAAATTTTCACTTGATCAACACCTAACCAATAAGCAACAAATGCCATACGTGCTGCAGCATTGATATCACTTGAGTATACAACGACAGGTGTTGTTTTTGTGACACCACGTTTTAAGAAAACTTCTTTACATGTTTCAGCATCTAAGATGTTCCAGTTGTTTTCTTCTGTTTCAATCTCCATTGTATCAACATGGAATGCTCCTGGGACATGGGCTTTTTTATACTCTTTCCCTTCGCCGTAAGACGCTTCAATCACGACAGTTTTATCGTCATTCTTCATTTGTTTTTTCAACCATTTGGCATCAACGAAAAAATCATCTGCTTTGATGTCTTTGCTTTTAACTAATCGTTGTACCTTTGTTGATTTATCTGCTGCGTGAACTTCCTCTGTTCTTGAATAAACTACTAACGCTGTTAATAATAAACAACTGATTACTGCCATTATTTTTTTCATCTTATTGCTCCTCAAATGTTTTTGTTTTCACTTAAACTGTTTTTAGCAGCAACAAAGACCTCTTTTGAACACAACAAAAAAACATACTTATTTAGTATGTTTCCTCCTGACAATATTTTTTTACGTACTAAATAACCTGTTTAACAGGTTGCAAAAAAAGTCGATTGGAGGAAAGGTGATTGTTCTACTCGCTCAGAAACTCTAAGCAATGCTTGACTTCATAGTCACCGTTGATAGTTTTTAAGCATGAGAACACCTCCTCCATTCCAATTTTGAAACCGGAATCTTTTACCTACCGAGTATAGCGAACCCTCATTCATTTATCAAGAGGATTCAGCTAAAAAGAACATAAAATTTCTTTGTGAAAAAATGTTTTTGTTGAGAATTTTCTTTCTGATTGAACCAATACCTATCAATAAAAAAGCTGTCTTTGTTTAATGTTTAGCAAAAAAAGCGATGAAGAGTTGGACAAATACAAGAAGAGTGATTGCACAAGAACTATTTATCTTTCTGCCTTTTATCTGTTTTTATAAATAGTAGCTTTTAGTCTTTTTACGTGATACGATTTTATTAGAAAAAAAAGGGAGGTCTCATTATGCTGGATAAATCAGTACCCTATATCCCGTTTACTATGTTCCGCTCATCAAATGCACCTTTGTTACCAAAAATCCAGTTACCAGAGGGCTATCGTCTGGTTTTTTATCAGCCAGGAGATGAAAAAGATTGGTGCCGAATCGAGACAGCTGTTTTAGAATTTGATACAGAACAAGCAGCTGCTGATTATTTCCAACGATCTTTTATGCCATATCAAGAAGAGCTGATGCGCCGAATGCTCTTTATTGAAAATGCTCAGGGAAAAAAAGTGGCCACCTTTACCGCTTGGTGGACAGAAGAAAATGATCCCCGGCTGCATTGGTTAGCCGTATTACCTGAAGAACAAAAAAAAGGACTAGCTAAGGCTTTAGCGATTCGTGTCACTGAACTACTTCATATTTATTACCCTGATCAAGATCTTTATTTGAGTACACAAACTTGGAGCCATCATGCAGTAAAACTATATAGACAATTGGATTATGAAATTCTTCAAAATCAAAACTACCAAAAGATAATAGATATCTTAGCGGCGGTTAATTGATTTTACTGCAAAAAAATTACTAAGCCCCCTTGATGACATGAACAACTAAGTCTATCTCATCAAGGGGGCTTATTTGAATTTTTCAGTATTGAATTATCATCTCTTACCAAAATTCAGCGATAAATTTTTTTCGTCGCTCAGCATTTTTTTGGTAGTTCTCTGGATTTCGTTGATAGTATTCTTGATGTTCCGTTTCTGCTGGATAAAAGACACTGGCAGGCTCAATTTGCGTCACGATTGGTTGATCGAAACGTCCGCTAGTTTGTAAATCTGCACGACTTTTTTCAGCTATTTTCTTTTGTAACTCATCAAAATAATAAATAACTGGACGATAACTGCTGCCTCGATCTTCAAACTGACCAAAAGCATCAGTTGGATCTGTTTGTTGCCAATAAATCTCTACTAATTCACGATAAGAGATCAATGTTGGATCAAAAATAATCTCAACTGCTTCAGTATGCCCTGTTTTTCCGCTTTTTACTTCTAAATAGGTGGGATTTTCCGTTGATCCGCCAGTATAACCAGATATCACTGATTCGATTCCAGGCAGACTGTCAAAAGGTTTGACCATACACCAAAAACAACCGCCTGCAAAAATTGCTCGTTCCATTTTATCACCTGTTCTTTCTACTCATTTACTGGGACAACTGAGCCGCCCCACTCTTTCTCAATCCAGTCTTGGACTTTTTTCTCATGCAACACTGCTACAATCTTTTTAATGTCTTTATTTGATTTATTGCTGGTTTTCGTTGCAACGATATTTATATAAGGAGAATCATTTTGTTCAATCATTAATGAATCTTTTACTGGATTCAGACCTTTTTCATAAGCAAAATTAGAATTAATCGCAACAAGATCTCCTTCATTGTTTTCATAAGCAGATGTCAACAATGTTGGATCCACACTATGTTCAAATACTAAATTCTTTGGATTTTCTGTAATATCCTCAAAGGTTGCTTTATCAATTGCTACACCGGATTTTATTTTAATCAAGTTGTTTTTTACAAAAATATTCAATACTCGGCCCCACTCGGAAGGGACATTGGAGACAATGACTTTCGCTCCATCTGAGATGTCACTGACTTTTTTAATTTTATGTGAATAGATTCCCATCGGTTCTAAATGGATGGCACCCACGTTTGAAAATTTATAGCCGTTTTCTTTCTTTTGCAGATTGAAGTAAGGGACTGTTGAAAAATAGTTGGCATCAATCTCACCATCATCTAATGCCTTATTGGGCAACACATAATCATCAAATTTTACAACTTCCAAATCAATTCCTTTTTTCTTCAACTCCGGTTTGATGTGTTCCAAGATCTCAGCATGAGGCGTTGGGGATGCACCAATTTTTATTTTATCCACCTTTTCTGTCGAGCCAGATCCACAAGCTGCTAAAAAGGTGATACAACCTAAAATCAATAAAGTTAAACTAAATTTTTTCATATTAGACACACTCCTAAATATTTTTGACAAATAAAAAAAATATCCATCCCTTTACTTACCAGTTCACTGATAAATAAAGGGACGAATATTTTCGCGTTACCACCCTTATTCGTATCATCCTCACAGATGACACCTCAACGGTACAATTATACCCGGCAATATAACGGTCGCTTCCCGTTCAATTTGCGTGAACAAACTGAATGCTCAGAGCTCATCTTCACTGATTTTCCACGATCCCTCTTTTCACCTGCCGAGGGTCTCTTTGATCGTTTCATGATCACTTACTCTTCTCTTCGTAGCACAACTATTGAATAAAGTTATTCTAATATAAATAAAATCAATATGCAATCAAAAAAACTCGATTTTTTCATTTAATGTTAGGCTATTGGTTTCATGAAAAAATTACTGATAGCGATGTGAAATATACTCCATGAAAATATTTCTAAATGATTAAGTGTTTTTTTATGCATGGATAACCCATTTGCTACTCAAACAATGTATAATAAAATTATAGCTAATTGTTTTTTTATAATTAATTTACTAATAAATAAATCCTAGAGATCCATGAAATTATTTTTTGTTCTAAATATCTTCGTTCATGTTTTTTATTTTTTATAGGAGTGTGATTCTTTGGAAAAAACCAATCAGGCACTACTTTCTACAAAATTTATCTTTATTTTTTTACTGACCTATGCCTCATCCATCACAATAGCTGCCTTTTTTTTAGCCAGTCCCCAGACACTTTTTTTAGGGATGCGACAAATCATTGCTTCGCCTAGTAATCTGATTACTGATTATGTTCATATCGCTGGTGTAGGTCCTGCTTTTTTAAATAGTGGACTTTTGACATTGAGCAGTCTTTTTCTCTTACGCAAGCATAGACATCATTTTTGTTCGCTGACGGTTTCTGTGATCATGATGCTTTCTGGATTTTCCTTCTTCGGGAAAAATATTATAAATTCCGCGCCGATTATTATCGGCTGCCTAGTCTACTTACGAATCCATCACTCCAAACGTCAGGATTTATTAGTAATGGGACTGTTAGGGACTTGTCTTTCACCGATTGTCAGCACTATTTATTGTACACCGAGCTCCTTCAATAAACTTATCGCTTTAGCTATCGGGCTGTTGATTGGTTATACGATTTTACCGATCTTTGAATTTTTGAAAGGTCACACAAAGGAATTAAACCTCTATAATATGGGCTTTTCTGCAGGTGTCGTCGGCATAGTCGGAAATTTGACTACACGAAATGTACTTGCAATCAAAATGGTCCCTCACGCACTTTCTTTCGAGCATCATCATTTTTTACTATTTTTTTTAATCGTCTTATTTACGATCCCACTCTTGGTGTTTCTGAATTTTTACAACAAGCGGCGACTTTACTCAAAACATTTGCTTTTAGATTTGAGAAAAATTTTTCGCTTTTCACTGTATGGTTTTCTTGGAGTGAGCATTACGCTTATTTTGAATGTTCCTCTTAGCGGTATCTTAGTCGGAGCTATTTTAACTTTTGCGGGATTTAGTATGTATAATTTTAAATTTCATTACTTTTTGTTCCCCGCATTAGGCGTATTATTGACGGCACAATTCATCTATCAAGATCTTGCTACTACTAATAGTATTTTTATCTTTCTTTTTGCCAGCACCCTCTCACCGATGACACGTAAGTATGGGTTATTAGCTGGCACGATGGCTGGATTAATCTTTTCATTGATTACTCGAAACACTCACCCCTTAACTGCTGGGATTAATTTATATAATTGTGGTTTTTCTGGTGGTGTCACGGTTTTACTGTTAGATTTTATCCGCGCTTTATTTTATCGCAATTTTCAGCTCAAACAATTTTGTCAAAAGAACTATCACCAGCTTATTTTCTTTGAAAAGTCGCTACTCACCAAATTTCAGCTTATCTACCGAACTTTTTTTCTTAAATGTATAAAAAATAAAGAAAGACACACTAAAAAATTCGATCAATATTAATCAAACATTTCAACCAAAACAGCGTACCGCTACTAGCAGTACGCTGTTTTTTATCTATTGCCGCCAATTTCATTAACAACGGTTGTCTTCTTGTAAAACTTGAAGAGCTAACTCATTCAAATAGTGAAAATGCGGAGTAAATTGCGGGACAAAACAAAAATTTTCGACTGCCAGTTCCGTGATTGTCTTTTTATCATGTATCAACACACTCAGTAGATTTAGATCTTGTAATAAATATTCCTTACTGACCAACTGTGCCCCAATGATTTCTAAGGTGTCTTTTTGATAAATCAGTTTCACTTTTGCCGTTTTTTGTTGTGCTACATAAGTTGGTGTCAAACATATTTTTGCTTGGACTGATTGGACATTCATGTCTAGAAACGGTGCTTCTTCTTCAGTCACTCCTACCGACCCCAAAAAATAGTCCATAATTTTAGTTGCGCTCACTTTGTTCTTTCGATCAAAAGAAGTCGGATGACCGATCAATGTCAGAGCAGCTGCACGAGCCATATGCACTGCACGTGTGACTAGCGGCATAAATACATGCATTGTTTCCGAATAAGAAATTGGGACAATATCACCAATTGCATAAATATCTGGCTCACTTGTTTGTAAATAATCATCAACAACGACTGTATCATCGTCATTTAACGCAACTTTATCTCGCAAAAATTCTGTATTTGGTTGTGCCTGTGAGGGGAAGATCACTGTGTCCGCAGTGATTGTTTTAGACAGCAAACAAATTTTTTCTACCTGATTATTGTTTTTCTGATAATCAATCAAAAATTCATTCGGATAAAAATAAATTCCTTGAGTTGCTAAAGCTTGTTGGACTTCTTCAATCATATTCGTATCAAAGTAGCGAGAAAGAATCATCGGCATATTATCCACTAAATGAACTTTTCGTCCAGTTTTAGCCAAGACATTGGCTAATTCCAGCCCAATATACCCCGCACCAAAGATCGCAACTTCTTGCGCTTTTTCAAGTGAATCCAACACTCGTTGAGATTCTTCCAAGCCTTTATACGTAAAGGCATTTTCTGCATCGATCAATATCTTGATATTGGTCGGAGAAGAACCCATAGCAAGAATCAATTTATCATAGAATAAAATTTCTTCTTGCTCTTTTTTTAAAATCAGCTGATGGTTCGTTGGATCGATATCCGTCACCTCATACTCGGTCATTAATTTCACACCTAGATCAATTAAAGGCTGTACATCCGTCGTCACTTCTGTCAGCTCGTGGATAATCTCTTGAAAATGCAGATTGATCCCACTAGAAATATAACCTAACGCATGCATTGGTTTTCTATCGATCAAAAAAATCTCATTGTCATTTGCTAAACTGCATAAACTCTTCGCAGCCGCGATACCTCCATGAGATGCCCCAATAATCACGATTTTCATAGTCTCATCCTCAAATTATTTTTCTGCAAATAACTTTCTCGCAACACTTCATTTAAATAGGGGAAATCAAAGTCGTATTCATTGCTCAACATTACAAATACCCGTGCATTCTCTTGCCGCGGATATTCTTTGAGCTGGCTTGCCAAAATAACGTCGTATTGCTTATTCTTATCGTATTTAGTTAGATTAATTTTAAATGTCGTGGACACTTGTTCTCTAATGATATCAATCACTATATCTGCCATGACTCGTTCATATGGAAAATCGCACGCGACATTTAAACAAGGTTCCACTTCTTTGAAAATTCGTTGTAAGATCGACGCATAGCGCACAAATAATTCAAAACGACTATTTTGATTATCAAATTCTGACTGGTTCAAAATATCAAGTGAACGTGTCGTCAATGTCTCGCACAAATTCAGTAATCTTTTATCTTGAATTTTTTCAACACGTTTGTTTAATCCTTGATGACCAAAAATATTGACCCATCCCCGAAAATAAATCAGACGGCTATGATTTTGGATCAAGGTCAGAGAGATTTCTTCAGCAAAACGTTCTGAAAAAGAATACAGATAAAAGGTTTCATCCAAGATAGATTTAAATGCTTGATTTAAATGAACGACCCGATCATCTCTTAGTTTTTCATGCAACAGTTTATCAACATGATTATTTTGAATATCCAATGTAAAATTACAGATCATAAAAAGATAAAAAATCAATGTTTCATTTTGGTTCCAAATAAACGCATGTTGAATAAAAAAACGGGCTAAAATTTTTTGTAACGATAATAAAAAAGTATTACTTTCAAAAAAACTGTTGGGCAGATTCGTATAATCTGGTGTAATTCTTTTTAATACACGTAACCGTTTCTTTGTGATAGACAGCCATAATTTAAATTTTATTTGCCCATCTTCAGTAAATGGAAAATCAAATTCTTTTTTCATCAATCCCAACAAGATATCACTAGTCGGATCATTGAACTCATTAAGATTCACTAGGTAGGGACGGCCAAACCACAGTAATTGAAAATAGAAATAGCGGATTTGACTCTCTGAACCAAGTAATTTTCCATTTTTTATTTGTAAATGAAATTCAGCTAATAAAGTATTCAGCTCTCTGATTCGTCGAGTAAATGTAGCAGGACTAAGGCCTAATGAATCTAACAATTTTTGCCGTTCGAGAGTGCCATACGCTAAAAGATGCATCAAAATTTGATATTTGACAGCATCCTTTAAATACGAATAATACACATCCGTCATTGACAGATTACCTAATCGTTGCAGAAATATTTTCCCATTTTCGGTATCAAGAACTAACTGATCAGTGAATTTTACTAAGTTTAATTTTAATAAGGAAAGATCCTCTTTAAACGTCGCCCGATCGACTGATAGCTGAACAAGGGCCTCATTTATAGAAAGCTCGCTTTGTTCCAACAAAAGTTGAAAAATTCTGATTTGACGTTGCTCATTCTTCTCAAGTAAACTGAATAATTCCAAGTTTGCTCTCCTCCTAATATCAGTTCATTTCAGTAGCCGATATTGGCAAACGTCCTCAGAAAATCCTTTCTAATTTGTCAGCGATTTCAATGAATTTTCTGACAATTGGAAAAGAAAAAGAACTTCAACTCAAAAATAGACTTTTTGGGTCGAAGTACGCATAGAAAGTAATCCTTACCTACTTTTTTACTTCACTGGGCCTGTTGATAATTCCCAAGTAATAACTCCCTGGTAAGTTTGGTCTGCCTGAGTATACGTGCTACCATTTACTTCTAACAGTAGCCCATCACTATCAGGAAAGTCAACAGGAATATCCCCTTTTTTCGTCCCATCATTTTGATAGATCAATGCATTAGTTTCTGTGATAGGAAGTTTTTCCCCACCGTGATTGAAATAGACACTCGCCCCATTTAATTCTTTTCCTGCTGCAGTTTTGAAAGTAGTTGACAGTCGTCCTGTCAGTTGCCACGCAGCATCAGTACTCGGCAACCGTGTATCTTTTACATCAAATGAAAAATCTCCCTTTGCTTTATAACTCATCGCTTGAGTCGGGACTGGAAGATTATTGCCAAAAGTAAAATCATCCGGTACATCGATCAATGATAACTCTTGTTTAGGTATATTGATCAGATGAGCTGTTGTGCTCACTTTAGCAATCGGCAGCTTGGTGTTGTCAGTTAACACGATATTTCCTGACAACATATCAGGTTTTGTTGGTAATTGAACATCATTTACTGATGTATCAATCACATTTATCTTATATTTATAGGTGACCGTTAGTTTATCCCCAACTTTTGCTAGAAATTGTGCCGGTATACTGATTCCAGTTTGAAGGCTCTCATCTGGAATTACCGTTCCATTCAATGTTAGACTGCCTTTTTCATAGGTCACATTTCCCGGCAGCGCAACGTTTACTTTCATATCTGCTAAAGAATCGCCAATTTTATCAAGAGTAAATGTACTTGTTTCTTGAATACTATCACCTGCTAAAGCAGTCAATGGCTCGCCTGTCTCTGGTGTACGGCTAAGATTTTTCAAATTGCTCGTCTGTGAAATATTTGGAAAGTTTGCAACCGTTATTTCTTTTAAACTAGTCACTCCCGTTTGCTCAGACTGCCACTTGTACGCAAGCTCTGGATATGCCTTTGAAAGCACATCATCAACTAATTTGATATCAAAATAATATTGACCAGATGGAAGTACGGGCAATGTTGTCACAGCAGTATTCGTACTTCCGTTATTTGCTGTGATTGATTGAAACAGCCTGTCTTCATACGTACCAACTAATTGTTGGGTTGCTTTTTTATACAAACGATAATGGATTGATCCGGTTGTCAAAGCATTTGCTTTCCAAGTAGCCTCCACCGGATAACTCTTACTTGGCAACGGTTTCCCCCATTGACTATCCGAGTTGTTTAATTTAGTCGGTGTGATCGTTCCATCTACAACATATTTTTCAAGTACATTCATGGTGACTGGTGACAAAGCTGTTCCACCAGAATCGTTCCCACTATAGACAATTGGCATCTGTTGATTTAACCCGCTCGTTTTGATTGGCGTGTGGGTTAAAGTTGAACCGGCTGTTTCATTTTTTCCAGTGAAATAATTGACCACCCGATCAAATCGATTTACAGGCAACTGCGTAAAACTTCCTTCTGATAGATTCATCGTTAAGGTTCGATTATTCGTCGTCCCAGGAAGATTTTTATTGTTGCCATCGACATATTCGGTTGAATCATTGATACTGTTGTACTTACTCGTCGTATCCCAAGGTGAGACGTAACTGTTCCAAGAATTGATTGTTGTAGAAGATGTTTTGGCATAAGCCGTTGGATTTAATTTCCCATTTGTTAGCTTAGGGTAGAAACGTCCGCCAGCATACCAGATTGGCCATATTTGATAAGAATCTTGAACAACATTATTTGAATCATAAAAATCCACCGAAAAATCAACTTTCTTACTAATCGCTGGCTGAAGTTTCCCAGTTGTCAAAATTTTTCCTGGACTAGTATCAAATCGATCCCCATCTGCTGTCATTTTAGCAACATCAATCGTAATATTAAATTTAATCGGGATATCACCTGTATTAAACCCTGGTTGTGTAATAATTCCTAGTACAGTATTGAGCATACCCAGCATACCAGAATGTTCCCAAGAACCCAGACCAAAACGGAGGGTATGATTCCCAGCTGATGTTAACGAACCCGAATCCAATTTTATATTAGAGCCGCTAATATTTAAAGAAGCAGTATTCCAATCAATTGATCTTAATACTTCAGCACTTGTTACTTGTTTTGGTAGATTGATAATTGCGACAAAGGCAAAGCCTTGTGCTGTGATATCTAGAGCATCAAATACCGGATTACTAGTTAACTTTACATGACTTTCCCAATGAAAATCAATTGTTCCACCCTTCCAAGGATCATTTGAACCATCATTTTTATACGTAACATTCAATTTAGGTAACTGATTAGCTCCGGTAAGTTGTTCAATCTTTCCACCCTTAATAGAGCCGTTATCTCTAGCGGGAGTGATATTTTCATAAGTATCTGGATCATACGCAATCACTGGCGGTGTTGCACCAACAGCATCTACTTGTTTAGCTAATCCAAAAGTCCCCATTCCAACAATGACTAACAAAAGAACTATATGAAGAAGACTAGCTGGATGTATTTTTTTGTTCATCGTCTTCTTCCTCCTTCTTTCTTTTCCAAACAATGATCAAACCTCAGAAAATCAATTCGCCACCAATCAGTGAAAGCAAATAGTTCATCGGTTTATCATTGGTTTGAGGGAACATTTTATTGCTATTAGCAGTTGCTTGAAGTTGATTTTTCGTCGCTCCCATACTCATATCACTTGTAGGCGGATTTGGTTTTGGGACCGGACTAGGGTCGTAAAAGGTGATCGTTGTCGTGCTGTCTACACTTTCACTAGCATACACCGGCTGCCAACCTGCAAACAGTAGGCAAACGACTAATCCTCCTTTTAACAATATTTTTTTCAATCAAATCACCTCATTTTACTTCGGTTCTTCTTTTTTACGGCGCTTTAAGAAAACGAGCAAAACAATCAGTAACAGGACAGCAATCACACCTAAAATAATATAAATCCAAGGGAAGCTCTTTTCTTCCACTGCAAAAACAGAATTATTATTGACTTTTTGAGCTTCTTCTTTTTTAATCGTAAAGTTTTGTGTGAAATGCCATTCATGTTCCTCACCAGACTTTGCCACAATATCAGCACGATAATTCCCTGGCTTTGCTCGTTCCCCAGCTAAATCAAGATTCAAATGGAAATTTGAGTTTGGTGCGACTAGAAATTTATTAGAGGTATTCTCAATATATAGTTGATCTTCATAATAGATTTTACTGGTGAAAATCAAATTGCTGATAATTGTTGGTTGTGGATTTTGAAAAAATAATTGAACTGTCGGACTAGCATTTACAGCGACTAGATCTCCTGATAAAAGTTTTAAATCTGGATTTACTGGTTCCTGATTTTCTTGTAAAACAATTGCGAGATTATAGGCAATTCGATTTTTTATTTGTACGCCTGTTTCTTTAGCAGATTTTTTTCTTCCTCTTCTTTAGGAACCACGTGAATTCCGCCAAGTACACGACCAACAAATGGCTCAGCAGGAATTGCTAGTGTGATTGGAATCGTTATTTCTGATTTTGCGGCAACTGTGTATTCTGTCTGATCAAGCGTAATCGCTTTTCGTATATCAAAAGGCAAAGTTTTATCTAAGCGTGGTTTTTCTTGCCCGTAATCAATCGTCCCTCCATCACTAGTTACAGCTGGATTGACGGATACTTCAAAAATTCGTTCTTTATCTGCCGCATTCGTAAGAGTGACTTCGATAGTTTGCTCTTGCTTAGGCGTCACTAATAAATCAAAATAACCGATTGCTTTATCTAATTGATTCTCAGGAAAAACTGGCTTCACACCAAAATCTCCTGGAGTATCAGCGGCATGACTGGAAGTTGGGAATACAAATAAAATACCTAAAAAAGCAATTAAAGCTATGAACAATCGCTTCCTTTGATTCACTATTGATCACTATCCTTTCAAAAAGAGAGCAAGAACACTCCTGCTCTCCATAATTTTTAAATCATTTCTCTATGGTGTTGGTGTCCCATCTGGTCCAGCAGTCAGATCCCAAGTTAAGTCAGCAGTAAATGTTCCAACAGCAGCCTCAGGAACAGTCAAAGAGATATTCGCAGGATCATAAACCGATAACCAAGTTCCTAACCCTTGATCTTTATCCGCAGAGAAAATCGATGTTGCTCCGCTAGCCATAGACAAGTTTTCTATTTCTGCGCTTGCTGGCTTAGCTGAGGTATTTTCTGGTACGGTTTTAATTTCAGATGCACCAAAATTCAATTCGGCACCTTCTAATATTTGATTGTCTTTTTTAAAATCAGATACTTTAACCGTCACATTCCAACCTTGAGCTTGACCGTCTGTACCTACTCCACGACGGTCAGAAACTTGCAAATATGGTGTAGCATTTTTACTTCCATCAACCGTATAAGTTTGTGTTCCGTTTCCAATTTCATGCGTCCCAAATGGTAGAGTAGGGACAACATCTAGTGACAATGGTCCAGATTGACCAGTTCCTGGATTTGCTGGATCAGCCGGTTCAACTGGTTTTGTTGGATCTGTTGGTTTAACTGGATCAACAGGTCCAGTTGGTTCTGTAAAAGTAATATCTCCTTTTGAAGTTGCTGTTCCTACCGCAAGTGCTGGAGTTACAGCAAAGCTACTAAGCAAAACTGTCGAAAGTAACATTGCGCCGATAATTTTGTTTTTCATAATAATCACTCCTTTATTCTTATGAACTTATTATAGATGTAAAGGCTATCAAAAAATCATCATCTTTTCTCCTATGAATGAGACTTTTTGATCCTAAATCAAACAAAAATAAGAAACTCATACATTCGTTACAGTATTTATCGTATTTTTTATACCTATAAAACTTCCATTCATCGTTCTAATGGTTCCATCATGGAATTTGTGTGTTACTTTGTATTTCATTCACTTACATCTCTTTTAAAATTCATTTAATATTCTCCGCTGAGCACCTTAACTTGCAGAGATACTGCTTTGCATATTAATAGCGCGGAATCGATAAACGAATTAATGCCTAAGCTTATATGAAGTTTTCTTAGGCATGGATGTTTAACTTGTACTTTACAGAATGATTGATGATTTCTTCAAGTTTATCCATTTGAGTTCTCCTTAATTGGCTAAATTAGCAACTAGTTCCATTTTAGAGACTATTCAATTCTTGCTTTAATTTTGCCAGATCCTACTCAGGGTATCGCCTATCTTCTTACCGCTTTGATATAAATTTTTGATTGTTGCCGTCTAAGTTCTTATTAATAACAGCAGTTTTTCAAATTTTAATATGTGTTTTATTTATTTTTTCTTCCTTTACTAGTTGTAAGATAAAATAAGCTGCTTCCATCACTTATTTTGCACATTCTTGATATCTTTTAATGGTATAATTGTCTTAAAAATGGGGAGATTCAAAATGAAAAAATGCTGATTATAGCTCTTTTGAAAATGTTTTGAACTATTTTTATTTGATATAATCTTCTTATCTGTGAGTAGGCTGCTAAAATACTGATAAAGAAAGCTACCTTGATGAGCGCAATTATGAAAGCGTTTGTATTTATGATCTATTGAGTCACTACGGATTGCCCGAGCATGTTGCTCGTTTTATTTAAATATATGAATTGTCTAGATAACAATTAACAGGTTAAAAATATTGGTATTCATGGATGATTCGTATAAATTAAAATGATTGGAGTTTTTATATTATGGAAATGGATACATTCAAAGAATCGCTCAAACAATTGGGAAAACGAGTTGAGGAATTAAAAGATAGTATTGGAACTGAAGAAGCTACAAAAACTTCCTTAATTATGCCGTTTTTTGCTACTCTCGGATACGATTTATTTAATCCTACTGAGTTTGTTCCTGAATTTACTGCTGACGTAGGGATAAAAAAAGGAGAAAAAGTTGACTATGCAATTGTCCTTGAAAGTAAACCTACTATTTTAATTGAAGCAAAATCAATTAATGAGGTTTTGACGAAACATGATTCACAATTATTTAGGTATTTTGGTACTACAGAATCTAAATTTGGAATTTTAACAAATGGGCAAGAATATAAATTTTTTACAGACCTTGATGAACCAAACAAAATGGATCTAGCACCTTTTTTAACTGTGGATATTACTAAAATCAAAGATACTCAATTTCCTGAATTAGCAAAATTCCACAAGGAAAATTTTGATGTAGACAAAATTACAAGCTCTGCTGCCGAGTTAAAATACTTAAGTAGATTGAAAGACTATCTTTCTTCAGAAATAGATAATCCAAGTGATGAATTTGTTAAGTTCATCCTAGGAGAAATCTATGATGGAATGAAAACAAAACAAATAACTGATAAGTTTAAACCAATAATTAAAAAAGGCTTAAATCAATTTATTTCTGAAAAAGTTAATGACAAACTAAGTGCAGCACTGAAATCATCCGTATCAATTGAGGATAACGAACCTATTTCCGCATCTGATACTACTGACCCTGATGAGCCAGAAATTGTCACAACTCCGGAAGAACTCGAATCTTATACTATTTGTAAAGTGATTCTGAAAGATACTATACCTTTAGACCGTCTGTTCTATCGAGATAATCGCAGCTACTTTAATATCTTACTAGATGACAATATTAGAAAATGGATTTTGAGAGTTAAATTTAAATCAAATGGGATGAAAATAGAGTTGAATGATGAAGATAAAACAATTATCGATCTGTCTAACCCTATTGATATTTATAATTACTCTCCAGAAATTATTGCTATTGTAGAAAAATTTTTATAGATTTCTACCTGCTATCAAGTGTGAGCTTAATTAAATCAAGAGAGTGTGAATATTATTGGGAGTAGTTTTGGATCAATACATTGTTAATTTAAGCAATTGTGATATAAACACTAAACAAAAGTTTCATTCACAACTTCTAACTCTTTTACTCATTACGAAATCGCAGGCGATAATGTAGAATATAAATAATTCCACTATAAGATCAGCCTTCGGGCTTTTCTTTTTAGCCAAAAAACAAACATACGCTTTGTTTTTTGGCTAATTATGTATATGAAGAAACGATTGTGAATGGGCATGTTAGAAAAATTGCAATAAATAACATTACATCGTAGAAATAGCAAAAGTTGATAGTAAACGTCACCTTGCACAAAAAAGAAATCTTATTGAATTAAAAAAATTGTCGCCCATTTAAAAATTTGGGCGACAATCAGGTTAAACTTTTGAAAATTCATAAACTATTTACTTTTATTCTCAAAAAACTCTTATTTTTTCTTAGGTTCGTCCTCGTCCATTTTCAGCACGGCCATGAATGCTTCTTGTGGTACTTCGACGGAACCGATTTGTTTCATCCGTTTTTTACCTTCTTTTTGTTTTTCTAATAATTTACGTTTCCGAGAAATATCTCCACCGTAACATTTGGCCAAAACATTTTTGCGTAAGGCTTTGATGTCTGTTCGTGCGACGATTTTTGTACCGATAGTTGCTTGAATGGGTACTTCAAATTGTTGACGTGGAATCAATGTTTTTAATTTATCAACGATTGCACGACCACGTTCTTGGGCAAATTCGCGGTGAACGATGAAGCTTAGTGCATCGACTTTTTCAGCATTTAATAAGATATCCATCTTCACTAAGCGACTTTCGCGATAATCGGCCATTTCATAATCCAAGGATGCATATCCTTTTGTACTTGATTTCAACTTATCAAAAAAGTCAAAGACGATTTCTGACAATGGGATATGGTAAATAACATTTACTCGATACTCATCTAAATAATCCATGGTAATAAATTCTCCACGTTTGCGTTGAGAAAGCTCCATCACAGCACCCACATATTCATTTGGTACCATGATATTAGCTTTTACAAAAGGTTCCTCCACGTTTTGAATTTTTGATGGGTCAGGAAAATCAGAAGGATTATCTACGATTAGTTGCGCTCCATCGGTTAAGTTTACATGGTAAATAACTGATGGCGCTGTTGTGATCAGTTCCAAGTTGAATTCACGTTCTAAGCGTTCTTGTACGACATCCATGTGCAACAAACCTAAGAAACCACAACGGAAACCAAAGCCAAGTGCTTGAGAAGTCTCAGGTTCAAACTGTAGAGCTGCATCGTTTAATTGTAATTTTTCTAGTGCTTCTCGTAAATCATTGTAACGAGAAGTATCGATTGGATACAATCCACAAAAGACCATCGGGTTCATTTTACGATAACCGTCTAAGGCTTCTTCTGCAGGATTGTCAGCAAGGGTGACTGTATCCCCTACACGAGTATCTTGAACAGATTTGATGCTAGCAGTAATATAACCTACATCTCCTACCATCAAATAATCCCGTTGGACTGTCTTAGGAGAGAAAACACCTACTTCGGTCACATCGAATGTTTTGCCATTGCTCATTAATTGAATTTTATCGCCTGGACGGACGATCCCATCTGTAATCCGAACGTTTAAAACGACTCCGCGATAACTGTCGTAAATCGAATCAAAAATCAAGGCTTTTAGCGGTGCTTCCAGATCGCCGCTTGGTGCTGGTACATTTGTTACGATTTGTTCCAAGATTTCACTGATTCCAATTCCTGTTTTAGCACTTGCTAAAACAGCATCTTCTGCATCGATCCCGATTACGTCTTCGATTTCTTTACGCACCCGTTCTGGATCAGCTGCGGGCAAATCAATTTTATTGATGACTGGCAAAATCTCTAAATCATTATCTAAAGCCAAATAAACATTAGCTAATGTTTGTGCTTCGATTCCTTGTGCTGCATCAACAACTAATACTGCTCCCTCACAAGCAGCTAGACTGCGGGAAACTTCATAAGTAAAGTCGACATGTCCCGGTGTGTCGATCAAATGAAAAATATAATTTTGACCATCATTGGCGGTATAGTGCAGTTCTACTGCATTTAATTTGATCGTGATTCCGCGTTCGCGTTCTAAATCCATTGAATCTAGCAATTGTTCTTGCATTTCTCGGGAACTTACGGTATTGGTTTGTTCTAAGATTCGGTCAGCTAGTGTTGACTTCCCATGATCAATATGCGCGATGATCGAAAAATTTCGAATCATTTTTTGGCGTTTCTTCATTTCTTCTATATTCATTAAAGTTCCTCATTTCTTTTAATCAGCACTGTCAATTATACCAACGTTTCTAATAGAAAAAAAGTCTTTTCCCCTTTTTCTCAAAGTCGGTAAGAGAAATATTATCTTGGTTTTGCTATACTTAGAAAGTTAATTGTATTTTGCGAAATTCGATGGATACGATGGTTCACACTTTTTGTAAAAAAGTTGTACACTATAAATAAGTTCCCTAATCTTTTTAGTCTTTCGTAAAAATATATGTAGCAACAATCCGAATTCATTTTGTTAAAAAATGATTCCTTTAGTATGAATTAGGAGATGAACGAATGGATAATGACTTTAGGAAACAGCTCGTCTTAAAGCCTGTTGGTGAGGAACATCTAGCGCAATATGACGAACTGCTCAGCTATGTTTTTCAAGTAACTGAAAGCGATATTGAAAATAGTGGATATGAGAATAAACGAGAAATGGTTCGGGCGAAAAAGCCCGTGTTAGAACAATCAAAAGTGTTTGGCTGGTTCCATCAGGATCATTTGATTTCCCAAATCGCGATCTATCCTTGTGAAGTAAATATTCACGGAAAACTCTTTAAAATGGGGGGAGTTACCGGAGTCGGCACCTATCCTGAATATGCCAATCATGGTTTGATGCGAGACTTGATCGAAACAGCTTTGAATCAGATGCGTGCAGACAAGCAATGGATTTCTTACCTATATCCTTATAATATCCCCTATTATCGCCGTAAAGGCTGGGAAATTATGTCCGATAAACTCAGCTTCAAAATCAAAGATACCCAACTGCCTAAGCAAATCGAAGTACCTGGGATTGTTGAACGCAAAGAAGTCGATGATCCGGATGTTTACCAAGTATATCATGAATTTGCCTTAAATAATCATGGAGCGATGATCCGAAAAAAATTGAACTGGGAAGAATACTGGCGATTTGAAAATGAAGAAGAACGGATTGCCGCAATTTATTATGATGCAAACAAAAAAGCAACTGGCGTTTTATTTTATTGGATCTCAGATGAAGTCTTTCATATTAAAGAAATGTTTTATTTGAACCAAGAGGCTCGCAATGGGCTATGGAATTTTATCAGCGCACATTTTTCGATGATCTATTGGGTCAAAGGAGATATTTATAAAAACGAGCTCTTGTCTTTTTTACTAGATGATAGTGAGATTACTGAAACAATCGCTCCATTTTTTATGGCACGAATCGTAGATGTTAAAGAATTTTTGTTAAATTATCCTTTTGAAAAACCGGTTGAACCGTTTTATTTTGTCGTAGATGATCCTATCGCAGAATGGAACAATGGAATCTTCGCACTTAGCTGGGATAAAGCAGGAAAATTGACTATTTCCGATCAGCCGCAAGGTGAACGTATCCAATTGAATATCCAAACGCTGACTTGCATGCTGATGAATTATCGACGTGCTGCCTACCTTGCCCGAATCGAACGGCTAGAGGCAGATAAAAAAGCAATTGAATTATTAGAAACAACAATCCCAGATATGGAGGCTTATTTTAGTGACTACTTCTAAACATATTTATTTTGCTGCACCATTATTTGCTCAAAGCGATTTATTTTACAACCAACATCTAGTAAAAAAAATCCGTGAACTACCTGCTGATCTTACCGTCTACTTACCTCAAGAAAATGATGGAATCAATGACAAATCAGCTTATGCCGATAGTAAGATGATTGCTCTTGCCGATACAGAGGAAGTGATAAAAAGTGATTTAATGATTGCTTTGCTGGATGGACTGACCATCGATGCTGGTGTCGCTTCTGAGATCGGCGTAGCATATGCCAAAGGAATCCCAATCCTTGCGTTATACACTGATTCTCGTCAGCAAGGAGCAGATAACCAAAAAAAATTAGCTGCTTTAAAAACTCCTGCAGAGAATCAATTTCATTATTTGAATCTTTATACAGTCGGCTTAGTTAAATTGAATGGGGCAATTGTTGCTACTGAAGATGCTTTGTTGGAAAAAATCACCGCTTTTTTAGAAGGTAGGAATTTTTATGACTTATAAAAAATATCGAATCGCTTTATTGATTTTTGGCGTTCTGTGTCTTAGCTACAATATCTATGAATTTGCTATAAGCAAATATTCGACAAAACAAGGGATTATTTTCATCATCGAATGTTTAGCAGGTATTGCTCTGATTTTCTTGCCAGAAATTATTACAAAACTATTTAGACTTGTTTTACCAGAGAAAATCATTTATTTTTATTGGTTTTTCCTTGTTATCTCAGTCTTTTTAGGAACTTCTCTACACATGATTTCAATCATCTCTTTTTGGGACAAGGTACTGCACACGGTTAGCCCTATGGTCTTAACCGCTTTAGGTTATGGATTGATCGGTTTCTTTATGAAAAAAGCAGATATCAGTCAAACATCGCCTTGGTTGTTTTTATTATTTGGTTTTGCTTTTGCAGGTGTGTGCGGTGTTTTTTGGGAGTTTTGGGAAATGCTCTGTGACTCAGTCGCGGATATGAACTTGCAACGCTATGCAACTTCTACCGGAAAACTTTTGATTGGTCGAGCCGCATTGATGGATACGATGGGAGATCTATTAACAAATACAATCGGTGCTGTTGTGATGGGTATTTTCGCCAGCATCCAGAGTCGTGGAAAAGTTAGCTATTTTCAAGAATATCGCTTAAAAAAAATTAATAAATAAAACGTCTCAAAACCGCTTAAAACGGTTTTGAGACGTTTTATTTCTCATCAGGATGAATATTTTCTTTCATAGTGTATGACGCGAGTGTAATCTTAATAATTTCTGTTTTTTGCAACATCTTCACAGGTATCTCATCGAAAGGTTTATTTTTTGCGGCATGATCCATCAAACGATGCAACGCCTCCCTTTTTGCATCTAAGTCTGCCAAAAATTCTGCTTGGCCAAAACCAATCAAACTTTGATAAGCATAAGAATAAGTCGATGCATTCATCGACCCTTGAATCAATAGATGTTTTCCATCCATTTCCACGGCCACTTTAGGAGCATTTTTAATCATAGAAATTTTTTTCCCTTCATTTGCGCCATGGATAAAAAGAATCAGCTGTTCTTTGTTCCATTCATACCCAAAATTTACTGGGACCACATAAGGATATTCTTCACCATTTAGAGCAATCCTTACTACTTGAGTTTCTTCCACAAAATCTTTGATTGCAGTTAGATCTGTTACTTGTCTCTTTTTTCTTCGCATAGATTTCCCACCCATCTCTACTAACTATAATAGATTAAATTTTAAAAAGAAATCTTTTTTTCAGTCACAGATACTGAAAATTGATAGACTGCGGTTTGTCTTTTTTAGTAGTAAAAACCTTTATAAATCAACGATTGATACTTTTTTTAGGTAATTTTTTATACTAAAATGGCTACTGTAATTAATTGAAAATTTGCTGAAAACGAAAGGCGTGTCGATTTTGATTGAAACTGTCGTATTTGATATCGATGATACTATCTACGATCAACAAGAACCGTTTCACAAAGCGGTCCAAAAATTATTTCCTTTAGTAACTGAGGAGGATATGCTGCCTCTTTATACTCGCTTTCGAGTTCACAGTGATGCAAACTTTAATAAAGTCATCACACAAGAATGGTCATTAGAATATATGCGTTCTCACCGCATTCGTCAGTCTTTGAAAGATCGGAACTATCCTCTTATTACTTCTCAAGAAGCTCTGCATTTCCAAGAAATCTATGAAGAAGAACTTGCCGCGATTACTATGCATCAGGAGATTGAAAAGTCCTTAGATTTCCTAAAAGAAAAAAATATTCCCGTAAGTATCATTACTAATGGGCCCACAGATCATCAATATAAAAAAATACTACAGTTAGGTTTATTGAATTGGATTGATGAAGACAATATCATTATTTCACAAGCTACGGGTTATGAAAAACCAGATGTTGAAATTTTTGAGCTAGGAAAACAACAATTTTCTTTGAATCCTGAACATTCTTTGTACGTCGGTGATAACTTCATCAACGATGTTATTGGTTCAAAACGGGCCGGTTGGCAAGCTCTTTGGTTAAACCACAGAAAACGTGAACTCCCTAAAGAAACTGCTCCTATACATGACATCGAACTGACTTCTTTTGAGCAGTTATTACCAACCTTCCAACATATGTTTGCATAAAGCGCGAAATTTTTTCGCGCTTTTTTTACCTTCGATTAAGTAAAGTGATTGTTCCCCCATTTTTTGATAATTTTTTTCAACATAATCACGAGAGACCATTCGGTTTTTATATTCATATCGTCCAAAGTGGATTTCCCATATTAATCTTAATTGCAGCTAAATCTTTGCACTAAAAATGACCGAAATCATTTATCTGACTTCGGTCATTTTTTATTGATGGTTCTCATCATATTCCATTTTACGGTATTTTTCCATTTTCTTACTAAACAATACACCATTAGATGGTGGCGTGTACGTAATGGCATTGGCACCTGCTTCAATCGTTGCTTCAATTGTTGATTCATCAGGACCACCTGTTGCAATGATTGGCAACTTGGGATACTTTTGACGAAAATGACTGACTGCTTCTACCGTATCTTTCCCAGCACTGATATTGATAATATCAACGCCTGCTTCAAGTTTCTCTTTAATCTTAGAATATTTTGAGGTGACTGTTGCAATCACGGGAACATCTACGACATCATAAATAGCACGAATCGTATCCACTGGTGTCGGACCATTGACAACAACGCCAAGACTCCCTTGAGATTCTGCAAACATTCCCATATATGCCGAACGAGCGCCATGAGTCAATCCACCTGCCACTCCTGAGAATACTGGAATATCTGCTGCTTCGATAATACTTTTAGTGATCGCTGGATGTGGTGTGAATGGATACACCGCAATCACTGCATCGGCATCGGTATTTCGGATGATCGCAATATCTGTCGTAAAAATAATCGAACGGATTCGCTTTCCAAAAATTACAATGCCTGAAGCCTCAGAGATTACTTTTGGAACTCGAACAATGTCTTGCCGCAGTTCAGTCATTATTTCAGGTACGTTATTATCTGACATAAGCCCATCTCCCTTTTTTCAATTCTACTATGGATGATCGTATTGACCCAAATTATATGTTTCAATCACACTGATAATTTTATTTGCATAATCTGGATCCGTTGCATATCCTGATGTCTGTAGAGCTTGTGCGGCTGCTTTATAATCAGTAGCCGTCAAGACATTCGCATAAAGTTGCGGGTCCCAATTAGTTCCATTTACAAATAACATCGTATGATCGTCTAAAGATTCTTCCCATGATTGATAGACTTTGAACTCTCCTTGGATCGTGATCCACTGTTCATTGACATATTCTTTTGTTTCAAGGCTGACTTTTGGTTGATTACCAGAGGCTTTTATCCCAAAAAGATTGTTGTACTGACTAGCTAATTGCGACTGGCCCCAATTAGATTCTAAAATAGCTTGCCCTAAGATAATACTTGGTAAAATTCCATAGCCTTGCTGCAATTCTTTTGCATGAGGAGCTAGCCGATCGATAAACGATTGATGAGTAGGTGCTTCTTCATTTTGATTACCGTCATTCCAAAAATGGGTAATTGACTGTAAAGAAAAAACGAAAGCCAACCCAATCACTAAGATCCCTGCAAAAATCAGCGGGATCGAAGCTTTGGACTTTCGTTTTTGAACGTTCTTTTTAGGCATAGTGCCTCCTTACTTGGCTGATAACTGTTTTAAAAATTCTTCTAGTGTCAGATTGTGTTTGGTGATATATTCAGCATTTTCTTTACCAACATAACGAATATGCCACGGTTCGTAAGTGATTCCTGTAATATCTTGACGGTCTTTAGGATAGCGAATGATAAATCCGTATTTCGCAGCATTTTCAGCAATCCATTTTGCTCCAGGCTGATCACTATAAGAAGCATCCAATACTTGCGTTGAATAAGAATCATACCAATCTTGATCAACAACATCCACGGCAAGCCCCGTGTGATGTTCACTATAGCCCGGCTCTGTGATAGTTTCTTTAGTCTTTGCGATAGCCTCTTCTTCTGATAGACCATTTCCACTAATTAAACTATTTACATTTGTATCAAAAACTTCTTTTTGAGATTCTACTGAGCGAAAAGCCGAAATAATTACTAAAGGAAAACCAGCTTTGGTGGCCGCATCAGAAAAAGCTTCATAGTCCTTTGCGATTCGACTATCTACTTGATGACTGTTGTCTGATAATGTAGTCAGTTTGTCTTCAGAAACTTCTTCTTCAATTTTATTTTTAGGACCGACTAACACCAGATTCCAATCCTTTGCGTCGGCATCAGGCAATGCTTTTTGTACAGCATTTTTCTTTTTCGTTGTTTTCTTCTTTTCAAATGAGTAAGTCGTCGTTGTAGCTTTTTTAGTATCTGATTCTGCAGGCGTACTATAAAAAAGCGAATAGGCAGTCATTCCAAACATAATGATGACTGAAAGTAATCCTACTATTTTTTTCAATTAAAAAATCCTTTCATTAGTCGTCTAACAACGTATAAGTCTCTGTCAGATTTTCATTTACCCAATCAAGCAATGCTGTTTTTGTATGGGCACTTGCAATCTGATTTTGGATATGCGCTGGTAAACGAAAGCTTAGTATATCACTATAGCCCCAATTGTCGTAATCGATCGTTACACGTAAATCAATGAAGTCTTGATTTTCTTCTTCATTTTTATTTTTAAAAGGGATCATCTCAACTTGTGCTAATCCGCTAGCAATCCATTTTTGCGCAATAATCGTCTTCATCTCGCGATATTCAGCAACAGCTGTTGGTCTTTTTTCAGGAAACAAAAAGGTTTGTCGAATGACTTTTTGGCTCAACATCCATTCGTAATCGCTGAATAAGTTTTTAATTTTTTGATTTGCTTCTGGCGATAGATTGTTTTGGCCTGCTTTCCATTGCTGCCACTGAACGTCACTAACTCCCAAATAATCTAGGTAAAAATCCTGTTCTGTATGAAATTGTTCAAAAATTGCACTCATCACTAAATCTAAATAAATTTGATTCACGTTAACCCCTCCTTTTCTATTCTACTGAATTTTTGGATAAAATACACCTCTTTAGCAAATGGATTGAAATTTTTTAATATTTACTGCTATACTTTGAAGAAAAGCAGCTATTTTTTCAAAATTTTGAAACATCACTCATGATTTAAGTACATTTAGGAGGAAGATTATGACTGACTTACAATGGGGCATCATCGGACTTGGAAACATCGCACATGATTTTGCAGAAAGTTTTGACCAAACGACAAGTAAACTCACAGCTTGTGCTTCCCGAACATTGGAAAAAGCTGAAACATTTGCCAAACAGTTTCATTTGCCAAAAGCATATGGTAGCTATGAGGAATTACTGGCAGATGAAGACATTTCTATTATTTATATCGCTGTCCCAAATCGCCAACACTATCAACATATCAAACAAGCTTTAGAAGCTGGCAAACACGTCTTGTGTGAAAAAGCTATTACGATGGATTTTGCTGAATTGCAATCAGTAATTGAATTGGCTCAACAAAAACAGTTGATTTTAGCAGAGGCGATGACGATATTTAATATGCCGCTATATCAAGAGTTGCATGACTTAATTGCCAGTGGTCGACTAGGAAAATTAAAAATGATCCAAGCGCCGTTTGGTAGTTACAAAGATCCTGATCCAACAAATCGTTTCTTTAATCCTGAATTAGCTGGCGGAGCTTTGCTGGATATCGGGACTTATGCAGTTTCTTTTGCACGTTGGTTCTTAACAGAACAACCTGAAGTGATCGCCTCTACTATGGTGCCATTTTCTACCGGTGTAGATGAGCAGTCTATAACGATTCTTAGAAACCAAAAAAATGAGCTGGCAACAGTCAGTTTGACTTTTCAAGCAAAAATGCCTAAAAAAGGGATTGTAGCTTTTGAAAATGGCTACTTAACGATTGATGACTATCCTCGAGCAGATAAGGCAGAATTAATTTTCAATGATGGGACAAAAGAATCAATCGAATCTGGTTTCACTAGCAATGCGATAAATTACGAAATTGAAAACATGGTACAGATGGTCAAAGGTGAAATCCCGAATAAGTCCTTGTTCTTCACTAAAGACGTTATCGAAATTTTAGATCACATGCAGCAAAAATGGCAATCAGAAAAATAATTCCTCCCAAAAGGCCTCCAACGAGTGAGGTCTTTTGTTTTTTTGTCATTTTTTAGTTAAACTATTATATATAAAGAAAAAAAGGAGGAGATTTTATTGCAAATTGGTCGTTTTCGTTTAGGTATGCGAACGCTGAAAACTGCATTAGCTGTCTTGCTATGTATCTTGCTATTTCATGTAACCGATCGCGGATCTCCTCTGATTGCCGCATTAGCCGCTGTTTTTTCCTTGCGACAAGATTTGAATACCAGTATCTCTTTTGGTCGATCGCGTGTTTTAGGGAATTCACTAGGTGGATTACTTGCTTTGATTTTTTATTATATCCAAGCCTTTTTTAAAAATGATTTCTTTGTTGAATTGCTTGTGCTCCCGCTTTTTGTCATTTTGGTCATTGTTCTTTCAGACGGACTGAACAACAATTCAGGAATCATTTCAGCCATCGCCACGATGTTATTGATTGCTTTGAGTATTCCACAAGGCGAGTCGTTTTTATATGCCTTAAATCGCGTATTAGATACTTTTATAGGAACCATTATTGGTATTTCTTTGAATGGAGTCATTTCTCCACAAACAGACGAAAAAGAAAAACAAATCAAAGAAGATTTAGTTGAGTTACGAAAAAAAGAAGCAGAATTGAACAAGATGCTTTATAGCGTCCGAAAGCAAATAAAAGATCAATCTCAAAAATAAGATTGACCATGAAATGACAATTATTCTAAAAGATAGAAGCTTTTGTGTTGGTAGGAAATCTATGATGATTTTCTACCAACATTTTTGTCTCAATAAATACTTGATCCTAATAAAAACTCTTCACGTTAGTTTCTTACCATTGAATATCATCGATTGCCTGCGGTGCATCATTGAGCTCTTCGCTACGTACCTTGGCATCATTGATTCGAATCACACGATCCGCCATCGGTGCAATCGCTGAATTATGAGTAATGATTACAACCGTTGTCCCATTTTTACGTGCTGTGTCTTGCAATATCTTTAAAATTTGTTTTCCGGTTTCAAAATCCAAAGCACCTGTTGGCTCATCACATAACAATAATTTCGGTTGTTTGGCTAACGCCCGAGCGATGGTTACTCGCTGTTGTTCTCCGCCGGATAGTTGCGCAGGAAAGTTATCCATTCTCTCTCCTAAGCCAACCGATTGCAAAACGGTTTTTGGATCTAGTGCATCGGCAACAATTTGTGATGCCAACTCGACATTTTCTTTTGCCGTTAGATTAGGTACTAGATTATAAAATTGAAAAACAAAACCAACGTCATTTCGCCGATATGTAGTCAACTCTTTATCGCTAAAAGTAGCGATATCCGTTCCATCTACGACCACTTTTCCTTCGTTACAATTGTCCATTCCGCCCAAAATATTCAATACAGTAGATTTTCCAGCACCGCTAGGACCCAAGATTACGGCGACTTCTCCTTTTTCAATTGAAAAATTTATTTTTTCATTTGCCTTAATGATGGTCTCACCCATCTGATAATATTTGCTTTCATCGATTACATCAATATATGACATATTTTGCTCCTCCTCCGTCAACAATAGCCAAGAGAGCGACTTTATTTTTTAGTTTACCATAGTAATTAAAAAAACCAACGGTAGATCTTAGAACTACTTTAAATTTTTAATAACTGCTATGGATAATAAATTGGATGAACAGCAATCTTTGCCATATATTTCCATTCAAGAAACACAAAAAAACTCGGTCAAAAAAGACCGAGTCTAAATTATTCTTTATTAAGCGTGATACCGTTGGACACCATCTAAATATGTCGCTACTAGATCCATATTCGATTCCAAAACGATAAAGTCTGCCGCACGCCCTTCAGTGATTGATCCACATACATCGTCAATCTTACAGCTGACAGCTGGTACGTATGAAGCCATCATGATCGCTTGTTCTGGTGTTGCAATATCCCATTCAACCACATTTTTGATTGCTTCTTTTAACTTCAAGATACTTCCAGCTAAATTGCCTGATTCAAGCCGAGCAGTTCCTTCTTTCACGACTACTGGAAATTCACCTAAATTATAGTTTCCATCAGGCATGCCGCCAGCCATCATGCAGTCAGTAATCAAAGCAACATGATCGTGGCCTGCTTTTTCCATCAATACTTCAGCTGCTTGAGGATGCACATGATGTCCATCACAAATCAATTCAGAAAAAACATGTTGTAAAGTCAGTAATGCCCCAACCATCCCTGGTTCACGATGATTTAATCCGCGCATACCGTTATAAGCATGAACAAAAACACTTGCACCAGCTTCCACCGCTGTCTGTGCTTCTTCCAAAGTAGCATTTGAATGCCCCAATGAAACAACGACACCTTCGTCAGTTATTGTTTTAACAAATTCTTTGACGCCTTTGCGTTCAGGAGCTAAGGCAATTTTCTTAATCAATCCCCCAGAAGCCTCTTGCCATTCATGGAATGTATCTAAGTCGGGATCGCCAAAATAGCTAGGATTTTGAGCGCCTTTATGTTCTTCGGTAAAGAAAGGACCTTCAAAATAAATTCCTTGGATTTTTGCTCCGTCAACTTCTTGATAAACTTTTCCGATGGTTGCCGCTACATCTTTTAAACGTTCTTTAGAAGAGGTTAAAGTTGTAGGTAAGAAGCTTGTCACGCCACAAGATAAAAGCCCTTCTGACATTGCTTTGATGCCTTCTGCGTCATTATCCATAACATCGTGATTTTTGTACCCATGAATATGGGTATCAACTAATCCAGGAGCAATCCATTTTCCACTGTGATCAATAATCTCTGCATCAACCGGTCTTTCTTTCGTATATGTTCCAAAAATGCCATCAGTGACATCTAAATAACCTGCGTTTTTAACACCAGAGTTTAAAAAGAATTTGTCAGCATAAATAAATGTTTTCATTGTGAGTTCTCCTTTTTTCTTTGTACCTTAACGTTACTCCTGAATGAATTGTAAGTCAAGAATGGTGTAGACCATTCTATAAATCTTTTAATTTTTCTAAAGCACGTAAGATCTTCCGATAGCTGATTACTGAATAAAGCTCATCCCGACTTTCCAACATTAGAATCTTTAATTCTAACAGTTCTTTTAACTTATAGTAACTACATTGCTGGCGGTTCCACTTCAGTCCCATATCAACAACTTTTTCGGCTAAATCAAAACGCTCTTGTTTGAATAAAAAAGTTCCATAATTCACAAAAAGATTACTCAATTCACTGCGCTCTGAATAATCTGCCATCATCGTTTGGAACAACTCAAAACTTTGGCTGTAATAACTTTTGGCTTTATTTACATCGCCTAATACGGCATACATTTTACCAGCAAAACTCAAGAGTAAGATCCGGCTATCAAAATAACCATTATACTTTTTGGACACACAAATTGAAAGTCCTTGGATTGTGTAATTCAACGACTTTTTAGGATCCTCATCAATAAAATAAGCACAAACAGCTTTGAAAAAACAAGCAAGTTGCCGATCTTTGTCAAGGTGAGTGATCTGACGTTCATCCAAATACTCTAATGTCGTTCGGATTTCTAGATACTTTCCGACTCTTAAATACATAAACATTTTATTGAAATATTTTCGTAAGAACAACTCTTCTGGCAAAAAATCAAGCATCAATTGGTCGATTGTGATCCCTAATCGATGACAAAGCTGTTGGATCACAATGATATTGGGAATCTCTTCATTATTTTCGATTCGGCTCAAGACACTTTGAGAACAGATTCCTCGAGAAAGATCTTTTTGTGTCATACCGTGTTCTTTTCTGAACTCTTTTAAGACTTCACCAATCGCTGCCACTGTTGATTCCTCCAAAATATGCACATTCACATTTTACTAGCTTCATTCTAGCCGATGACTAAATAACAAGCAACTCTTGTGTTCGAAATAGACGAGCGCCTGATTTGACAAGAACGATTTTGCAATCGTCTTCAATCATGTTTTTTTGCAAAAAAAAGAAGACACCAAAAATTGGTGCATCTTGTATGCGACGAATGGGATTTGAACCCACATGACCCTCAATCATGCTTGGCTGCAACCATTAGTTAGTAAGTGATTTGATATTAATTTATATTGTATTTACCAGTTACTAGTTAATCATGATACAATATTTTAAACAAGAATTTTTTTATGAAAGAGGGTTATTTTTTGAAAAAGATTATTGGTGCCTTGTTAGTATGCTCTGTCCTGTTATTTTCAGCAAGTTCGAATGATAAGAAGACTGATTCAACAAGAACAAAACTACAAACAAACATTTCAAGTCAAAAAGAGGCATCAGTTGACTTAGAATCAATCATTAATAATTTCAAAAAAGATGGATTAACAGTCAATGAGGTTAAATCCATGACAAAAGAAGATTTTGGTATGGCACCTATGTCTGCTAAAGAAGCCAAGATTTTTGGTATTCAAAAAGATGACTCAGGTGAGTACATGAACGCCAGAATTTTTCTGTTTGAAAAAGAAAAAGACCTCAGTAAAACAAAAGACTATTATGATGATTTAGGTAAGGAATCAGCAATGGCCTTTTCTTATACTGCAGCAAATGAAGAGAAATTAATTCTTATGCAATTTAACGGAGATTTATCTCAAAACTTAGTTCAAAAATACGCTGATTCTGCCGATTTGAAACTTACTCCTACCAATTTTACTAGCTCGACAGAATCAACCAGCCCATATACTGAACAAAATAATGATAGTTCGGATAATAATACCAGCACTCAATCGTCAGTTTCCCAAAGACAGGGTTATGGAGATCATAATGCAAATATAAGAGACGCAAGATATCAAGAAGCGATTGAAAAAGGTGCTACTGAACAAGAAGCTACTGCTTTTGCTAACGGAAGCGAGCCAATATATGTTCCACAAGCTCCTGGACCAACTGCTGACGCACAGGGTTCTAGTGCTCAACAAGATGCAGACAGCTTGTCACTTACAGACTTTGTAAATAAGTATGGTATGTCTCCAACTGCTTGGAAAGTGCAAAATGGGATGTCTGAGGAAGAAGCGTTAAGAAGCACACAAAGTCTTACTTCTGGCGAAATGCAGCTCGCTTTTTCGAAATATGGAATTAAGAAGTAATACAGCACTGGAAAACTCTGACGATTTTATTTTACTGGCGACTAATGCTACCTGCCATTAAATGGGAGTTGAAAACTATTAGCATTAGGAAAATTAGGAGGAAAAAGATGAAAAAACTTAGTATTGCTTTGTTGGTATGCTCTGCTTTACTCTTATCCGCTTGCTCAAATAGCAAAAAGGCTGAATCAACTGATACTACTTCTAAGCAAGAAACAAAAACAAGTTCGACAGATGAATTGAAGAAAAAAGAAGCTGCTAAAGCCAACAAACGCGCTGAGGAAGCAGAAAAGAAAAAACAAGAAGAAATCTCTAAGAAAGTTCTCGAAGCCGATACAGCTATGAAAAATGCCGAAGCAAATCCGACTGACGAAACTGTTGAAGTAGCAAAAAAATCGGTCGAAACGATACCAGGTGGTAATAATGAACTGCAAAAAAGACTTGAGGCAGTTACAGGGAAATTGAACGAGATCAAACAACAGGTTGCCGCACAGCAAGAACAACAGCAATCAATACAAAATCAACCACAAACAACAAATCCAGATCCTAACTTTATAGATGTCGATGGGAATGGATTTGATGATCGATCCCCTTTCAATGATCCGGCAGCACGTGAAGATAATCGCCGTCGAGAAGCAGAAGCTCAGCAACAGTATTGGGACCAATACAATCAACAGCAACAACAAAATGATGCAGCTGCGCAGTTAGATCAGTATCGCTCTGATTTTCAAGCTCAAAATGGACGTGAACCAACTTCAGGAGAGATTCAATCGCAATGGCTGAAAGAACAAGGTTTGGAATAATCAAACAAAAAAATTAGCCTTCGGGCTTTTATCTCCCCGTCTAGCGGCGCCGGATCGATTCCGGCTTGGGGAATAATTTTGATAGAAATGAGGAGTAATTAACATGAAAATCAAATTGAAGAAAGTTTCTATCGATGATTTTAGAAATTTGACTGATTTACGTTTTGATATCGGCAGTAGGATAACTGTACTATCCGGGCATAACGGTGTGGGAAAATCTAGCTTGCTTTCTCTAATTGCTTCTACAACTGGTACTAATAAGAAAAGACTCGACAAAAAACCGTTTCAGCCTGAGTTTGATGACTACTTTACAATAAACTCAGATGAGCCCCTGAAAAAATACAGGCTTATTTGTGAGTACGAAACTTCTGACGAGTTTGTTTTTGCTAAAAGAATCGGATTTAGAAATGATTCTGATTCAAATCGCGGCGTACGTGCCCTGCCACGAACCTACCCTAAACTAGATAGTAATGACACTGTAAAAAGTGTAGTTGAAGAGGTAAAGAGCAAATTAGGCATCACAGATTCTTCAAGAGTTCCAATACCTACAATTTACTTAAGTCTTTCTAGGCTTTATCCTACTGGGGAAACAGAGGTAGATTCCACAATTTTGAGAAATACTAATGCAGTTATTCAAAAAGGTTTTCATCAAAAGGGTTCTGTTGCAAAGTTTTAAATCTACTATCAAATAAGGTAGAATAATAGAAAAAGATAGCAGGAGGAATGACGATG
>NZ_JARPZC010000005.1:0-167776 GCF_031927985.1 Enterococcus dongliensis
ACGCACCCGTAGCTCAATTGGATAGAGTACTTGACTACGAATCAAGGGGTTAGAGGTTCGAGTCCTCTCGGGTGCATAGTTTTTTTTATTTTCCCGGGAAGTAGCTCAGCTTGGTAGAGTACTTGGTTTGGGACCAAGGTGTCGCAGGTTCGAATCCTGTCTTCCCGATCAAAAAGAAGGTGTAAGCCTTCTTTTTTTTTATCTTCATTTAAAAAAGGCGTTCTTCTTTATTTCGTAGTCTAAATTCGCTATAATTATGGTCAGGAATAGTCAATAGGAGACGATATTATGGGCAGAAATACCTCTGATTTGATCGAATCTTACTTGAAGAATATTTTGGAGAACAGTGAAATAATCGAAATTCGAAGAGCTGAAATGGCGCAGTTATTTAATTGTGTACCTTCTCAGATAAATTATGTGATCAATACACGTTTTACCTTTCAGCGCGGCTATTTGGTTGAAAGCAAACGAGGTGGTGGTGGCTATATTCGAATAAGTAAAGTGAAGATCTCTGATCAACATTATTTTTTGGAGCAATTAATGGATTCTTTCGGTAACGAGATTTCTGAAGCAAATGCTTTTGGGATTATTCAAAAGTTATTTGAAGAGGAGATTATTACTGAAAATGAAGGCAATTTGATGTTAAGCGCCGTATCAAAGAATATTCTTGGTATCAGTCAAATTGAAAATAGGCTGCGTTCGCGAATCCTCCATGGATTTTTAGAACGTTTAAGTTATGAGAAAAAGGAGTGAGGATATGGATCAGCTGTATACAGAACGTGCAAAAGCAGTGCTAACGATTGCACAACAAGAAGCTAAGTATTTTAAACATCGCTCGGTTGGTTCGGAGCATTTATTGTTAGCATTAGTGATCGAACAACAAGGAATCGCAGGTAAAACATTGCGTCAGATGAATTCAAATGAAAACGACATTCGTGAAGAGATTGAACATATGACAGGCTACGGATCAGTCAAATCCTATCCTGAAGGTGGTTATCTACCTTATTCTCCGAGAGCCAAACAAATTTTGATTTTTGCTGATGATGAAGCGAAGCGTTTTAATGCAAAATTAGTTGGAACGGAACATATTTTATTGGGGCTTTTGCGTGATGACGAGATCTTAGCGTCTCATATCCTGGTGAATTTAGGATTGAGTCTGCCAAAAATGCGTCAACTTCTATTGAAAAAAATGGGTGTGAATGAAGCGCCGAATGGGAATCAAGGTACTGGAAATCGACGGAAGACACCGACAAAACCAATACAAAATAATTCGCAAGGAACACCGACTTTAGATGGTCTGGCTCGAGATCTTACAAAACTTGCCAGAGAAAAACGGTTAGATCCTGTAGTTGGTCGTGATAGCGAAGTACGAAGAGTAGTTCAAATTTTGAGTCGTCGAACAAAAAATAATCCTGTATTAGTTGGTGAACCGGGTGTCGGTAAAACAGCAATCGTTGAAGGGCTAGCCCAACGAATTATTTCTGGTGATGTGCCGGAAGACATGCGCGGAAAACGCTTGATGATGTTGGATATGGGCGCTTTAGTAGCTGGTACAAAATACCGTGGAGAATTTGAAGATCGACTAAAAAAAGTGATTGACGAAATTTATCATGATGGTCAAATTATTTTGTTCATCGATGAATTGCATACGCTAATCGGAGCTGGTGGCGCTGAAGGTGCGATTGATGCATCCAATATTTTGAAACCAGCCTTGGCTCGTGGCGAATTACAAACAATCGGTGCAACTACATTAGATGAATATCAGAAATATATTGAAAAGGATTCTGCTTTAGAACGGCGTTTTGCTCGAGTACAAGTAGAAGAACCTACACCGGAAGAAGCAGAGGAAATTTTAAAAGGTCTGCGTCCGCGTTATGAAGAACATCATGGTGTTGAGATTACGGATGAAGCACTGCATGCAGCAGTCTCTCTATCCGTACGTTATATCAATTCTCGGCAGCTTCCAGATAAAGCGATTGATTTAATGGATGAATCTTCTGCTAAAGTCCGCCTAGATTCCACCGATGAAGTATCGGAATTGACCGAGTTGGAGGAAGAAGTACAAGATTTAGTGACTGAAAAAGAAAAGGCGATCCAAAATCAAGATTTTGAATCAGCCGCTCGTTTACGGTTACGGGAAAAACAATTAGCGGAAACGTTGGAACAAGCTAAAATCAAAGCAGCTAAACAAGAAAATGGCTATATTGATCAAGTGACTGATGAAGATGTTGCGGCGGTGGTTTCACAATGGACCGGCGTACCATTGCAACAGCTAGAGAAAAAAGAAAGTCAGCGTCTATTGGATTTAGAAAAAGTTTTGCATAAACGAGTTGTAGGGCAAGAAAATGCCGTTAAAGCAATCTCTCGCGCTATTCGTCGAGCACGCAGCGGCTTGAAAGATCCTAACCGTCCGATCGGTTCATTCATGTTTTTAGGACCAACAGGTGTCGGTAAGACAGAATTAGCTAAAGCTTTGGCTGAAGCGATGTTTGGTAGTGAAGAAGCATTGATACGGGTGGATATGTCTGAGTTTATGGAAAAATACAGTACGAGTCGTTTAATCGGTTCTCCTCCAGGCTATGTTGGTTATGAAGAAGGAGGGCAATTAACTGAAAAAATTCGACAAAAACCGTACTCAGTTATTTTGTTAGATGAAGTGGAAAAAGCCCACCCCGATGTCTTCAACATCTTATTACAAGTTTTAGATGATGGTCATTTGACAGATTCAAAAGGAAGAAAAGTTGATTTCCGTAATACAATCTTGATTATGACGTCAAATATTGGTGCAACAGAGATTCGTGAAGAAAAAAATGTTGGTTTCAACGTAAAAGATATTACGAGAGACCATCGTGCAATGGAAAAACGTATTTTAGAAATCTTGAAAACAGCATTCCGGCCAGAGTTTCTCAATCGTATTGATGAAACAGTCGTTTTCAAATCATTGGATCAGGAACAAGTGCATGAAATCGTGAAAATTATGAGTCGTTCGATCCTAGACCGGATGAAAGAACACGAAATCAAAGTAAAGATTACGGCGGCTGCTTATGATGTGATTGGAAAAGTTGGTTTTGATCCTGAATATGGTGCGCGACCTATTCGTCGAGCTTTGCAAAAAGAAATTGAAGATCGGCTTGCTGAAGCGTTATTATCAGGTCAAATTCAATTAGGAGATGCGGTAACGATCGGAGCCAGCAAAGGTAAGATCACATTGACAGTAAAAAATGCCAAGGCAGAAAAAATACCAGAAAAAGTTTGATTGATTAGAGGATGATGCTGATGCGTCATCCTCTTTTTTTGATCGCCAGTTGGAAACTTTTTGAAGCTGTGATAGTATGAAAAAGTCTAAAAGAATGTTGACCCAATGGTTCTTTTAGGCAAGTAGTTAAAAGTCAAAATATCCTTTTTACTAGTCAGTTAAATGGGATACCGGATGAAGTACCGTCAAAAGATAGACTTCATCAATCGGAACTAGGAGGTTACACGATGATCGATTTAATTGCGACGGCTGAATCAGTAGCACAAGCGGAAGAATTGCTAGCTGCCGGCGTGGACACATTATATATCGGAGAAGAGGAATTTGGTCTGCGACTTGCACATTCTTTTTCTCGTGAAGAACAGCGCGCGTTGATTGAGTTGGCACATGCGCAAGGAAAAAAAGTGAATATTGCTGTAAATGGCATCATGCATACGGATAAAATGAAAAAAATCCCAGAATACTTGGCCTTTCTTGCAGAAGTCCAACCAGATAATGTCGTTGTAGGAGATACAGGTGTCATTTATTTATTACAAGAATATGATCTGCCTTATATTTATGATGCCGAAACATTGGTGACAAATGCAAGACAAATCAATTTTTGGCAAAAAAGAGGAGCGGTAGGAGCAGTATTGGCCCGTGAAGTTCCCTTTGAAGAGATGCAACGTTTGAGCCAACAGGTCACTGTACCAGTGGAAATATTGGTGTATGGTGCGACTTGCATTCATCAGTCGAAAAGACCGCTATTAGACAATTATTTTAACTATACGAAACAGACAGAAGACGTATCAAAAGAGCGTGGCTTGTTTATTTCAGAACCTAAAAAACCAGAGACACACTATTCCATCTATGAAGATCTGCATGGTACCCATGTTTTTGCTGATAATGATTTAAATTTAATCAATGAATTATCAGAATTAAATCAAACAGGCTATCAAACATGGAAATTAGATGGGTTATTTACACCAGGGGAAGATTTTGTCGCAATCGCAAAAATTTTCGTTTCAGCCAAGAAAGCAATCGAAGCAAATACTTGGAATGAAACAGCAGCAAAAACTGCACAACAAGAGATTCAAAAATATCATCCTGTTGGTCGAGGAATGGATACAGGTTTTTATCATTTAGACCCAACAGCGATTAAATAGGGGTAATGGCAACATGACAAAAAGAACATTGAAACGGCCGGAAGTTTTAGCACCTGCCGGAACATTAGAAAAATTAAAAACAGCGATTCACTATGGTGCCGATGCAGTATATATCGGGGGAGACGCTTATGGTTTGCGTTCTCGAGCTGGGAATTTTTCATTTGAAGAAATGGAAGAGGGCGTCCAATTTGCTAAAAAATATGGTGCCAAAGTATATGTCGCAGCAAATATGGTGACCCATGAAGGCAATGAAGAAGGGGCCGGCGAATTTTTCAAAAAATTACGCGATATTGGAATCTCAGCAGTGATTATTTCTGATCCAGCATTGATTGAGATTTGTGCATCAGAAGCACCGGGCTTAGAGATTCACTTGTCCACGCAAGCTTCTGCAACTAATGCAGAGACATTGAACTTCTGGAAAAACGAAGGCTTGGAAAGAGTCGTATTGGCACGGGAAGTTTCGATGGAAGAATTAGCCGAAATCCGCCGCAATACGGACGTTCAAATCGAGGCGTTTATCCATGGCGCAATGTGTATCTCTTATTCAGGTCGTTGTACTTTATCGAACCATATGTCTATGCGTGATGCCAATCGAGGCGGTTGTTCGCAGTCGTGTCGTTGGAAGTACGAATTATTCGATATGCCGTTTGCACAAGAACACCGTTCATTGACAGAAAATGGCGATGTAACTGAAGAATTTTCGATGAGTGCAGTAGATATGTCTATGATCGAACATATTCCTGATTTGATTGAAAACGGCGTAGACAGCTTGAAAATCGAAGGACGAATGAAATCCATCCATTATGTTTCTACAGTATCAAACGTATACAAAGCAGCAGTAGATAGTTATATTGCTGATCCAGATAATTATGTCTGCAAACAAGAATGGATCGATGAATTATGGAAGGTCGCACAACGTGAGTTGGCATCTGGTTTTTATTACCAAGTGCCAACAGAAAATGAGCAATTATTCGGTCCTCGTCGAAAAATCCCCGTGTATAAGTTTATTGGCGAAGTTTTGAGTTATGATGAAACGAGCAAAATCGCGACAATCCGCCAACGAAATCACTTTAGAGTAGGAGATGAGATCGAATTTTACGGACCAAATTTCCATCACTTTGAACAAACGATTACTGAAATGAAAAATGATGAAGGCGAATCAATCGATCGGGCGCCAAATCCAATGATGATTATAACCATGCCAGTCGCTCAACCAGTCAAACCTGGTGATATGATTCGAAAGAAAAAAGACTAGACTCTTACCGACGCCAAAAAGGAATGTTTTGGGGTCGGTATTTTTTGTAACTTCTAGTCACGGATAATCTAAAAGCAAAAGACGGTGCATTTTTAATAAAATGTATTAGAATGAACGTATTGAATTTGAGGTCATCTATTTAGGCGCTTAATTCTATTTGATAGGCCAGAATGAGTTTATTCATTACTGATAAACGAAGAAACGTCTAGCCTAAAGACCATAGTAGGAGGAAAATAAATGAAAGAATATGATTACATCGTTATTGGTGGCGGCAGCGGCGGAATCGCTTCGGCCAATCGGGCAGGAATGCATGGAGCAAAAGTTTTGCTAATTGAAGGAAACAAAATCGGCGGAACTTGTGTCAATGTAGGTTGTGTACCGAAAAAAGTTATGTGGCAAGCTAGCAGTATGTTGGAAATGATTGAGCGGGATGCACCTAGTTATGGTGTTCGAGCAGCTATTGAAAAATTTGATTTTAAAGAATTAGTGGCACGTCGTGAAAAATATATCGATTTTTTACATAGCGCCTATGATCGTGGGCTTGATAGCAATCATGTAGAACGAATCGAAGGGTATGCGACCTTTAAGTCGGATCATGTCATCAGCGTGAACGGTAATGATTATACGGCACCTAATGTCTTGATTGCAACTGGCGGCCGTCCTAGTCGGATGGATATTTCTGGTGGAGAACTTGCGATTGATTCCAATGGTTTCTTTGAATTGACTGAACAACCTAAAGAGGTGGTCGTTTTAGGGGCTGGCTACATCGCTGCGGAATTAAGCGGAGTATTACAAGGCATGGGCACTCAAGTTCATTGGGCATTTCGTCATAGTCGTCCGTTACGGACTTTTGATAAAATGTTGGCAGATCATTTGGTTGAAATCTATCGCGAGAACAAGATGAAGCTGTATGATCATCATGTCGCAAAAGAGATCAAACAAAATAGTGATGGGACGTATATAGTTTATTTTGAAAACGGAAATTCATTGACCGGCGATAAAGTCTTGTTTGCGGGAGGGCGTTTGCCAAATACTGATAAATTAGGTTTGGAGAACACTTCGGTGACGTTGAATGAAAAAGGCTTTGTGATTGTTGATAAATACCAAAATACAACAAGTGAAGGTGTCTATGCCGTAGGTGATGTGATTGGAAAACTTGATTTGACGCCGGTTGCGATTGCTGCAGGCCGCCGCTTATCCGAGCGGATTTTTAATGGCAAATCCGAAGAGTTTTTAGATTATGACAATGTCCCAACTGTGATTTTTACTCATCCAGCGATTGCGACAATCGGATTGTCTGAAGAAGCTGCCCTTGAACGTTACGGCAAAGACCAGATTAAAATCTATCATTCTCGTTTTACCCCGATGTATTTTGCACTAAGTGACTATCGTCAAAAATGTGATATGAAATTGGTTTGTTTAGGAGAAGAAGAAAAAATCATCGGCCTACATGCAATTGGTGTAGGGGTAGATGAAATGCTGCAAGGCTTTGCGGTAGCAATTAAAATGGGGGCAACGAAAAAAAATTTTGATGACACTGTTGCAATCCACCCGACAGGTAGTGAAGAATTTGTAACGATGCGTTAAAAAAATGATGTGCCGATTATGGCGCATCATTTTTTATTGGATTGAGCTCAAACTGATCTCTCCTGATGAAAGTGTAATCTGCTCATCGCCTAAATCTACGATGAGTTCTCCTGTATCAGTAATAGCAATAGCTGTTCCCAGATAGGTACGGTCTTTGCGCTTGAAAGTAATTTTTTTCCCCAATACAAAAGATTTTTTACGATAAGAATCTAAAAATCCCATTTGTTTAGTCAATAATTTAAAGAAACGATTCCAAATAGCGACAATCAATTGGTTTCGGGTGATTGTTGCTTGACCATCAGGAAAGAGAGAGGTCGCTTTTTCTTGTAATGCTTCGGGATACTTTTCTTGTGGAATCGAAAAGTTGATCCCCATACCGATAATGATGTATTTTAATGAATTAGTCTCAATATCAGTCATTGCTTCTGATAAAATCCCAGCCACTTTTTTCTGGTCTAAATAAATATCATTAACCCATTTGATTTGACTATCGACACCTAACAATTCATCGATTGCTTCAGCGACAGCGACAGCCATCAAGATCGTATATTGCGGCAGTTCTTGCAATTGCTCTTTAGGTTCCAACAACAGACTCATGTAGATTCCTTGCTGTTTTGCTGCAAAAAAAGGCCGATTGAAACGTCCATGGGGCGCTTCTTGCATGTCCGCCACGATTAGTAAAGGTGATTTTTTTCCTTCTAGTACGGCGAGTTGAGCATCTTTCATCGTTGAGACAGAGGATTCCAGCACAGTAACCTCGAGGGGCTGCTGAATCTGTTCTTGGATTTCTTTGGCATCTAAAATATCCGAAGTTTGGTAGCGATAACCATTTGCTGAATGTTGAATCTGATAGCCTTTTTTTTCTAATTCTTTGATCGCTTTCCAGATTGCTGTTCGTGATACTTGTAATTCTTGGGCCAAGACCTCGCCGGACAGCACTTCGGTTGCTACTTTTAAACGCGCTAAAACTTTTTCTTTTGTTGTCAATTGCTTGCCTCCTTTACTTGTAGATGTCTGACGGTGGATTATTCGTTCTGAGATTTAGTGTAACAAAAAAACAGGCCACATAAAAGTAACCTGCCAAGAAAGAAGAGTGGGAATCTATTGTTTATCAGCTTAATAACAATGCATCGTCTTTAAGCTCGACACCGGAATTTTGTTGGAAGAGCTCCATTAATTTAGGAACGGTCAAGTGTTGTTTTTCTGCTTGATTTAGATCTAAAGCAATCTGTCCTTGATGCAGCATAATCAAACGATTGCCGTATTGGATGGCGTCTTCCATATTGTGAGTTACCATAAAAGCAGTCAATTCTTGTTCACGGATCAAACGTTCAGTCAGCTGCATGACAGTCAACGAAGTTTTTGGATCAAGTGCTGCAGTATGTTCATCTAATAAAATCAGATCTGGCCGTTGCAAAGTTGCCATTAACAAGGTGATGGCTTGACGTTGTCCACCAGAGAGCAAACCGATCTCGGCATCGAGTCGATTCTCTAAATTTAGGTTCAGCATTGCTAATTGTTCCTGGAAGAAACTACGGTCTTTGCTTTTTACACCAAGAGAAAATCCGCGTTTGTGACCGCGTTTTAGAGCCAATGCTAAATTTTCTTCCACTGTTAAACGTACGGCAGTTCCCATTTTAGGATCTTGGAAAACGCGACTGATTCTTTTTGAACGTTTAGTCACAGAATACTTCGTGATTTCTTCTTCATTCAAAAACATTTGTCCTTCTTCAATCGGTAAAGTCCCAGCGACGCTGTTAAGTAACGTTGATTTTCCTGCGCCATTTCCGCCGATGATAGTAACGAATTCACCAGGGGCCAAGCTTAGATTGATCCCGCGCAACACGTGATTTTCATTAACGGTTCCGCGTTCAAAATATTGATGGAGGTTATTGATTCTTAGAACTGGTTGCATGGACATTCGCCCCTTTCTTTGTTTTGAAGGTAAATTTTGAACGAATCTGTGGTAAAGATAAACAAATAACTAATACGATTGCGGAAGCCAATTTTGAATCAGTAGGCTCCACATTCATTTCAAAGACTAAAGCTAAAATGAAGCGGTAGATAATGGCACCAGCAACAATCGTAATCAATCGAACCCAGATTGGTTTGTTGTGGAGCAAAACTTCAGCAATGATGATTGAGGCTAATCCGATGACGATCGTTCCGACACCTGAATTCAAATCGGCAAAGCCGTTATTTTGCGCCAACAGCGCCCCTGAAAGAGCGATGCTGCCATTTGAGATCATATAACCCAACAGTTTCATATTCTCTGTTTTGATTCCATTTGCCTCACTCATATCAGGATTATCACCAGTTGCTCGAACGGCTAAACCAATTTCTGTTTGAAAAAATAAGACGAGCAGAAAAATGACGAGCAATGTGATTAATAGACCAATCAGAATTACGGCATTGTTTTTGCTCAAACCCATTGTTTGAGTTGCTGTAAAAACAGTGTTTTCACCAAGTAAAGCGATGTTTGGCGCTCCCATCACACGGGAAGTTACCGAATACAATCCCGTCATGGTGATGATTCCAGCTAGTAAGGCAGGGATTTTGAATTTGGTGTTTAAGATCCCCGTCACCAATCCGGCTAACATCCCGCCGCCAAAAGCAAGTAATGTTGCTAGAGCAGGGTGTATTCCATTGATGATGGCCACAGCAGCGATCCCGCCGCCTAAAGGAAAACTTCCTTCAGCAGTTAGATCAGCAATATCTAAAATACGAAAAGTCATATACACGCCAATCGCCAGCAATGACCAGAGAATTCCTTGCGATGTCGCTGATAATAATAAAGTAATAACATTCATGATTCTTCCTTCTTCCTTTATGAAACTACGTTCAACTGATTTAGTTATTTAGGTTCTTTGATGCTGGCTGGATCAATTCCTAAAGCAGCAGCCATCTCTTTGTTCACCACTAATTTTAAGGTGTCTGCAGATTCGACTGGAGTATCTGCTGGTTTTGCATCACCGTCTAAAATTTTAGCTGCCATTTTTCCTGTTTGTTTTCCTAAAGATTTGTAGTCGATTCCGACAGTTGCTAGACCGCCACTGTCGATTTGTTCTGTTGAACCCGCTACTAATGGGATTTTCTTTTCTTTCACAACATCTCCAATAACTGCTGCTGCACTAGCAAAAGTATTGTCTGTAGGAACATAGATTCCATCGGTCTCACCGGCTAACGACTCAGTGACTTGTTGGACATCGTTGGTAGTATTTGCTGTTTTTATTTTTACAGCAACACCGGCTTTTTTCAGAGCTTTCTCAGCGAGATCAGCTTGGATTTTTGAATTGGCTTCTCCAGCGTTGTACATAATCCCGATTGATTTTGCCTCAGGGACGATTGATAATAATAGATCGATTTGTTTGTCGATTGGGACCATATCGGTTGTGCCAGTGACATTTCCTCCAGGTTTTTTATCACTGTTGACTAACTTAGCTTCTTTTAAGTCAGTAACAGCAGTGACCGTGATTGGGAGCTCTGTGGTTACATTTAAGAGAGATTGAGCAGCAGGAGTTGCAATTCCTAAAAGTAAATCAGGTTCGTCATTGACTAATTTTTCACTCATACTTTTTAGGTTGTCTTGATTGTTTTGGGCATTTTGGTAATCAATTTTTAAATTGTCGCCTTCTTTATAGCCGCCTTCAGCCAAGCCTTCTTTGAATCCTTCATAAGCATTGTCTAATGAAGGATGTTGTACCAATTGCAAGACGCCTACTTTTTTTGCTCCGTCGTTACTGTCAGCTTCCTTATTGCCACAAGCGCCTAACATCAATAAACTTACTAATCCAATTCCTGCTAATACCATTTTTTTCATTATTCTCGCTCCTTTTGTAATAAAAAATCACCCACTTAGAATGAACAAACTTCTAAGTGGGTGAGACAAATACAATAATAGTATGATCTTTCAGCCACTTAGATTTCTCTATGCGGCCGGTAGTACGTTGAAATGCTCTAGCCATCATAGATACAAAAAACACTTGGGTCGTTTGTATCCATCATGATGAATACAAACCTATCTAAAATAGCTAAAGTAATAGCGGTTATTCAGTTGTGTGTTTGTTGTATTCAGCATAAGAACAACCTCCAACTTGTTAAGATGTACATTAGTATACGGTAAGAAAAATGAGATGTCAATAAAAAACAGATGAATATTCTGAATATTCAAAAATACCGATCAATTCCTTCCATTTATGCTTATTGAAAGTTTTAAGAAAAGTTTGCGAAAACTGAAGTTAAGGCTAGCGGCTATTGACTTTTATGTTGGTGTCATGTATCATATTAATTTGCTAAAACTATCTGAAACGATAAAAGGCAGGAACGAAATATTGTCCGTTCCGGCTTTTAATAAGGAAACAAAAGTAGAAGCTCGCGAATATTTTCAAGAGAACGTTCTATTTTTGGTTTTTTTTTGCCTAAAAGCCGCAAAAAATGTCGGGTGTTACATTAATTTAATTTTTGTAACATAAATGTAATTTATCTTCGGAACGGTTTTCAAACTTTTAAGAGGGGTGAAGAACTTGGCTGGACACGTAGTGAAATACGGGAAACACCGAGAACGTAGAAGCTTCGCACAAATCAGTGAAGTGTTGGAATTACCGAATTTGATCGAAATTCAAACAGATTCTTATCAATGGTTCCTAGATGAGGGCTTGCAAGAAATGTTTGAAGACATTTTGCCAATTGAAGATTTTAATGGAAACTTGTCACTTGAATTTGTTGACTATGAATTGAAAGAACCTAAATACACCGTTGCAGAGGCACGTGCACACGATGCAAATTATTCTGCACCATTACATGTAGTTTTACGTTTAGTAAACCGCGAAACAGGAGAAATCAAATCACAAGAAGTATTCTTTGGTGATTTCCCCTTAATGACTGAACAAGGAACCTTTATCATCAACGGAGCAGAACGAGTTATTGTTTCTCAATTGGTTCGTTCTCCTGGCGTTTATTTCCATGGGAAAGTGGATAAAAACGGAAAAGAAGGCTTTGGCTCGACTGTCATTCCTAACCGTGGCGCATGGTTAGAAATGGAAACAGACGCAAAAGACATCTCTTATGTACGTATTGACCGTACCCGTAAGATTCCTTTGACCACGTTAGTACGTGCTCTAGGTTTTGGTTCAGATGATACAATCTTTGAGATCTTTGGTGAAAGTGAATCTTTACGCAATACAATTGAGAAAGACTTACACAAGAATCCAAGTGATTCGCGTACTGAAGAAGGATTAAAAGATGTTTATGAACGTCTGCGTCCTGGTGAACCAAAAACAGCAGACAGCTCTCGTAGTTTGTTGACTGCTCGTTTCTTCGATCCAAAACGTTACGACTTAGCAAATGTTGGTCGTTACAAAGTAAATAAAAAATTAGACCTTAAAACACGTCTGTTGAACTTAACATTGGCAGAAACATTGGTTGATCCTGAAACAGGTGAGATTATCGTAGAAAAAGGTACAGTTCTTACTCATCAAGTAATGGAAGAAACCCTTGGTGCTCATTTAGAAAATGGCTTGAATTCTGTGACTTATTATCCATCTGAAGATGCGGTCGTAACTGATCCTATGACAGTCCAAGTCATCAAAGTCTTTTCACCAAAAGATCCAGAACGTGAAGTAACAGTGATCGGCAATGCTTATCCTGATTCTTCTGTACGTACAGTTCGTCCAGGAGACATTATTGCTTCAATGAGTTACTTCTTAAACTTGATGGAAGGTATCGGCAATGTGGACGATATCGACCACTTAGGAAATCGCCGGATTCGTTCAGTTGGTGAGTTATTACAAAACCAATTCCGGATTGGTTTGGCTCGGATGGAGCGTGTCGTGCGCGAGCGAATGTCAATCCAAGATCAAGAGACATTGACACCGCAACAATTGATTAACATTCGACCAGTAGTTGCCAGCATCAAAGAATTCTTTGGATCTTCTCAGTTGTCACAGTTCATGGATCAAACCAACCCATTAGGGGAATTGACCCATAAACGTCGTCTATCTGCCTTAGGACCTGGTGGGTTGACACGTGATCGCGCGGGTTATGAAGTCCGTGACGTTCACTATTCTCACTACGGCCGGATGTGTCCGATTGAAACGCCTGAAGGACCTAACATTGGTCTGATCAATAGTTTGGCTTCATATGCCAAAGTGAATAAGTTTGGTTTTATTGAAACACCTTATCGCCGCGTGGATCGTGCAACTGGTCGTGTAACAGATAAAATCGATTATTTAACAGCTGACATCGAAGACCATTATGTTGTTGCTCAAGCAAACAGCAAGTTAAACGATGACGGCACATTCGCTGAAGAAGTCGTTATGGCCCGTGCAACATCTGAAAACTTGGAAGTAACGATTGATAAAGTTGACTATATGGACGTATCACCAAAACAAGTAGTTGCTGTTGCGACCGCTTGTATCCCATTCTTGGAAAACGATGACTCTAACCGTGCCTTGATGGGTGCCAACATGCAGCGTCAAGCTGTGCCGTTGATCAATCCTAAGTCACCTTGGGTTGGTACTGGTATGGAATACAAAGCCGCTCATGACTCAGGTGCTGCTTTATTATGTAAAAATGACGGTGTCGTTGAATTTGTTGACGCTCACGAAGTTCGTGTACGTCGCGACAATGGCGCATTAGATAAATATGATATTACTAAATTCCGCCGCTCAAACTCAGGAACAAGTTACAATCAACGTCCTTTGGTTGGATTAGGTGAAAAAGTCGAAGTTGGCGATATCTTAGCTGATGGACCTTCAATGGAAAATGGTGAATTGGCTCTTGGACAAAACGTAGTCGTAGCTTTCATGACTTGGGAAGGGTACAACTATGAAGATGCAATCATCATGAGCCGCCGTTTGGTAAAAGATGACGTATATACATCTATTCATATTGAAGAATACGAATCAGAAGCTCGTGATACAAAATTAGGACCTGAAGAAATCACACGCGAAATCCCTAATGTTGGGGAAGATGCCCTGAAGAACTTAGACGAAATGGGGATTATCCGCATTGGTGCAGAAGTTCATGATGGTGATTTATTAGTTGGTAAAGTCACTCCTAAAGGGGTAACGGAATTATCAGCTGAAGAACGATTGTTGCATGCAATCTTCGGTGAAAAAGCACGTGAAGTTCGTGATACTTCTCTACGTGTTCCTCACGGCGGTGGCGGAATCGTTCATGATGTGAAGATCTTTACTCGTGAAGCAGGCGATGAATTATCTCCAGGCGTGAATATGTTAGTACGTGTCTACATCGTGCAAAAACGTAAGATTCATGAAGGTGATAAAATGGCCGGACGTCACGGGAATAAAGGGGTCGTTTCTCGTATCATGCCAGAAGAAGATATGCCGTTCTTACCAGATGGTACACCAGTTGATATCATGTTGAACCCATTAGGGGTGCCATCACGGATGAATATTGGACAAGTATTGGAATTACACTTAGGTATGGCAGCACGTCAACTAGGTATCCATGTTGCTACACCAGTCTTTGACGGTGCACAAGATAGTGATGTTTGGGAAACGGTGCGTGAAGCTCGTATGGCAGCAGATGCTAAAACGGTTCTTTATGATGGCCGTACAGGTGAACCGTTCGATAACCGGATTTCAGTCGGCGTGATGTACATGATCAAATTGGCTCACATGGTTGATGATAAATTGCATGCTCGTTCAATTGGACCATACTCTCTTGTTACACAACAACCATTGGGTGGTAAAGCTCAATTTGGTGGACAACGTTTCGGGGAAATGGAAGTTTGGGCACTGGAAGCCTATGGTGCAGCTTACACGTTACAAGAAATCTTGACTTACAAATCAGATGATGTGGTTGGTCGTGTGAAAACTTACGAAGCCATCGTCAAAGGTGAACCTATTCCAAAACCAGGTGTGCCTGAATCTTTCCGCGTATTAGTGAAAGAATTACAAGCTCTTGGTTTAGATATGCAAGTCTTAGATATCAATGACAAAGAAATCGAGTTGCGAGACATGGATGATGATGATGAAGACTTGATCACGGTTGATGCTTTGACCAAATACGCAGAACAACAACAATCTGCTAAAGAAGTCGAAGCAAAAGCAGCTGCTGAGAAAGCCGAACAAAAATCAGAGTTGATCCAAGAAATCGAAACTGCTGAAGACTTATAAGAGTAATGCTTGCCAGATGTAAGTCAGCTAACTCCTAGCTGACTTACGATAAAATGAAATGGAGGGAAACCCTTTTGATCGATGTAAATAAATTCGAAAGTATGCAAATAGGTTTGGCTTCTCCTGAAAAAATCAGAAGCTGGTCATACGGTGAAGTAAAAAAACCGGAAACCATTAACTATCGTACATTGAAACCTGAACGCGAAGGATTATTCGATGAAAGAATTTTTGGGCCTACCAAAGACTGGGAATGTGCCTGTGGAAAATACAAACGGATCCGTTATAAAGGTATCGTTTGTGACCGTTGTGGAGTAGAAGTAACACGCTCAAAAGTTCGTCGTGAACGAATGGGTCACATCGAGTTAGCAGCACCTGTAACGCATATCTGGTACTTCAAAGGAATTCCTTCTCGGATGGGACTTGTCTTAGACATGAGTCCACGTGCGTTAGAAGAGATTATCTACTTTGCATCATATGTCGTAATCGATCCAGGTAATACAAGCCTAGAGAAGAAACAATTATTGACTGAACGTGAATATCGTGAAAAACGTGATCAATACGGTCAAGAATTCCATGCGGCAATGGGAGCTGAAGCCATCAAACAATTACTAGATAAAGTAGATCTAGATGGTGAATCTGCAGAATTAAAAGAAGAATTGAAAACAGCTCAAGGTCAAAAACGGACACGTGCGATTCGCCGTTTAGATGTGTTGGAAGCATTCCGTTCTTCTGGTAATCTTCCAGGATGGATGGTAATGAATGTTATCCCTGTCATCCCGCCAGATCTACGTCCGATGGTTCAATTAGAAGGTGGTCGTTTTGCGACTTCTGACTTAAATGATTTATATCGCCGGGTAATCAACCGTAACAATCGTTTGAAACGTTTGTTAGATTTGAATGCACCAAATATCATCGTACAAAATGAAAAACGGATGTTGCAAGAAGCAGTTGACGCATTAATCGATAATGGTCGTCGCGGTCGTCCAGTCACTGGACCAGGGAATCGTCCATTGAAATCTTTATCTCACATGTTGAAAGGGAAACAAGGTCGTTTCCGTCAAAACTTGTTGGGTAAACGGGTCGATTATTCTGCACGTTCAGTTATCGTTGTTGGGCCATTCTTGAAAATGTATCAATGTGGTCTGCCAAAAGAAATGGCAATCGAATTGTTCAAACCTTTCGTAATGAAAGAATTGGTTCAACGTGAGATTGCCTCAAATATCAAAAATGCAAAACGTAAGATCGAACGTCAAGAAGATGTTGTCTGGGATGTTTTAGAAGAAGTTATCAAAGAACATCCAGTCTTGCTAAACCGGGCACCTACGCTGCACAGACTTGGTATTCAAGCATTTGAACCAATCTTAGTTGAAGGTCGTGCAATTCGTCTTCATCCATTAGTTTGTGAAGCGTACAATGCCGATTTCGATGGAGACCAAATGGCTGTCCATTTACCTTTAGGAGAAGAAGCTCAAGCAGAAGCTCGGATGTTGATGCTAGCTGCAACCCACATCTTGAACCCGAAAGATGGAAAACCAGTTGTTACACCATCTCAAGATATGGTCTTAGGGAACTACTACCTAACAATGGAAGAAGAAGGCCGTGAAGGTGAAGGAATGATCTTCCGTGATATGAATGAAGCTGTCCTAGCATGGCGCAATGGCTATGTTCACTTGCATTCACGTGTGGCTGTTGATCCTAATACATTAGGTGATAAACCATTCACAGAAGAACAAAAAGAACGGATGTTGATTACGACTGTTGGGAAAATTATTTTCAACGAAATCATGCCGCAAGAATTCCCTTACTTGAACGAACCAACTGATTTCAACTTGACACAACATACACCAGACAAATACTTTGTCGAAAAAGGTGCAGATATTCCTGCAGCGATCAAAAAACAAGAAATTATCTTGCCATTCAAGAAGAAAAATCTTGGAAATATTATCGCTGAAGTCTTCAAACGTTTCAAAGTGACAGACACTTCTATGATGCTTGACCGAATGAAAGACTTAGGTTATAAACATTCAACCCATGCTGGTATGACTGTTGGTATCGCTGATATCATGGCTCTAGCTGAAAAACAAGAAATCATCGATAATGCCCACAAACAAGTCGGCACTATTACGAAACAATTCCGTCGTGGATTGATTACAGATGATGAACGTTATGAACGAGTTATCGCCGTTTGGAATGCCGCTAAAGATGATATCCAACAACGTCTGATGGAATCATTGGATGCTAAAAACCCAATCTTCATGATGTCTGATTCTGGAGCCCGTGGTAACATCTCCAACTTTACTCAGCTTGCTGGGATGCGTGGATTGATGGCCGCTCCGAATGGACAAATCATGGAATTGCCGATTATCTCTAACTTCCGTGAAGGATTATCTGTCTTGGAAATGTTTATCTCAACTCACGGGGCTCGTAAAGGGATGACCGATACTGCCTTGAAGACTGCTGACTCAGGTTATTTGACTCGTCGTTTGGTTGACGTTGCTCAAGATGTCATTGTTCGTGAAGAAGACTGTGGAACTGATCGCGGTCTAGAGATTTCTGCAATCCGTGAAGGAAATGAGATTATTGAATCCTTAGAAGAACGTCTAGTTGGACGTTATACACAAAAATCTGTTATGCATCCTGAAACAGGTGAAGTTATTTTACCTGGTGACGCATTGATTAGCGAAACAGATGCAAAACGAATCATCGACGCGGGCGTTGAAAAACTAACGATTCGTTCAGTCTTTACATGTAATACCAAACATGGTGTATGTAAACATTGTTATGGTCGTAACTTAGCAACGGGTGATGATGTTGAAGTTGGTGAAGCAGTTGGTACAATCGCTGCTCAATCAATCGGTGAACCAGGTACACAGTTGACCATGCGTACCTTCCATACCGGGGGTGTTGCCGGAGACGATATCACACAAGGTCTTCCTCGTGTTCAAGAAATCTTCGAAGCTCGTAACCCTAAAGGTTTGGCTGTCATTACTGAAGTTACTGGTGAAGTCGTTGAAATTGCAGAAGATGCTGCGACACGTTCAAAAGAAGTTACTGTCAAAGGTGAAACAGACACTCGTACGTATACAGTTCCTTACACAGCTCGGATGAAAGTTGTAGAAGGAGACATGATCCATCGTGGTGAACGCTTGACTGAAGGGTCTATCGATCCGAAACACTTGCTGCAAGTTCGTGATGTCATCTCAGTTGAAACGTACTTACTACGTGAAGTTCAACGAGTTTACCGGATGCAAGGGGTAGAAATCGGCGATAAACATATTGAAGTAATGGTTCGTCAAATGTTGCGTAAAGTCCGCGTCATGGACCCAGGCGACACGGATATCTTGCCAGGTACCTTGCTTGATATCGCTGACTTTAAAGACCAAAACTACAATACCTTGGTTGCTGGTGGTACGCCTGCGACATCTCGTCCAGTCTTGCTTGGTATTACTAAAGCATCATTGGAAACAAACAGTTTCTTATCAGCCGCATCATTCCAAGAAACAACACGTGTCTTGACCGATGCTGCAATCCGCGGTAAGAAAGATCCATTACTTGGATTGAAAGAAAATGTTATTATCGGTAAGATCATCCCTGCCGGTACTGGTATGGCAACATATCGTAATATGGAACCTAAAGAAGTCGTTGTAGCTAGCGAAAATGTCTACAGTATCTCTGACATTGAAGCGCAAATGGCTGCTGAAGATGCTTTAAACAATCCATTGAACTAACCTGATAAGACCACAAGATTCGTTTGAATCTTGTGGTCTTTTTCTTTTTACGCTATCCTTAAGAAGATAGTTGATGAAAAAGATAACAATCTCTTTGAGTAGATATTAAATTTCGTTTAGAGCATCGTATAAAGACTATTGTCATAAGATAATTTATGAGAAAATGGCAGAAATAATATTTGTGTATAAAATGTTTGAGGTGCTACATGAGCAAAGCAAAGAAAATTATCTTGATCGTCGTAGGAATACTTGTACTATTCGTCGGAGCAGCGAGTATTTATTTATTAAAAGTGAATAACGATGTCGATCAGGCAATCAGTAAAATGACAAGAAAAGTTAATTATAAGAAAAAACGTACCGCTTCGGTCGATTTAGCGAGTGGAGAACCTTTCTCGATTTTGTTAATGGGAACAGATACGGGAGACAAGGGGCGGACATATCAAGGACGTTCGGATTCCATGATGTTAGTGACCATCAATCCTAAAAAAAAGCAGACTTTATTGACTAGTTTAGGGCGTGATATTTATACGCAAATCGTTGGTTATCACGGAGATGAGAACACCTATGTTGCTAAAGGGGATACGTATTATGATAAATTGAATGCGGCTTATTCATTGGGTGGTACTAAGATGGCAATTGAAACTGTACAAACCATGATGGATGTTCCAATCGATCATTATGTTGAGATCAATATGAAAGGTTTGAAAACATTGGTCGATGCAGTTGGTGGAATTGAAGTGGATAATAAAATTGATTTTACCTTGGATGGTGTGCACGTAAAAAAAGGCAAACAGACTTTAGATGGCAAACATGCGTTGGAATATGTCCGTATGCGTCATGAAGACCCGAAAGGCGATGTTGGTCGGCAAGCACGGCAACGGGAGATTTTATCAAAAATCATTCATAAAATGCTGTCTGTCAATTCGGTCACTAAATATAAACGGTACTTACATGCGGTAGAAGATTACGTTCGAACAGATCTTAGTTGGAATGAGATGGTAACGATTGTAAAAAATTATACCCCAGCAGCAGAGACAATCAAGCAGACGCAAGTAGAAGGTCAAGGCGAGATGATCGACACTATCTATTTCCAAATATTAGGACTGAACAGTTTGTTGGATGAACAAAATAGGTTGAAAAAACAGCTTGAACTGCCTACGAAGAAAAAGTTGCCGAATTTAGCAGAAGAAGACGACAATCAATTGTTTTTCGATGATAGCGAAGTCGAAAAAATTAGTGCGGGAACACATTATGATTACACGGGATATGGAACAATCATCTATCCAATCGATGAAGAAAACTATTAAATACAAAAAAAATGCGACCGATTATCGGTCGTATTTTTTGCTAATCGAGCAGATTTGTTTTCTTTTTTCTAAAAATGGTTATGATGAAATCAAAAAGGGGGAAGGATTTATGACAGAAGAAAGAGCAATTTTTGCTGGCGGATGTTTTTGGTGTATGGTGAAACCATTTGATCAAATGCCGGGTATCAAACAAGTTGTTTCGGGTTATACCGGCGGACAAGTACCAAATCCGACCTATGAAGAAGTTTGCAGCGGGATGACTGGACATACAGAAGCAGTTGAGATCACGTTTGATCCAGCAGTAATTTCTTATCAGCAGTTAGTTGATATTTATTGGCAACAAACAGATCCGACAGATGCTTTTGGTCAATTTGCTGATCGGGGAGACTCTTATCGTCCAGTAATTTTTTATACTTCTCCTGAACAAAAAAATGTAGCCGAAATGTCAAAAAATCAACTGCAGTCTAGTGGTCGATTCAAAGATCCGATCGTTACAACGATTGAGCCAGCTCAGACTTTCTATCCTGCAGAAGAATATCATCAGGATTTTTACCGTAAAAATCCGGCACATTACAATGCCTACAGTGAAGGTTCTGGTCGTAAAGGATTTATTCGTAAACACTGGGATAATCAATGATTTTTTATTAAAAGAATCAACAAGCCGATAAATAAAAAAGGCAGAAAGGGCAACCGTTCTGGCTTTTTTTTACGAAGCAATTGGCAGCTGAAAAAGATCAGGCCGCTTACAGAGGCAATAAACAAAAGTTGCAGCAATTCATAGCCGGTTAAAAAGAGGCTCCACAAACCAATCACCCAGAGATCTCCTAAACCTAAGCTGTTTGGGAAAATTTTTTGACTGAGAAAAAATCCGCTACCGACAATTAACGGATGTAACCAATAAATAGGAACTAAAAATAAACCGCTGATTAGTAGAATCATCCCGGTACTTAAGAAAATCCTCATTTCGACGATCAAGTGATCCCAATCAATCACGGCTAACACCAATGAACTTAGTAACCAAAACAATTGCCAACACAGGAGCCAATGGAAATCTCGTAAAAAAAGCCAAAATAGGAGACCGCAAATCAGTTCCAACCAAAAACTACGTGAAGAAAAAGGCTGTTGGCAGTGGGAGCAGTGAAATTTTTGACGCAGAGCAGAAAACAAAGGAATCATTTCGCTCGGATGAAGTCGTTGTCCGCAATAATCACAGCAAGAAGAAGGGAAGAGCAAAGATTTTTTTTGTGGAACCCGAATACAAACGACGGCTAAAAAAGACCCCATAATTGTGCCGAAAATAAACTGTTTGATCGTTCTCATCTCCTTTTGTAATAAGATACGAGAAAGGGAGGATTTTCTAGCGTTTTCTTTGTACTTTTGCCGTAATTGTATTATGCTTTTGATGGAGCAAAAAATTTAGGAGGTATAAAGAAATGAAATTTGAAAAAACAAAAGAAGTCTTAAACCAATTAGTAGCAGATTTGAGTCAAATGTCTATGGTTATTCATCAAACACATTGGTACATGCGTGGTCCTGGTTTCTTAACGTTGCATCCAATGATGGATGATTTCATGGATGACGTGAATGATCAATTAGATGAAATTTCTGAACGTTTAATCACGTTAGACGGTTCTCCTTACTCTACATTGCATGAAATGGCTGAACAAACAAAAATTCCAGATGAAGTAGGTCGTTGGGATCGTACGATGGAAGAACGTTTAGCAACTCTTGTTGACGGTTACCGTTACTTGGCAGACCTTTATCAAAAAGGGATCGAAGTGAGCGGTGAAGAAGGCGACGATCCAACACAAGATATTTTCATCGAATTTAAAACAGCTACTGAAAAACGTATTTGGATGATTCAAGCACATTTAGGCAAAGCACCAGAAATTGATGCATAAGCTATAAAATCTATAATCAAAAGCGGCTATCATTGATGATAGCCGCTTTTTTGCGCGAAGTTATAAGGGGGAATCCGTATTCAGACCAACGACATTATCAACAGGAATAGCGATTAAAATTCCTTGAGCCTGACTTAGTAGACCACATTGTTCACTGATGGCTTTCATGATGGCTGTTTTTTTGTCCTGTTCTACTAAAATGTATACCATCTCTTTTTCCGGTTGGATACTTATTCCCCATTTTTTCATTGTTTCTTTTGAATCTAAGCGGCGAGCGTGGACGACTGTGCCACCAGCAGCACCAGCGGTAGTTGCTGCAGTCATGACTTCTTCACTGAATCCTTGATTGATAGTGACGATCAATAAACTGTGTTTTGTTTCATGAATCATCTGATGTTCCTCCTTTTTCTCCTCTTTTTGTTCTTCATGGAATAACTCAGAAGACGTTAGAATTTTCATAATATACGCACTTGCTCCAGAGATGGGAAAAGTAAAGGCACATCCTCTATTGGGTTTGTGAAGCGAGAGCCCCTCGGTGAGCGCATCGAATAATGCCGGCATTTGTGTTTTTAACACTGGACAAAAAAGAATCGCCTTTTCAGAAACACCTAGTCCTAAAAGATCGATGATCTCATTTGTGACGGTTCCTTCACCGGTACACAAATATTGAGCGGGTGCTTTTTGTGAAGCAAAGATAGCATGAGCTTTTTTTATATCTTTATAATTGATGATCAATAGCAACATTCGAATTGCCGGTTTATTAGACGTCATCTTCAGAATCCTCCCATTCCTCAATGCCATTGAGTTCCTCTTTTACTAAATCTATATTCCGCAGAGATTTTGCGGCTTTCCATTTATAAATAATCCCCATAATCTGTACGGCAATCAGAGGTGTCAATGCAACAAGAGCTACTACACCAAACGCATCCGCCATAATATTTCCATCGAGGGATTTACTAACTCCGATACACAAAGGAAGCAAAAAGGTGCTAGTCATAGGCCCGCTTGCTACACCGCCGGAATCAAAGGCAATCCCGATAAAAATCTTAGGAACAAATTTAGAAAGAATCAACGCGATAATATATCCAGGGATGATGATCCAATAGATACTAATACCTGTGAGTGCACGCAACATCGCTAAGCCAACACTGATTGCAACACCGATTGAAAGGCAAGCGTTCATAGTCGTTGCTGCGATCGAACCGCCGGTAACATTGTCGACTTGATGATTTAATACTTGAATTGCCGGCTCCGCTTTTACGATAAAATAGCCGATCAACATCCCGATTGGAATCAGCAACCATTTAAATTCACTTGCGGCCAGCTCGCTGCCTAACAAACTGCCTACAGGAGCAAATCCAATGCTGACACCTGTCAAAAAAAGGACGAGACCGATATAAGTATATAGAAATCCGATAATCATCCGAACGTATTGTCGATGATGATACCGCCGACTAATCAATTGGAAAAGCAAAAAAAGCAAACCGATTGGTAAAATAGAAATAGCGACTTCTATTGCAAAATGAGGCAATTCTAGCATAAATTCACGTATGATATCTTGGGTAGTGGTGACATCAAGAAACTCGATGGGGGTATAAGGCGTATCAGTTGGACGGAAGAAAATCCCCAACAGCAAAACCGCCAAAATAGGTCCAACACTGGAAATGGCAATTAAACCAAAGCTGTCATCAGAAGCATTTTTATCACTTCGTACGGAAGCTAGCCCAACACCTAAAGCCAAAATAAAGGGCACCGTAATAGGACCGGTGGTAGCACCGCCAGAATCAAATGCGACGGGGACAAAATCATTTGGGGTCAGAAATGAAAGGAGGATTACAATGAAATAGAGAATCATCAATATTAAAGATAAATTGATTTTAAACAAGATTCGCAAGACGGCCAGCGTCAAACAGCTCCCGACCCCGACAGCTACAGTCCATACTAATAAGCTGCTGGGGATTGCCGGCATTTGATCAGCTAATACTTGTAGATCAGGTTCAGCGATTGTGATCACCGCTCCAATAATAAACACGCTGAGGATCAGTAAAAATATTTTTTTACTTTTGGAAAGCTGGATTCCTATCCCTTCACCAAGTGGAATCATGGATATTTCAGCACCAAGCTGAAAGAAGCCCATTCCGATAATCAGCATCACTGCCCCGGCTAAAAACATAGCAAATGTCCCAATCTCCATTGGAACTAAAAAAACGCTGATAACTAGAACGGTAATTGTGATCGGCAAAACTGCCGACAACGATTCAGAAATATTTTCTTTTAGTTTTTGATTCATAGCTTCACTCCTTTTTTTATTGTATACAGAGTAGATCTCTGTGAAATGTAAAAAATGCTGAATAACTTAAATGAATTATATTTTTTTAAGAAAAAACCTTTATATAACTTCTTTTAATATAATACTATTCAACCGTATCATGTTTTATAAAATAATGTAAAGGTTTTCTGGAGAAGTATTCAAATCATTAGTGAATAATGATTTGAAAAACGATAATATCTCTTTATAAGAAAAACGGCTATCCATTGGATAGCCGTTTTTCTTGTAGTTTTTCTTTAGCAAGTTGAATTTGTTTTTTGACTTGATCAAAGCCGGTGCCGCCTAATGAATGTCGACGAATTACTGCAGTCTTAGAGGCCAATGTATCATAGATATCTGCTTCGATTACTGGGTTAATGGCTTGGTATTCTTCTAGCGGGACATCTTGTAGATAGATTCCTTTTTGGGTACAAGATAATACTAATTTTCCGACAATTTCGTGAGCTTGCCGGAAAGGAATACCTTTAGTTGCTAAATAATCTGCCAACTCGGTAGCATTCGAAAAATCTTTTTCGGTAGCGTCGTGCATGGTCTGTGTGTTGACTTTCATAGTAGCGATCATACCAGCCATGATGTCTAAACTTGTTGCTACGGTGTGGACTGTATCGAACATGCCTTCTTTATCTTCTTGGAGATCTTTATTATAGGCTAGTGGAAGACCTTTGATCACGGTTAGTAAGCCAATCAAATCTCCGAAAACCCGACCTGATTTCCCTCGAATCAATTCTGCCATATCGGGATTTTTTTTCTGCGGCATGATGGAACTGCCTGTAGAAAAGGTATCCGTCAATTCAACAAATTTAAATTCATGACTGCACCATAAGATGATTTCTTCACAAAAACGAGACAAATGCATCATCAAAATCGAACTATTACTTAAAAATTCAAGAATAAAATCACGATCGCTGACGCCATCGAGACTATTCATGTAAAGATCAGCAAAGCCTAATTCATCTGCGGTCATTTGCCGATCAATCGGAAAAGTCGTTCCGGCCAATGCAGCACAGCCTAGAGGCGAGATGTCTACCCGTTTAATACTTTCTTCCAAACGTGCTTGATCCCGAGTCAGCATACCGTAATATGCCATCAAGTGATGCCCGAAAGAAATTGGTTGCGCGTGTTGCAGGTGAGTGTAGCCTGGCATGATCGTTTCCACGTGTTCTTCGGCCTTATCAACTAAAACGGTCCGGAAATGTTGAACTTTCTCAATGATTTCGTGGATATGTTCTTTCAAATATAAATGCATATCTGTAGCAACTTGATCATTTCGACTACGAGCAGTGTGAAGTTTACCAGCCACTGGACCAATCTCGTCGTGAAGCATTTTTTCTAAGTTCAAATGAATGTCTTCATTTTCAATTGTAAAGACTAATTCATGATTGGCGGCTTTTTTAGCTAAAATTTTTAAACCAGCTGAGATCTGCTGTGCTTCTTCTTTTGTGATGATGCCTGTTTTTCCAAGCATGTTAACATGAGCTAAACTGCCGGTAATATCTTGTTTGGCTAATTGTTGATCAAATGGAATCGAAGCACCAAATGCATCGATCCAAGCTTCATTCTTTCCATCAAAACGGCCACCCCATAATTTTGCCATTGTTGTATCCTCACTTTATCTAATTAATTTTTAGCAAAAAAGACCGTCGCAACGGTCTTTTTGCCTTAATGCATCTTTTTTACTATACTTGCGGACTCTTTCAAGCGAGTCTACACAGCTTTTTCTTTTAAGGAGGAGGCATCTTCTCAGATACCTCAGGATGAAAACATTGCTGGTTTCCTTATTTCCTTACCGGAAAAGAAACTCTCCTAAGAGCAATGGCAAGATGTGAAACCGGACGGCCTTATTTACCGGCAAGTAAAAGCCGCCTCACATCTGGTTTCTCTTGCGCTTATATCCAGCTGAATGAATATATCCTATGAAAAAGAACAGATTCATTCAACCATCCTAGATACTTGGTTGATTATTTTCGGCTTGAACTTCAGCGTTTACTTTCGTTGGTAGGCCCCATAATTTGATGAAGCCAACAGCCGCATCTTGATCGAATGTATCGGCAGAAGTATAAGTTGCTAGATTTTCATTGTACAAGCTGTTGTCAGATTTACGTCCTTCAACGATTACGTTACCTTTGAATAATTTCACACGCAACACACCGTTTACGACTTCTTGTGATTGTTTTAAGAAAGCAATCAACGCATCCATTGTTGGATTGAACCAAAGACCATCGTAGATCATTTGACTTAATTGTTGTTCAATAATCGGTTTGAAATGAGCCATTTCGCGAACGAAAGTCAGATCTTCCAATTCTTTATGAGCTTTCATTAAGACTTCTGCACCAGGACATTCATACACTTCACGTGATTTAATCCCGACTAACCGATTTTCGATATGGTCGATTCTGCCAATCCCGTGAACGCCTGCGAGCGTATTTAATTTCATGATCAATGTTGCTAAAGATAATTTTTCACCATCTAATGCAGTTGGTACACCTTTTTCAAAAGTGATTTCAACAGCTGTTGGTTTATCCGGTGTTTCTTCTAATTCTGCAGTAATTGCATAAGCTCCTGCTGGCGGTGTTGCCCAAGGATCTTCCAAGACGCCGCATTCGCAAGCACGTCCCCATAAGTTTTGATCAATAGAATAAGGATTGTCTAAATCAGCAGGGATTGGTACGCCTTTTTCAGCGGCATAATTGATTTCTTCCTCACGTGACCATTTCCATTCACGAACAGGGGCAATGATTTTTAAATTTGGATCGAGTGAAGCGATGGACACTTCAAAACGAACTTGGTCATTTCCTTTACCTGTACAGCCATGAGCTATTGTTGTTGCTCCTGTTTGGTGAGCTAGCTCTACTAATTTCTTCGAGATCAATGGACGAGACAAAGCGGAGACCAATGGATAAGAATTTTCATAGTAAGTATTTCCTTGCAAGGCTACTAAAACGAAATCTTGTGAAAATTCTTCACGTGCGTCAATCGCATAAGATTCGCTTGCGCCAACTTGTAATGCTTTATTTTTTATAAATTCGGTATCGCGGCCTTCACCGATATCTAAACAGCAGGCAATTACGTCGTAACCTTCATCGACGAGCCATTTGATAGAGACTGAAGTATCTAAACCGCCTGAATATGCTAAAATCACTTTTTCTTTCATCCTGATTGCTCCCTTATTGCTTTTTCATTAAATTCTAATTAATGTGTTGAGGCTATAGTATCATCGTAAAATACAAAAAGCAAGCATTTTTTAAATATTTATGCAAAATAATTTATAATTACGTTTCTTTATTCATTTTATCAAGGATATTATTAACTATTATGAATAGTGGGGAAAGAAGAGGAAGATGAAACTATTTTGTGTTTTCAAAGAGAAAAACATTGACATAGCGGGGCTTTGCAAGTATTATGGTAAATGGTATTGTTTGCCCCATGAGAGCCCCGGAAACTCAAGTGTTTGTCAAACATTCGAAATTGAAATTGGAGGAAAAAAACGTGCGTACAACATATATGGCTAAGCCAGGCGAAGTAGAACGTAAATGGTACGTAGTAGACGCAACTGATGTTCCTTTAGGACGTCTTTCAACTGTTGTTGCTTCTATACTACGCGGAAAAAATAAACCAACATTCACACCACATGTAGATACTGGTGATTTTGTAATTGTAATCAATGCAGATCAAGTTAAATTAACAGGTAAGAAAGCAACGGATAAGATTTACTACCGTCACTCAAACTTCCCTGGTGGATTGAAATCAATCTCAGCAGGCGAAATGCGTGCTAAAAATTCTCGCCGTTTGGTCGAAACTTCTGTTAAAGGGATGCTTCCTAAAAACACTTTAGGACGCGCTCAAGGCATGAAACTTCACGTATACGGTGGAGCAGAGCATCCACATGCAGCACAACAACCAGAAGTATTAGACATCACAAACTTAATTTAAATAGGAGGGAAATTCATTGGCACAAGTTCAATATAGCGGCACAGGCCGTCGTAAAAATGCAGTTGCTCGCGTACGTTTAGTACCAGGAACTGGTAAAATTACTGTAAACAAAAAAGACGTTGAAGAATATATCCCACATGCTGACCTACGTTTAGTAATCAACCAACCATTTGGCGTTACTGAAACAGCAGGTTCATACGATGTATTCGTAAACGTGAACGGTGGAGGCTACGCAGGTCAAGCCGGCGCTATCCGCCATGGTATCTCTCGTGCTTTATTAGAAGTAGATCCTGATTTCCGTGCACCACTAAAACGCGCTGGATTACTTACACGTGATTCACGTATGGTTGAACGTAAAAAACCAGGTCTTAAAAAAGCCCGTAAAGCATCACAATTCTCAAAACGTTAATCAATTCCTTATTGTATCAACGTTTACAAGAATTTTTTGGTTCAAGTTGGTTCAAATTATAAATTTGACAAAGAATTTAAGAGGTTTAAAGCATCAGCATCTTGCTGGTGCTTTTTTTCTGGCATCAATTCAAGATAATAGTTCTGCGTTGTTTGAATATTGATATGACCTAAGCGTTTTGATACATAGGCAATATCAATATCTTGTGAAAATAGAAAAGAAGCATGAGTATCTCTTAGGCCGTGGAAGGTAGTTTTTGGAATATCTAGTTTTTTCAGTAATCTGGCGAGCTTAGCAGATTGTTGAAAGCCGTCAGGATCAAAAAAATATCCATTATCTTTAATCGGGACAGATTTTAGAATATCGTAGACTTCTTGGTTAATGGAAATATCTCGTCTTGAATTTTTTGTTTTTAACGAGGTATCTTCAGAAGTTGGACTAAGGGAACGTCTGACATGGATACCATATTCAAAGAGGTCTTCGGGACGTATACCTAAAAGCTCTCCGCGTCTCATACCAGTTTCTAAGGCAAGGAGTACAAGAATGTTAAACTCATTTTCTCGATGATTAATGACATAAGTACGCAGTTTCTTTAATTCGGTAATAGAAAGTGCACGGTTTCTCTTATCTAAAACTTTCCCTCGTGTTTTGACTAAATTTGCAAAATCGGTAGCAAGATAGCCACGAGCATAAGCATCACGTAATGCCGTTTTGATTTTCAATAGTACTTCATGAGTGGTTTTACGAGAATGAGTTTCTGCATACTTATCTATTTTTCGTTGTACTACAATATCGTTCAAATCCTTTAACTGTATATCGCCAAATAATTTCTTCACCACTTGAGAAGTCCTTTGATAATTTTGAAAAGTCGTTTCTTTTACATCGTTTTTCTTTATGATATGAATCCAGTTTTCAAAGAAGTCAGCAAATGTTGTTGTACGCTCTGCTAATTGTTTTCCATTTCCTTTCTCCAATTCATTTTCCAAAGCCCAACGAGTTGCTTCCTTTTTAGAGCTAAATGATTTTGTCAATTTCTTATGTTGACCATGATTGTAAAGTGAGATCTGAGCTCTATATGAGTTACCACGTTTAATTATACTAGGCATTTATAACAAATCCTTTCACTGAAAGATGGTTGATAAATGCTAGTTGAATACACCGTCATTCTACATGGCGAAAAGCATCTAATCAACCATCCTACGATATTTTAGCTAGATAGAGTGCGTCTTAATAAAATTAATGAGGGAAGTGACAGTGTATCGTTCTTGTCTTCCTATCATAAAACGCTCTAACTCATCGTTTGCGCGAACGAATTTATCAAAAGATTTTGGATCGATCCCTAAAAAATGAGAAGCTTGTTCTCTAGTAAGTAGATAGGGCAATTCATAAGTAGTTATTGTATTTTTCATAGTTTATTTCCTTTCCAAAAATGTTTTTTGGCTGACACAAGGAAATGTGCTATACTCAACTTGTCTAGGGCGGAGTACGTTTATACATTTTAATGTGTAAGCTGTGCTTTGCTTTTTTTGTGTATTTTTTCTGCCTTCATATTTTGAAGACACTGGATATAAAATTCTACTTCTTCCTGATAATAATCAGGCTCAGCAATCAAATTTTCTAATATTTTTTGCTGCCTTGAACTAAGTTCCCCACAGCTAATAATCTCGTTAATCAAATTTGAATCAAAATGATTATCTACCTCTTGAATAAATGCGAGGGTGGGAGAAACGCTGTGAATTAACCAATTCATACTTTTCTCAAAGCTTTGAGGAATTGTTTCTAAAGAAATGGTGATTGCGCCATGATTGCCAATAAAGGCTGCCCATTTGGCATCGACTTTTGCACCTGGATCATTTGGAGCACGGTCATAAAAACAAATTGCCCCATTAAGTAACTCAAAGAATAGTTTGGTTAAATCATGGGTTTTTGAAATAATCTTTGCCAAGCTTTGCGCTTTCTCTTTTCGATACCGTAGTTCAAAGCGATTTTTTACTTCTGCTTCTTCTAAAGAAATTCCTCGTCGCTTTCGTTGTTCATAATCCTTCTGATAAAAGCAAAAGCGACACTGACTCTTCTTTGAGCCTAAATACAAGGTCTCACCATTTGATTCATTGTTTATGATATCCGTACCGCCATGAGATTCACTCACTTGAAAAGTGGTCCACACATGGCCTAGTGTTACCTTACGCTTCAGTTCTGGAATGCTGAGACTCCCCACAAAATCATCTAAAGTAAAATCAATCCGTGTAAAGTTTCCCTGATAATCTAATACCTTACGGAAGAACTCTTGCCAGTTTGATTTTGCGGTCTTCAAACGCATGGCAAGATGTTTACAGCCTTGACCTGAAAACTCCATTACGGTTCCTTTTACCGTATCATCAATGGAATACCGAATCGTGATTACTTGATTCCAAACATATTGCCCAATATAGCCCTTTGGCGCATAATCCAGTTCCTCAAAGCGTTCAATAGGCATGCCAATAATCTCTTCAATCAACTTTAAATGTTGATTCGAGAAAAAGTGAATGGTTAGATAATCAATCAAAACACGATTAACTGGAACAATCTCTTCTTGCAAACTATCCAATACAAGATTCAGTTTTTCTGCACTTAATCGTCTCGTTCCTTTTTCTACCTTTGATAGTAACGACCTCGAAATCCCCACTTTTTCTGCTAAATATCGCTGGGTCCACCCCCTTTCTTCTCGAGAAACTCGAATGGCTTCCCCGAGATCATTTTGATTGACTTGGTTCATAGAAAAACCTCCTTCTGCTATTAAATTGTCAAAGAACCATCAGACTTATTTTAAGTACAAATCGATTGTACGCCTGTATTTATTTTAAGTCAATACATTTTGACTTTTTTTAAGTACAAGCGTATACTGAATTTAAGAACTTATCATGAGGAGGATTTTTCATGGAGATAGACAAGCAAGCAGTGGGCAATCGAATTCGGCAGATTCGCCAAGAGTTAAAGTTGAGTATGGAGAAATTTGGCAAACTAATTGGTGATTTACCACGAAGTACAGTCAATAACTGGGAACGTGGAATTAACCTTCCAAAAACCGAAACCCTTCACCAAATTGCAGAGGTGGGTCATGTCACAAACGAATATCTTTTGTATGGTGATCAAGAAAATCAATACATTTTAGAAATGCTTCAAAAAAAGGCTGGTAAGCTTGATCCTAAGATTGAAGGACTGATAGTAGACGAAATGAAACAAGCCGGTCTTGTTAGTGAAAAAGAAATGGATCGGATGATTGAATTTTTTATTACAAACCTCATTCCACCAACCGAACAAGACCAGTTTACTTTCCAATGTATCGATGAGAAAAAGCAACTTTACCTTGGTTCAACTAATTTTGGTAAAGAAGCGCAACTCTATTTACACCATGATAATCAAAATCATATTCTGCACATAATGCCCTTTACCTTCTCCAACTTTAGTATGGATCGCTTACTCGTCTATTTAGCAAATCAAGAATCCTATTCCTATTTTGGGAAACATTTGCCCAAGAAACTTGTTGAAAAAGCCATCCTTCTATACTCGATCAATCAATTGACCGGCGATGTTCGAATCGCCCCATTAGTCTATTCAAAAGAAACAGCCTCCTATCAATACACAGAAGATAATCTATACCTATTAGAAGAACAATACCTCTATCTTCCATTCGCAATGGAAATCGAGAAAGAACGCCTGTTAAATGCAGCGTATCCGCAATCAAAATAAGGTGACAAGATTGATAAGCATGTGACAAAGAAAACACTGCTAGGACACTCCCAAATGGGTAGTTGTCACAGTTTCCTGTTCTTTGTTAGCCCCCTGTTAGAAAGAGGGGCTTGCCCATGCCGTCCGGCTACGCCGTCCTGCAACAGCATTAAAAAGAGGAAAGACTAGCTTATACGGCGCTGCCGTCGCTAGTCTTTCCTCTTTTTATGCTACTACTTGTCTATTTAGATTTAACTTTCATCAGTCGTAAGCCGTTCAAGGTAACTAATATAGTTGCCCCCATATCAGCTAAGATAGCAATCCACAATGTTAACCAGCCGGGAACTACAAGTAATAATGCTAATAGTTTGATTCCCAATGAGAAGGTAATATTTTGCTTAATGATTCTCAATGTTTGGCGACTTAATTTAACAATAAAGGGAAGTTTCTGTAAGTCATCACCCATTAAAGCAACATCAGCTGTTTCTAAAGCTGTATCTGTTCCAGCACCACCCATTGCGATACCGACTGTTGAGGCAGCTAATGCTGGCGCGTCATTAATACCATCACCAACCATGGCAACTTTTCCATAGGTTTCCTTGAGTGATTTAATATAATCTAATTTATCTTGAGGCATCAAATCGCCTTTTATTTCAGTTACACCTGTTTGTTTTCCAATTGACTGAGCAGTTGTAGCATTATCACCAGTCAGCATTATCGTATGCTCGATTCCTAAATCATGTAATTTTTCAATGACTGCTTTACTTGATTCTCTTAATTCATCAGCTACCGCAATGACTGCCAAAATTTGTTTATCCGTCCCTAAGAGCATCGCTGTTTTTCTTTGTTGCTGAAGTCTTTGGTAAGTTTCAATAATCTTCGAGTTATCTGTTAAAATAGATTCAAAAAGCTTTGGACTCCCTACAAGATAGGTAATTCCCTCAATGTTTCCTTGTATTCCTTTTCCAGTAATTGAAGTAAACTCGTCAACAACTACTGATTTATAAGAAATCGCTCTATTATCAGCTTCTTTTAAGATTGCTGACGCGAGAGGGTGTTGAGAATATGATTCTAATGCTGTAATAATTGAGAAATATTTCTCTTCGTCTTTTGAATCAACTGTAGTGAAATCTGTTACCGTTGGTGTTCCTTTAGTTAATGTTCCTGTTTTGTCAAAGGCAATGGCCTTGAGGCCACCAATTTCTTCAAGATAAATACCGCCTTTTACCAAAACACCATTTTTAGCAGAGTTTCCAATTGCTGAAACGATAGACACAGGTGTTGAGATTACTAAAGAACAAGGACAGCCAACAACTAATAAAGAGAGCCCTTGATACAACCAAGTATTCCAATCTCCGTTAAAAAATAATGGGGGAACAATGACGATTAATGCGGCAATCACCATAATGGTGGGTGTATAATATTTCGCAAATTTATCGACAAATGCTTGAGCAGGTGCTCGTTCACCCTGTGCTTCTTCAACCAAGTGAATAATTTTTGCAATAGTCGTATCATTTACATGTTTTGTTACTTTGACTTCAAGTGCACCTTCTTCATTAATCGTTCCTGCAAAGATATCATCATTAATATTTTTTTCAATAGGGACAGATTCACCGGTAATCGCAGCCTGATTCACTGAGGAATGGCCTTTAATGACTTGACCATCCATAGCAATTTTTTGTCCAGGCTTAATGATCATAATATCGCCTACTTCGATTTTTGAAACATTAATCATTTGTTCAACATTATTTCTTCTAATTAATGCTTCTTTCGGAGCAATATCCATTAGGGAACGTATTGATTGTCTTGCTTTATCCATTGAAAATCGTTCTAAAGCCTCGCTAATTGCAAATAAGATAACAACGATTGAGCCCTCAGTCCATTCACCAATAATTGCAGCACCAATGATTGCAATTGTCATAAGAGATTCCATTGAGAAATCCAATTTAAATAGGTCTGAAAATCCTTCTTTAAACAAACTAAATCCGCCGATAATAATCGCTAGTATAAATAATCCTTCTGTTAATAGCGCATCTTCACCGTTAACTACTTGAGATACTAATGCCAAAATAATTAAAAACAGTGAAACCAATAGGTTCCAGTTTCTTTTCACAAAAGGCTCTTTTGTTTCAATGCGAGGTTCTGTATCATGTTCGGACTGAACTTTCAGATTCTCAAAAGCTCCTGCAGCTTCAATTTCTGCAATAGTCGCTTCGCCTTCGATAGAGATTTTTCCGGCACCAAAATTTACTTTTGCATCGGTAACTTTTGGTATTTGAGAAACATTTTTTTCGAATTTTGCCGCACAATTCGTACAGCTCAATCCTTCAACCCGATAGACTTGTTTTTTTTCACTCATACTAGCACCTCATCTTCTAAATATAGTTTGGAATTTAGTAGTTGGACAAATTTATCATTCTTGATAGAGTAATAAACCAATTTCCCTACTTTCCGACTCACCACAATTCCATTCTTTTTCAATGATAATAAATGGTGTGAGGTTGTTGCCACGCTTGCTTCAATAGTTGCTGCGATATCACATACACATAATTCATCCTCATAACTTAGGGCGTAGATAATTTTTAAGCGATTCTCATCAGCTAAAATTTTGAAGACACTTTTCAAGCTCGAAATATCTTCAGTTTGTAACTTTTCTTTTCCTAGTAAAACTTTATCTTCATGAACACATGAGATTTCACAAATTTCGTTTTTCATACAGCTCCCCCCTTTATTCTAATTGATATTTGAATGAAGTGTATCATAGATTATTATTATATTCAAGTTATCATTTGAATATACAGGGAACAGTAAAGATTGAATGATGAATCTATAGAGTAGTGATTTTCAAACTTGGTTTAATCGAGCCCAAAAGAGTAACTAAGTAATTTGAGCTGAAAGACAGAAACATTTGACAAAACATAGATGATTATCTATATTTTATACATAGATAGTTATCAATATGAAGGAGAAAAGCTATGAACTATGAAAAAACATCATTATTATTAAAGGCTATGGCTGATCCAAAACGGATGAAGATTGTGGATCTTCTTTCTTGTGGCAGTCTTTGTGCATGTGATCTACTGGATCATTTTGACTTTACTCAGCCAACACTATCTCATCATATGAAGGTGCTAGAACAAGCTGGAATTATTTCAGTCAGTAAAAAAGGGAAATGGCATCATTATACGTTACAAGAAGAGTTTGTCAGAGAATTTTTGGGTTCAATGATGCAACTGCTGTCTAATGACGAGCAAACGTGTATCTGTCAGAATAAAGAATGTGTAGAAAAAGGAGAAGAAGTACATGAAAAAATTAGAACTATTTGAACCAGCAATGTGTTGCTCAACCGGTGTTTGTGGTCCCTCAGTGGATGAAACATTGCTCATGATTACCTCAGTTTTTGAAGCGCTACAGGGAGTCTTTCAAATTGAAGCGACTCGTCACAATTTGACCAGCGACCCAGATGCGTTTGTCAATAATGAGACTGTGTTGAAGGTGATGCAAGAAAAAGGCAATGAAATCTTGCCAGTTACAGTGATAGATGGTGCCATTGTTAAAATGGGTGCGTATCCAACAATAGATGAACTTTCTAACTACACTGGGTTGGTATTTGTTAACCAAAATTCTGAACAGACAGGCGGTTGTTGTGGCGGATCTGGCTGCTGCTAAGGGAGATGTAAATATGCAACGATATGAATTAAATCAACTGAATCCGACAAAATATTTATTTTTTACTGGTAAAGGTGGCGTGGGTAAGACAACGGTTGCTTGTGCGACAGCGACAAGTTTAGCAGATAATGGCGCGAAGGTGATGTTGGTTAGTACGGATCCTGCTTCGAATCTGCAAGATGTATTTCAGACAGAATTGACCAATAAACCAAAAACGATCGACAGCATTCCTAATTTGAGAGTAGCTAATTTTGACCCAGTGACGGCCGCAGCTGAATATAAGGAAAGTGTTGTTGGTCCTTACAGAGGGATTCTACCCGATAGCGCATTAGAAAACATGGAAGAGCAGCTGTCTGGTTCATGTACCGTGGAGATTGCGGCTTTTAATGAATTTGCAAATTTTTTGACAGATAAATCTGTTGAAGAAGCCTACGATCACATCATTTTTGACACGGCTCCGACCGGTCATACATTAAGGATGCTGCAGCTGCCTTCTGCGTGGAGTAATTACTTAGATGAAAATACGACAGGTGTTTCTTGTCTAGGACAGTTATCTGGTTTAGGCGATAAAAAAGAGATGTACGCTGAAGCAGTTAAAACGTTAAGCCAAGAAGAATTGACTACACTAATGTTAGTGACTCGCCCTCAAAAAGCGGCAATAATCGAGGCGACTCGAGCGTCTGATGAATTAAGTCAACTAGGTATTCTTAGCCAAAAATTAATTGTTAATGGATTACTTGAAACAGCGGATGATCCTATTTCACAAACGATTTACGACCAACAACAAAAAGATTTAAGTGAGATGCCCGCAGGATTAAAGAAATTTGAGCAATTCTATGTTCCGTTACGAGCGTACAACGTAACAGGTATCCAGAATCTACGGACTTTACTTGATAAGAATCAACCACCGATTTCAGAACAAACAAATCCAGCGATTGAATTGCCTACACTCAGTGAGATTGTCGCTGATTTTATCGCAACAGATAAAAAAATTATTTTTACAATGGGTAAAGGTGGCGTAGGGAAGACCACTATTGCGATTCAAATAGCGAAAGCTTTGTCAAAAGCTGGCAAGAAAGTTCATTTAGCGACAACAGATCCGGCCGATCACTTAAGCCTTTATTTAGCAGAGACTAAAGAAATTTTTGTGAGCCATATTGATGAAGAAAAGGAATTGCAAGCTTACCAAGAAGAAGTTTTAGCCAAAGCAAGAGAAACGATGAGTGCGGATGATGTTGCGTATGTGGAGGAAGATTTGCGTTCCCCTTGTACCCAAGAGATTGCCATATTCAGAGCCTTTGCTGAGATTGTCGATAAGGCTGAAAATGAGATTGTTGTGATAGACACCGCACCAACCGGTCATACATTGTTATTATTAGATTCTACCCAAAGCTATGCAAAAGAGGTCGAACGCAGTGCTGGTGAAGTTCCAGCATCTATCAAAAAACTGTTGCCGCGTTTACAAAATAAGGCTGAAACTGAAGTATTAATGGTCACCTTACCTGAAACGACGCCTGTTTATGAATCATTACGGCTTGATGCGGATTTGGATAGAGCAAAAATTGCTCATACATGGTGGCTAGTCAATCAGAGTATGTATGCGACAGACACATCGAACGTAATTTTAAAAGCTCGGGCAGCCAATGAGATTGAATGGATAGAGAAAGTGGCTGAAGTATCCAACGGGCATTTTGCAGTGGCTGAATGGGTGTCTGATTTTGAAGCAGAATTCGTCCACTAAACGTTTTACTTTTACGATAGATGAGTTTCTTTCTTAAAGGGACTTATCTATCTAAATGGAGGTTATGATAATTATGAGAAAAATTGAAATTTATGAACCGGCAATGTGTTGTCCTACCGGCGTGTGTGGTCCCTCTGTGGATCAGGAGTTATTGACAATTACGGCAATCACAAAAGAAGTCAATGCGTCTGAGGAAAATCGAATCTATAGAAGAAATTTGTCACAGAATCCACAAGCCTTTGTCAGAAGTGAAGTAGTCAATCAAAAATTGAAAGAATCTGGAGTAGAAGGATTGCCGCTGACTCTCGTAGATGGACAAGTTTATCTGGAAGGGAAATATCCAACTATCGAACAAATACGTGAATTGACAGGATTGAAGTTAGAAGATATAAAATAAATTCTAGAAACTTTGGAGATGAAATAAGTGAATCAAGTAACAAAAAAATTATCATAAATTATCATTATTAGATAGATATCTAACCTTATGGATTTTTATCGCAATGGCTGTAGGGATTGGCCTAGGTTATTTCTTACCCGGCGTACCCAAGATGATTAACCATTTAGAAGTCGGTACAACCTCTATCCCTATTGCAATCGGTCTAATATTGATGATGTATCCCCCTTTAACCAAAGTGAAATATGAAGAAATGTGGCGTGTATTCAAGAATTGGAAAGTTTTGTTGCTTTCCTTAGTGCAAAATTGGATCGTCGGTCCCATTGTTATGTTCGTACTGGCGGTAGTTTTTCTTCATGACTATCCAGACTACATGGTTGGACTGATCATGATTGGTATTGCTCGATGTATTGCGATGGTCATTGTCTGGAGTGAACTTGCTCAAGGCGATAGTGAGTACACGGCAGGCTTAGTTGCCTTTAACTCGATCTTCCAAATTGTTTTCTATTCGCTATTTGCCTATATATTTGTGACTGTTTTGCCGACATGGTTAGGTTTAGAAACACATTCGGTAAATATAACTATGGGTGAAATTGCCAAAAGTGTCTTTATTTATCTAGGAATTCCTTTTATTGCTGGGATTAGTTCAAGATTTCTTTTACTTAAATTCAAAGGGAAAACGTGGTTTGAAACAAAATTCATTCCTAAAATTAGTCCAATTACATTAATTGCTTTGTTACTTACAATCGTGATTATGTTTTCTGTTAAAGGGGAAAAAGTCATTGAATTACCTCTTGATGTTGTAAGAATTGCCATTCCATTATTTTTATACTTTATTATTATGTTTTTCGTTTCATTCTTCATTTCTAATAAAATGGGCACGAGTTATCCAGTCGCAGCTTCGCTCTCTTTTACCGCAGCAAGTAATAACTTTGAATTAGCGATTGCTGTGGCAGTAGACGTCTTTGGGATTAATTCGGGGGAAGCTTTTGCAGCCGTTATCGGTCCACTAGTTGAAGTGCCCGTACTCATCGCATTAGTAAATGTTGCTTTGAAATTTAAGCAAAAATATTTTACGAAAGAAGGCGTAAGCCACTAGGAGGAAAAAATGAGCGCTGAAAATAAAAAACAAGGATTAGGGATTTTTGAAAAGTATCTGACTTTATGGGTTATTTTATGTATGGCAGTAGGTGTGTTGATTGGGAAGTTTATTCCAGCTGTGGCAGACACATTAAGTAAGTTTGAGTATTATCAAGTCTCTATTCCAACCGCGATATTAATCTGGTTAATGATTTATCCGATGATGTTGAAAATTGATTTTACTAGCATTGCTCGTGCAGCAAAGAAACCCAAAGGACTAATTATCACCTGTGTAACCAATTGGTTGATTAAACCATTTACTATGTATGCCATTTCAGCCTTCTTCTTTTATGTTGTCTTCAAAAATCTAATTCCCGTGGATCTAGCTAAGGAATATGTTGCCGGAGCAGTCATTCTCGGCGCAGCACCATGTACCGCTATGGTTTTTGTCTGGAGTTATTTAACAAAGGGAGACGCAGGTTATACCTTGGTTCAAGTAGCTATCAATGATTTGATTATTCTATTTCTATTCGCACCTATCGTAGCGTTCTTACTAGGTGTTGACAATGTGGCCGTTCCAATGGGGACACTCTTACTATCAACGTTGCTCTTTGTGGTTGTACCGCTATTATTAGGCTTCTTCACACGCGTGATAATTATAAAAAATAAAGGCTTAGCGTATTTTGAAAATGTCTTCTTAAAGAAATTTGATTCGGTTACCATTATGGGGTTATTATTAACATTGATTATTATCTTCTCTTTCCAAGGAGAAAAGATTTTAGCTAACCCTATGCATATTTTACTTATCGCGATTCCATTAATTATCCAAACCTTTCTTATTTTTACAATCGCTTATGGATGGGCTAAGCTTTGGAAGCTACCGCATGATATTGCATCACCAGCAGGTATGATCGGCGCAAGTAACTTTTTTGAATTAGCCGTTGCAGTAGCTATTTCATTATTTGGGTTACAATCCGGCGCTACGTTAGCGACTGTAGTTGGCGTTTTAGTCGAAGTACCAGTCATGTTACTGTTAGTTAAAATATCTAATCGCACAAAAAATTGGTTCATTCAAAATCCATCAGAATTGTCTGATATCGGAGGGAAATAACAATGAGAAAAATTTACTTTTTATGTACAGGCAATTCTTGTCGTAGTCAAATTGCAGAAGGTTATGGAAAAGCTATTTTGCCAACTGCTGAATTTGAAATTAAAAGTGCCGGCATTGAACAACATGGGTTAAATCCTAGAGCTGTTCAAGTAATGGCTGAGGAAGGGATAGATATCTCTACGCAAACATCTGATTTGATCGATATGGATTATTTTAATCAGGCAGACCTAATTATTACGCTATGTGGTGATGCCAAAGACAAATGTCCAGTAATTCCAAAAGGGATTGAGCATGCTCATTGGGATTTGGAAGATCCAGCCAAAGCAACTGGAACAGAAGAAGAAATCATTAATAAATTCAGAGAAATTAGAGATGATATAAAAAGTCGTGTAGCGAATTTGCTAGATTAAGTAGCAACTGTCATCTATCTCGGTAAAAGATAAAAAGACGTAAAATGTCCTTTTGATAAATTGGAAAATTAAAGTAAAAGCCGTGCGAAGTGAAACATAAATCTTCGATGGCTCTTACTATTTTAAGAGAAAAGAATCTGCTTTTGGCGTAAAATTGGATTTATCTATCTGACATACTGACGAGTATTTTTTGACCCTATATTTGACCTTCTCAATCACATTTAAGTAGGTGTGACCGGCTTATACAATTATTCGAGAATCTAGTAGCTTAGCTAATTCTGGCCTTGAAACCCCTATTAGACAGCTATCCAGCCATCAATACGGTCTCAAATAAATAAGAGGGGAGGAATAACTCTAAAAAAGATTGATAAACTAGTAAGAAAATTGTATTCAACTACCATTCATCTTTGGTTCAAATTGGTTCAAGTAATATCAATATTAATCCTATTTTATCCATATCAAACTGTTTTTTAGATGTTTGTAATGTTGATATAATTGTATTTCTATTGATAGAAGTACTTGTAATAAGTACGAGTCACATCTCAAAACGTTAATCTTTGTTACATCAACGTTTCAGACACTTTCCATTTTTTGGAGGGTGTCTTTTTTCTCGTATTTTTCACTTGTTTTTGAGCATAGTTATTCATAGGATTGATTGTTAAAGGTAGTTGTTGTTGGTATTATATAACTAGTATTATCATTACATTGTTTGGGGATGAAAAAAGTGAAAAGATTAGTGGTTGGAAGCCTTTTAGTTAGTTCGTTGTTGTTGGGTGCTTGTCAAAAATCAGATAAAACAGTAGTAAAATCTACAGAACAAACGAGTAGTGTTACGAAAGAATCTAGTGGTACAACGATCGAGCGTTCAAGCAGCAGTTCAGAAATGCAAAGTAGCACGGTTAATAGTGAATCGGCTATCGTTGCTGACGCCCAGAGTTTATTGATAGGAAAAAGCTTTGTCCTATCACCAATGTTATATGATGGCGAACCGGTCAATCAAGCGATGGATGAGCAAAAGGCGCCGCAAAATTTGTTCCATGATGGGGTCGCTAATATTCGGTTTATGGATGAGGCTACCGCACACATTGGATTAGCAGGTTCTTACAGGCCCGATCATGATACGGCGTATACATTAACGTCCCGTACATTGACTGTTAACCAGCATACAATTCCTTATTCTATTGAAAATGGGCTGATTTCATTTGAGTCATGGACAACAGAAGATCAAGGCCATACGATTACTTGGTCGTTTGAGCCTGAGGGAGAGGCTGCGGAAAATTCTTCCGAAAATACTTCAGATACGATTGTTGATACAAAAAATTTAACTGCAAGCCAATTAAAAGAGTGGGTCAGTGCGGTATTAGACAAACAATTCAGCATGGGAAGATCTTCCTTTCCGTACACATTGACTGTAGAAGATCATGAAGGATATGCGTATGTTCGAGTAGAGCATAGTGAGATGCAAATAGACTCGATTACCGGGTTTCGGGTGAATGAACAAGGTCAATTGGAAGAAGGAGACAGATCAAATGGATTTCCTGTAACTTATAAAGTTATGTCTTCAAAATTCATGGATACATCGGAAGTCACTGTACTTGAATAATGAATAAATAGTAAATGAGAAGTGCTTACTTATTTTTAAGTAAGTGCTTCTTTGTTTTCTTTACTATCTAAAAATAAAGGTGTAATTTAAATAAGAAGCAAGGAACTGTTTGAAAGAGGGAGTATAGAAATGGCAGTATATTTGGTAGGGGCAGATAATAAGACATTATTCAAAAAAAGATCTACATGGGATTTTGAAGCGGCTTTAGCAGCAGCAAAAGATGGTGATACACTGGAAATTGAACGAGAATTTTTTGTTGTTTTTGAAAAGAATGAAGAAAATATCATCATAGACAAGAATATCACCATTCAAGGCCAACTAGCCGAAACAAAGGATGGTCAAATAATCCCTACCATTCAAGGTGGGCTATTTGTCAAAAATAAGGCTGCTGTTACTTTGCGCAACATCGGTATCCGCAGACAAATTGCTAAAAGTAATTGTTTGAATGTGAGCAACGGATCCTCTGTGGTTGCGGAAAATGTCGTGATAGAAAATACAGCGACTGAAGGAGAAAATTATCCAATTGTTTATGTAAAGGAACAGTCAAAGCTAGAATTGAATAAAATAACGATTATGCCAAGCTCTATCAGAGACGGAAAACACAAAATCTATGTAGCCGATTCTAAAATGAGATGAAAATCAACTACTTTGGTGAGAAAACTTCTTATGAGAAGTTGAATGAAATGATTGGACTAAGCAGTATCAAAGCAGATATCAAAGAATTTATTTCCTTAGCTCAGCTTAAAGCGCAAAGCTACATAGTAGATGAAGATGACTATTCTGCATTGGTCCATCATAATTTTGACCGGACCAATGATTTTAGTAATGGTCGCTGGATTCGCAACTTGAATGAACGGATCATAAGAAAATTAGCACTTAGACTCTATGAAGATGAAAATGGGGATATAACAAAGATAACCAAAGAGGATCTAACTGCGGTGAAGTTGTAATGCGGTTTTGGCGCAAATCTGCGAGCGATTTTAACTTAGTTTATCCTACAAAAAATACGGCTCAATCTCGTTTGAGGCGTGTTTTTTTGTTAAGTGACAGATTCGATCTTTCGCTTTGCTTCTTCCTACAAACCTTAGTATAATAGCGTTGTTTTGAAATGTAGAAGATCGCGTATTGCGCTAGGAGGAAGTTATACATATGGTACATAATTTTTGGGCAGAATTGCCAAAACCTTTTTTTATATTGGCGCCGATGGAAGATGTGACAGATGTCGTATTTCGGCATGTTGTAAAAGAAGCAGGAGCGCCGGATGTTTTTTTTACGGAGTTCACCAATTCTGATAGTTTCTGTCATCCAGATGGGATTGAAAGTGTACGGGGGCGATTGGTTTTCACCGAAGATGAACAGCCGATGGTTGCTCATATTTGGGGAGATAAACCGGAATTTTTCCGTGAGATGAGTCATGCGTTGGCAGATATGGGGTTTAAGGGGATTGATTTGAATATGGGCTGTCCAGTTCCCAATGTTGCTGAACGTGGCAAAGGCAGTGGATTGATTTTGCGTCCAGAAGTGGCCGCAGAATTGATTGCAGCAGCGAAGTCAGGTGGGTTACCTGTCAGTGTAAAAACGCGGATTGGTTTTACAGACAAGGCTGAAATGGAGCAATGGATCAGTCATTTATTGAAGCAAGATATCGCCAATCTTTCCATCCATTTACGAACACGAAAAGAAATGAGTAAGGTGGATGCTCATTGGGAATTGATTCCGCAAATCATAAAACTACGTGATGCCATCGCCCCGCAAACATTGATTACGATTAATGGGGATATTTTAGATCGGAAAATGGGCGTAGCGTTGGCAGAAAAATATGGCGTCGATGGTTTGATGATCGGTCGCGGAATTTTTAAAAATCCTTATGCGTTTGAAAAAGAACCACAAGACCATACACCTAAAGAGCTGATTGACTTGTTACGTCTGCAACTAAACTTACAAGATAAATACGCAGAGCAAGTCCCACGTTCGATTGTTGGACTGCATCGCTTTTTCAAAATTTATGTCAAAGGATTTCCAGGAGCAAATGATTTAAGGGTTCGGCTGATGAATACAAAAGCAACAGCTGAAGTCCGAGAGATTCTAGCAGATTTTGAAACCAAACATCCAGAACTTATTTAAACAAAGGCCCTATCTCTAACGGTTCATCTTGAGAAATAGGGTCTTTTGGTTCATAGTTATTGATCAAATGATTAGATTAAAATAAAGTTTATGATTCATTGGAAAAACGAAAGCCTAAATAGGTTTTACTCTGAGTGATCAGTCGTTGCAATGATAGTGCTGACAAGTGTCAATACGTCTTTGAGTTTATCGATCTCGGTAGTATCGTGAGATAAGTAGTAATAGTTTTTCGTTCCTTCACTGCGATAATTGATGAGTTTTGCTTGTTTTAAGATCTTCAAGTGATGAGAAACAGCTGGCCGAGAAAGGTTTGTCGCTTCAGTCAGCTCAGTTACTCGCAGTCCTTTACAAGCAGGGTCTTCTAATAATGCGATGATGATCGCTTGCCGTTTTTCATCGCCTAAAGCAAGTAAAAAATCACTGGCTTCTGAAAACCGATTTTGTAATTGTTTTAAATCGTGCATGAGCGCCCCTCTTTTGTTTATTATTTCAAACCATTGAACCATCAATGCTCTGGCTTGTCAATTTTTAGCAAAACAAAGAAGTTGACGAAAGATTTTGAATCAGCTAAGATACATTTTGTGACAATGGTTCAAAAGTTTAAACGAATAAACTTGAATAAATCTAGCACAAGGCTAGAAAATATTAGATTATGACATAAATAGGCTATTTTCTAAATAGATCATTCAGAAAGAAGGAGTAAAAAATGAAGGCAGCATTGATTCGTGAATATGGGCAAAAAAAATTGGAATTAGCAGAGATTGCGGCTCCATCAATTCAAAAAAATGATGTTTTGGTCAAGGTCGCAGCTGCGAGCATCAATCCGATTGATTCGAAGATAAAAAGTGGAAAGATGAAGTTATTGCTAAAATATCAAATGCCGTTAATTTTAGGCAATGATTTTTCGGGAACGGTGGTAGAGGTCGGAGCGAAGGTAACAGATTATAAGATTGGTGATAAAGTTTATGGACGTGTGCAGAAAGAGCGGATCGGGACATTTGCAGAGTATCTTGCAGTCGCACAAGAAGACATCGCTTTGATGCCGCAGAATTTGAATTTTGAAGAAGCGGCGGCCATTCCTTTAGTAGGATTGACCAGTTATCAAGCCTTGTATGAGATTATGGAACTTACAGCAAAAGATAAAGTGCTAATACAAGCAGGTTCAGGTGGTATCGGAACAATTGCGATTCAGTTGGCAAAATTAACAGGCGCCTATGTAGCGACTACAACCAGTCAGAAAAATACGGCATTGGTAAAAGAGCTAGGTGCAGATTGTGTCATCGACTACCATAAAGAAAACTTTGACGAGGTTCTTTTTGATTATGATTATGTGTTTGATACGATGGGTGGCGATATTTTGGAAAAAGCATTCAAGATTGTTAAACCTAATGGAAAAGTTGTGACTCTTTCAGGGATTCCCAATAAACAATTTGCTGAAGCGTATGGTCTGTCTTATTGGAAGCAGCAACTTTTAGCGTTGGCTAGTCATAAACTTAGTAAGTTAGCGAAAAAAGCACAAGTCAGTTATCATTTTCTATTTATGCGGCCAGATGGCAAACAATTAGCTAAATTAACTGATTTGATTGAAGCGGGCAAAATTCACCCCATTATTGATCGAGTTCTGCCACTAGAAGCTATTCAAAAAGCGTTTGATTATTCTGATTCAGGTCGAGCAAGAGGAAAAATCATCATCAAAATATCAGATGAATAAATCGATAAGCCGCAACGAAGAAAAGGAGCGAAAAAAGAATGATTGAAATAAAACTTGGCGATATCTCACAGTTAGCGTTTCAAGTGGATGCAATTGTCAATGCTGCAAATGCGGATTTGATTCCTGGTGGCGGAGTCGATGGCGCACTTAATCGGGCAGCTGGTCCTGAGTTAAAAGAGGCGATGGCAAAAATTGGCGGGACAACGGTAGGTAGTGCGGTGCTCACTCCAGCATTTGATTTGCCGGCAACGTACGTCATTCATGCAGTAGGTCCACGCTACATCGATGGTGCGCATCAGGAAAAAGTTTTATTGACTGCCGCATATGAAGCCGTTTTTCGTTTGGCTCATGAGTATAAGCTTCATTCGCTTGCATTGCCTGTATTGAGTTCGGGTATTTATGGGTATCCTAAAGCAGCTGCTGCACAGATTCTTTATGAAGTAGCAACCAGACCAGAAAATCAACAGTTTAAAACAACAGTTATCGTTTTTGAACCTGAGTGGCTGTCAATTTTTGAGAAGTTGAAATAAGATTTAACGGATGATTTTTTCAACTAATTCGATCGACGCGTGATTGAAAATGAGGTCCTCAATTTTATGGTAGACTATGGATGAAAGAAGGGGAACTATGGACAGTATGGAGAAAATCAATCAGTTTCGTGATGAACGGAACTGGCGGCAATTCCACAATGAAAAAGATTTGGCGTTGTCAATCTGTTTGGAAGCGGCAGAATTATTGGAACTTTTTCAGGGGAAAGATTCAGCAGAAGCACGAACTCAAACGGAACGTTTAAAAGAAGAATTGGCGGATGTATTGATCTATTCTTACATGATGGCAGATAATTTAGATTTTGACATTGACGAGATTATCAGTGAGAAATTAAAGAAAAATGCGATCAAGTATCCAGTGGAAAAATAATAGATCGAGCTAGCTCAATTACTGAGCCAGCTCGATTTTTTTGCTTATTCATGCAGCTCTAATGGCAATCCATCTGGATCAAAAAAGAAAGTCATTTTCTCACCAGTGAAATCATCTGTCCGCAAAGGCTCACATTCGACCCCATGTTCTGTTAAGTAAGCAACTGTTGCTTCAATGTCTGCTGTTTTAAATGCAAGATGACGCAATCCAGCGGCTTCAGGAAAACTGGGACGTTGCGGAGGATTTTGTACCGCAAAAATTTCTAATTCAGCGCCGGCTAACTGTAGATCTAACTTATAATCTTGTCGTTCTGCTCGATAATTCTCACGGATGATCGGCAAGCCTAGAATGTCGACATAAAAATGCCGTGCCTGTTGATAATCTGAAACAATAATAGCGATGTGATGGATGACAGAAAAATCTGGTGGTTGCATAAAATCCTCCGTTCCTTTTTTTCTTATTATAAGCTAGTTGAGTAAAAAAAAGTATGTTATACTCAAACTAATTGAAGAGAAACATTTGGGGTGCTGTTTGGCTGAGATTATACCCATGGAACCTGATACAGTTAAGACTGTCGCAGGGAAATGTAGCTAATGACTGATTGTACCCGACCATTTTATTTTGGTTGGGTTTTTCTGTTTTTTTAGACCCCACTTTTGTTTTCTTATAAAAAAGGGGTGTTTGATGTGGAAAAAAACAAGATTCATAAATTAACTTTGCTAGCTTTAATGATTGCATTAGATGTTATTTTGTCACCAGTGATGCGAATTGAAGGCATGGCGCCGATGTCTAGTGTGATGAACATTATTGCCGGTGTATTATTAGGTCCAGTTTACGGCACTTTGATGGCATTTGTCTGCGGATTAGTACGAATGACGATGTTGGGTATTCCGCCGCTAGCTCTGACTGGTGCAGTATTTGGTGCATTTTTCGCCGGTGTATTTTACCGTATAGGAAAACGCCTAATTTGTTCAATGATCGGTGAAATCATTGGTACTGGGTTCATTGGCTCATTGTTATCCTATCCAGTGATGGTCTGGTTTACCGGTAGTCGAAGTGAGCTGTACTGGCTGATTTATACACCAAGATTTATTGGTGCAACACTGATTGGTTCGGTAATCGCGTGGATTGTCTTGATAAAACTGCAAGAAACAGCAATCTTCAAACGTTGGCAGCGCTTATTTTTTAATGAAAGGATGTTGGGATGATAAAGACAGATATTTCAAAAGTATTTCCCTTGTTAGAGGCACCGTTAGTCCACTGTATAACCAATGAAGTCACGTGTGAAACAGTTGCGAATGCTTTATTGTATATTGGTGCAAAACCAATTATGGCTTCTGATCGAAGAGAGTTCGATGAATTATTTCAACAGACGGATAGTTTGTTATTGAATATTGGACATTTATCAGAAGAACGTGAAGAAAGTTTAGTAGCTGCTGCAAAATTGGCTAATAAATCAAAAAAACCTACAGTTGTCGATCTAGTTGGTTACGGAGTGAGCCAGACACGTAATCAAGTTGGCCAACAGTTGGCAGCAGAACAGCCGACGGTGATTAAAGGGAATAGTTCTGAACTGCGTCATTTTTGTGGATTATCAAGCCAAGCTCGTGGCGTAGACAGCAGTGCATTAGATCAAAATCCAGCAGCACTTGATGAATTGTCTGAAGCGATGCAAGCATTGACTAAACGATATCCGAAAACAATCTTTTTAGCGACTGGTAGTCAAGATTTAATTGTCAAAAATGGCCATCAGTGGCGTTTGACTAATGGCGTAGCCTCTTTGGATCGATTCACTGGTACTGGGGATATCGTCGGTGCTTTGATTGCAGCCTTACTTGGTGGTGGAATCGAACCAATTGTCGCGGTTATTGCTGCGGTCAGTTATTTTAATCGTTGTGGAGAGCAGGCAGAAAAAACAGCAGGGTTAGCTGCTTTTCGACAAGCGACCTTAGACCAATTATCGTTATTGATGGAAAAAAATTGGTGGACTGAGGTGAGAGGATGGGAAAAATAATGGATTTGTCTCTGTATCTTGTAACAGGACGTTATGATTTTAGTGATGAAAAATTTTTAGCGGTGATTGAAGAAGCCTGTAAAAATGGTGTGACACTCGTTCAATTACGGGAAAAAGAATTAATGACAGGAAAATTTTATGACTTGGCCTTACAGGTGAAAAAAATAACAGATTATTATCATGTTCCGTTGATCATCAATGATCGCGTGGATATTTGCTTAGCTGTTGATGCTGCAGGTGTTCATATTGGTGATGATGAAATGCCGGTAAATGTCGTTCGTACGTTGATTGGCCCCGAAAAAATCTTAGGTGTGTCTGCTAAAACAGTGACAAGAGGGGTAGAAGCGGAGAAAGCCGGAGCGGATTATTTAGGGATTGGTGCAATTTTTCCTACTAAAACGAAAGATACCTCGCTCACCTCACTTGATATGTTAAAGGCAATCAATGCTGCGGTGACGATTCCAAGTGTCGCAATCGGCGGAATTACTGAAAGTAATTTACTTGAACTTGCAGGAAGCGGGATAGCCGGCGTTTCGATCGTGAGCGAGATCATGAAAGCTCAAAATGTCGGTGAGAAAGTTCGCCGTTTAAAACAAACAATTAATGAAGTATTGGAGGAAGCACAATGATCAATTCAACACCACAAGTCGTGACGATTGCCGGTTCTGATTCTGGCGGTGGTGCAGGCATTCAAGCGGATTTAAAGACATTTCAAGCGCGTAAGGCTTTTGGGATGAGCATCATTGTGGCATTGACCGCACAAAATACCTACGGCGTACAAGAAAGCATGACGATTCCCAGCACGTTTATTGAGGCGCAGTTCGACTCTTTAGCTGCTGATTTTGTGATTGGAGCAGCTAAAACAGGAATGTTGGCGGATGTAGAGCGAGTAGAGACAGTCGTAGAGAAATTGAAACAAGTAGATTTCGGTCCACTGGTCGTTGATCCAGTAATGGTAGCCAAAGGCGGGCATCACTTATTGCAAAGTGATGCAGTAAAAACGATTAATGAAAAATTATTGCCTTTAGCAACGCTTGTGACCCCCAATTTACCAGAAGCAGAAGTGATCATTGATCAGCGGATTGCCACAGATCAGGAGATGATCCAAGCAGCTAAAAAAATTCAAGCACTGGGGACTCAAAATGTAGTTGTTAAAGGTGGACATAGCCAAAATAAAGAAGCAGCTGATTTTGTTTTGCTGGCTTCCGGAGAAAGTTTTTGGTTAGAGGCACCACGCATTAAAACAATCAATACCCATGGGACTGGTGATACATTTTCGGCGTGCATTGCTGCTGAGTTGGCCAAAGGGACTGATTTGAAGACTGCGATTGTGGTCGGGAAAAAATTTATTCAAGCAGTAATCAGCCAGCCGATTTTTGTTGGTCATGGTCATGGTCCGACAAATCATTGGGCAACAATCCAAGAGGATATCTCACTAAAAAAACTGTGACAGTCGTCACAGTTTTTTAGTTTGCTTTTAAGTAAATGTCTTGTCCTTGTTCTTGTAGATGAGCGACGTGCTGTTCGCCCCAACTGCATAAACTATCTAAAATATCTGAAAGACTTTGACCGTAGTCGCTTAATGAGTATTCGACTTTAGGTGGGACTTGTTGATACACTTTCCGGTCGATAATTTTGTCATCTTCTAATTCACGGAGTTGCTGAGTCAGCATTTTTTGGCTGATACCAGTGATACCACGCTTCAAATCGCTTGGACGCATCGGTCCATGGCGAAGATTACAAAGAATGATTGGTTTCCATTTTCCACCGATAACATCCATTGTTGCTTCGACTCCAATCATATATGCTCGATTTTCCAAAAAAAATTCCTCCTTCAAAACATTGATACCATCAAAAAGTTACTAAAAAGTACCTATAGTACAAAAAAGTGGGTACTTATCAAAAGATCATCAACAGTATATAGTATCTTCTCGTAGCTTACAAATAATTTTTCTGGAGGAAAAAAATGGAAAAGAAACTTTCACCCAATTTTACTTTATTAGCACTTGCGATCAATGCCTTTGCAATCGGATCAACAGAATTCATCAGCGTAGGTTTGTTACCAATGATTGTTAAAAGTTTCAATGTCACACTTGCTCAAGCGGGGTTGACCGTATCGTTGTATGCCTTAGGAGTAACGATTGGTGCGCCACTGTTGACTATTTTGACGGGAAAATGGAATCGGCGCAATTTGATGATCGGTATTATGCTTCTATTTATTAGCGGAAATTTGTTGGCCGCATTTGCCCCAACTTTTCCGATTTTATTACTAGGCCGTGTACTGGCCGCATTAGCTCATGGAATCTTTATGTCAGTGTCAACAGTTATTGCTGCTGATGTTGTGGCGCCCTCGCGACGTGCAAGTGCGATTGCCATCATGTTTACTGGATTGACGGTTGCAACAGTGACAGGCGTGCCACTAGGAACCTTTATTGGCCAGCAAACGACGTGGAATATGTCTTTTATTTTTATTGCTGTTGTTGGCTTGCTTGGTTTGATTGCCAGCAGTTTCTTAGTCCCGCATCAATTACCGATTCCTGGTAAAGTCGATTTGAAAGGTTTTGTTCGAATATTTACTAATAAACCTTTAGTGCTGTCTTTTTTGATTACTGCGTTTGGTTATGGCGGGACGTTTTCTGCATATACTTATCTTTCTCCGATTTTGGAAAATTTTGGTTTTTCTGCAAATGCAGTGGTGATCATTTTAATCGTCTATGGAGTGATGGTTGCTATTGGTAACACTATTGGCGGTCGATTAGCTAATGAGAAACCACTTGCTTCACTGCTTAATATGTTTGGATTATTATTAGCTGCACTGCTTTTTTTGTTCATCACTATCTTAATTGGAACGACTTTTTTAGGGTTATTAGCGGCGATTATTTTGGGCTTGTTTGCTTTTATGAACGTGCCGGGGTTGCAGTTATATGTCGTACAATTAGCTGAAAAATATGTGCCGCAAGATATTACACTAGCATCAGCGTTCAATATCGCGGCTTTTAATGTCGGTATTACCTTAGGATCAACAGTCGGTGCACAAGTGACTGACAAAATAGGGATTGCCTACACTCCGCTTTTTGGAGCAGTAATTGTTTTATTTGCAATCCTTTTCGTTTTACAAATAAAAAGAAGTGAAGCAATAAATACGTCAACTGAGATTGTAAAATGCGAGGAGTAAAAAGAGTGAGTAAGAAAAATAACCGAATGATAGTTGGAATTAGCCTGTGATAAACAGGTTTTTTCCTTCCATCATTCGTCTATTTTGCCAAATTTTAATGTATGTTTTAGCCAAGCACTGTTTTTTTACGAAAATGAATGAGACAGGCGATAAACACAGCAAGCAGTAAGCCGAGTAAGACAAGCAATGAGAGTTGTGAACCGGTAATAGTTGCCGCGATAAAATCTGTTTGTGCTTGTTGCGCCAGATTGATGATTGTGGCAACGATCGCAGTAGCAACTGCACCGGAAAATTGTTGCAAGGTGTTGAACAGAGTATTGCCATCGCCATAATCAGCTTCTGAAAGTAGATTCATCCCCGTAGTCATCAAATTACTGTAAGAAAAGCCGATACCGATCATATAAAAGACATGACCTGCAACAAATCCTAGCAAGAGTGGGGAACGTAATAACAAGGTCAAGGCGATCCAGCCAACCATTGCAAAACTTAAACCAAGTAAAATCGGTTTTTTTGAACCAAAGGTATCTAAGATCCGGCCAGAAATCGGAGCTAAAATCGCCCCAACTGCAGCGCCTGGCATCATCACCAATCCGGCGATAAATGCATCTTTGCCTAAGACAATCTGAATGAAGTTCGGCAAGACGAAAGAAATTCCTAATAGTAAAAATTGGCAGACTAAAAAACCACATAAAAATAAGACAAAAGCTTTATTTTTTAAAACAGTGATCCGTACCAAGGGATTTTTCCCACGAGTTGCTTGGCGATAAAAAATCAGTAATCCAACAATGCCGATTACTAATGAAATCAGACTTGACCAGTTGCCAAGTTGATTTAAAAATAGCAGTAATCCACTGAAAAGCAGTGCGACGCCAATCAGGCTGATGAGATCCAATGCGCCAGTTTTCTTGACCGGCATTTCTGGAATAGCGAAAAGACCAATCACTAAAGAGATAGCTAAGACTGGTAATAAAAACAAAAAAATCGCGTGCCAAGAAAGATTGGCGGTCATGATTCCGCCATAAGTTGGCCCAATCGCTGGAGCGATAGAAGTGGTCAATGTTCCCACGCCCATCATAGTGCCGCGTTTATGCATCGGTGTAAAATTCAAAATAATATGAAACATCAATGGCAAAGCGATTCCTGTACTGATTCCTTGGAGTAAACGCCCAACTAATAAAATAGTAAAAGTCGGTGACCAGAGATCGGTCACTAACCCTGCAATGAAAAAGAGATTTGCTACAACGAATAATTTACGAATGGAAAAATTTTTCAATAAATAATTGGAAAAAGGAACCATGATGGAGATTACTAAGAGATAGATGGTCGTGACCCATTGCACCATGCCGGTGGAAATACCGAATTGTTCGATCAAGGTAGGAAAGGTCACGTTCATAGCTGTTTCAATTAAAACACCTGCAAAGGACATGATGCCGGTGGCAAGGACAGCTGACAACAAATGGATTTTCTTTTCTTTCATATAATTCCCTCACTTTAAGACAATCAACCCCAGTTTGAAGACTCTAAAAAAGATTTTTATGGATAAAATCCAGGGTTGTCTCGTTCGTTTGATTGAATGTTCGTACACTGCGTTTTCTCTATCAAAGAGAAAGGAACAAAAAAAGAGAGAGGTTTCTAAATTAATAGAAACCGCCTCTCTCTCGACACGCGCTGCGTGTTATCTGTACGATTTATTCACAAACAGCATTGTAAATCTTTTTGCCATTCAGGTCAAGTTTAGCGTTGAATGAAAAAACTGATAATGGCAAAAAGTACGATGTGTGCCGGATAGAAAATATAAAAGAAGTTTCGCATGCTCCGTCCTTTTTCTCCATTGTAGAGAATGATCGGGATCGCTGCTAAGAACATCATCCATTGGTAATTAAAGGTAAAGGCATGCTGAATGCCGCCGCCTGTCACTAAAGTAATCGCTGCTATAAGAACTAAGGCTATGATCTGCAACGGTTTCTTGCCATGGAAAAGGTAGAATAAAACGGCAAGAAGAATGAATAAAACGCCGCCTTCAACCATCATTAATGTCGGAACTACTAAAGTGAATGCTTGGAAAAAGATCAGACCAATTTTAGAATTTAACAGACTATCATTGGACAACAATGCTAGCGCTAAAATGCTGAGAATGATCGGAACAAAAAACCAGAGCAACCCTTTTAGAATCTTTTTTTGTTTAAAATATTCGCAAGCCTGCATGTAGACAGTACCCAAGAATAATGTCCCAAAAATATTGTTAATCACGATCGCATCACCGATTGCAAAATAATTATTCAAAATTAAATTAATAATACCCATTAACCAATAGCCGGCTAATAAACGAAACATATATTTTTTGCGGTTACGTGTATGAACAAATCCTTCTGAACTTTCAAATAAGAAAATCGGTGCAGCAATCCGTCCAATCCAATGGAACCACATCGGCACTCCTAAGAATAGAAAAAATTGTCCAATGTGATCGAATACCATCGTCACGACCCCTAAAACCTTTAACTGGAAACCAGTCATTCCTTTATTCATTAAAAAAATCCCTCTCTTTCTTTGATAACACAATAGCAAAAGTGTAAAACACTTGCCATGGAATAAGCGAACAATCAGCTTACAAAATTGAGAGATTTAAAAAATCAGAAAATTCTTTAAACTTGTTGACAAATGATAAAACCTCCGTTATGATTACAATCATAAATTAACTAAACTTTCATTCGAATCTAATTTTTAGAAAAGGAGAATCTCTATGAACGCGATGACTACTAGACAAATGATCATTATTATTAGACTGAGGACTTGAGACCTGTTTTTAGATAAAACGGTTTGAAGTCCTGTTTGACATTTGTTGAGTGGGATTCTCCAAGCATCTCACTTAGCTAAGTGAGATGCTTTTTTTGTCAGAAAGTTCTCTTGATTAGTAAAGCTTGGTTAGGAATATTCATAGTTAGCTCAAAGTCGTTCCATAAAAAATGAACGAACTTGTGAGTCGTGTTAATAAAAAAGGAGTGGAAAATAATGGAAAACAATGTTACTAAAGTAAACTTTCAAGTACCAGCAGTCTATACAGTCGAAACATCAAAGGCACCTCAAGCAATCGGTCCTTATGTTCAAGGGAAAATCGTGAAAGGGATGTTGTATGCTTCAGGACAGATTGCATTAAATCCTGAAAATGGTGAATTAGTTGGAGACTCTATCGAAGATCAAACATACCAAGTTTTGCGTAATGTCGGCGGAATCTTAGCAGCAGCCGGTGTAAGTTATGACCAAGTTGTAAAAACGACTTGTTTTTTGAAGAATATTTCTGATTTTGCTGCATTTAATCAAGTGTATGAAAGCTTTTTTGATAATGAAAAACCTAGTCGTTCTTGTGTTGGTGTAGCTGATTTACCAAAAGGCGCATTGGTCGAAGTCGAAGTTGTCGCAGTTGTTGAATAAAAGCAGCGATAATAGAAATTCTAGGAAAAAAATTCCGCATGATAGCACGCTCATAAGCAGAGCAAATAATTTGCTATCATGCGGATTATTTAATGTTAACTGTCGTGATACATTCTTTTAGATATGTAAAAGAAAAATAAACAGTACAGCTGCGATTGTTTGCAGTGTTCCTACAGATAGACCATAAAGTAAGAAACGTGGACCTTCTTTTAAAAATTTTCGAAAATCTAACCGCAGTCCAATCGCTGCTAGTGCAATCGTTTCAAACCAAGTGCTGATAAAATGAGCACCATCACTAAAAAGCAACGGTAACGAAAAGAAACTATTAATGATGCAAAAAAGTAAAAAGCAAGTAACATACCAAGGGATTGGGAATTTTTTCTTTCCCCCTGTTTTTTCAACTAATCCATCACGTTGGACTTTGCGTTCAAAGGTAAATACAACAACAACTAAAAAGATGATTCGTGTAATTTTAAAGAGCATCGCGTATTTAACAGTTTCTGGATTCACAAGACTCGCTCCCGCCACAACTTGTCCAACAGATTGCAGCGTTCCGCCAAGCAAGGCGCTTTTAGGTAATAAACTATCACCAAACAAAGTTATGCTTAAAAAAGGCAAGGTCAGCATCATCACAGTACCTAATAAATTGACAAGTGTAATAATTTGTCCTTTTTCTTCATCCTTTGCTTCGATGGAAGGGGCGATCGCACCAATTGCAGAAGAACCACAAACCGCATTTCCTCCCGCCATCATCAAGGCCATTTTTTCGTTGAATCCTAACTTACGGCCAATCAAGTAAGCGCCTGTGATAACAACGGTCATCATCAAAAGGATAAAGAATAATCCTTTGATGCCCATTTCGCCGATGGTTTGAAAAGTTACGGTGAAGCCGAGTAAGACGACGGAATATTCCAATAAGCGACTTTCCGAAAATTTAGTTCCCATAGCTAGAATAGGTTGCTTGAATAAAGTATTGCCTAAAATGATTCCCAATAAGATCGCTAAAGTGGCTCCTCCTAACTGCGGCAGGAGAAGTGCTGATAATTTCGCAACGATTGCGACTGCCAGAGACAATAAAAATCCTGGTAACAATGGTCTTATTTTATTTTTTGTGCTAGTAAACATCGTGTCGATCCTTTCTTGATAGTCGCTGCTACTAATGAGAGAGGCAACTATTTTTTCATTTAAAAAAGCACTAGTTATCTCATAAAGTATAACCAATATTTTTCATTATTATAATTTATTGATATAATAATTTAGATAGAAAAAAGTAATGGAAGTGATTACGATGTTTAAGTGGCTCGAAACATTCAAAATAGTATATGAGACCAAAAATTTCTCTAAGGCTTCAGAGATTTTATTTATTTCTCAGCCAACAGTTTCTTCTCAAATCAAACAATTAGAAAATGAATTGAATATCCAATTATTTATCCGCAGCGGTCGAAAAGAAGTTTTGGTAACGCCGCAAGCAGAGATCTTATATGAACGAGTCATCGGTTTAATTGATGAATGGGATAATTTGTATCAAGCAGTCCAAACAAATCAACAACAAATTATCCGTTGTACGATTGGAGCTTCCCATACCTTTGCCAATTATGTATTGCCGCCGCTTTTGATTCAGTTATATCAAAAATTTCCACAAGTTCGCTTCAGTGTTCAAATGATGAATTCGTTAGAAGTCTTACAAGCAGTGGAACATCACACGGTGGATCTTGGTTTTATTGAAAAACCACTGTCTGCACCAAATATCCATCGCTTTCCTTTGATGGAAGATCAATTAGTTTTAGCTGGCGATCCTCAAAAAGGACCGTGGCTAGTTCGAGAAAATACATCGGGTGTCTACTATTATACGAAACGTTTTTTGGAAGAAAAAGACATCGATGCGCCTGTAATGGAAATCCAAAATAATGAAGTGATCGTAGGATTGTTAAAACAAGGATTTGGTTGCTCAGTGATTTCTGAACGAGCAGCAGCAGGGATCGTTCATCAAAGATTGGATGATAGTTTCAAGCGGAGTTTTTATTTGATGCGGCGAAAAACAAGCACTTTTGATGATATCGAAAAATGTGCAGAATTTATTCGTCAATGGTGTGAGTCAAAAGATAATGCGATCGGAGGAGCGACCAAATGAAAAAAATTAGTCTGTTGATGGGTGTACTGATTGGACTACTTTGTTTACCGATTTCTGCTCGTGCCGCCGGAATCGCAATGGCTCGTTTATACAATCCAAATTCGGGTGAACATTTTTATACTGCTAATACATATGAGCGCGATCATTTGAAGCGAGTTGGCTGGCATTACGAGGGAATCGGATGGAATGCACCATCAAGTGGTCAGCCAGTCTATCGATTATACAATCCAAATGCCGGCGATCATCATTACACATTAAATGTAAATGAACGTGATCATTTAAAACGAGCCGGCTGGCGTGATGAAGGAGTCTCTTGGTATTCACCAACTAATGGAGAGCCGTTGTATCGGTTGTATAACCCGAATGCAAAAACGGGAACGCATCACTATACATTATATAGTTATGAACGAGATGATCTGATTCGAGCTGGTTGGCGCAATGAAGGAATTGCATGGAAGGCTGTACAATCAACGACCACGGATTATGTGTTACTAAATGCGCCATACATCAATCAAAACTCTGCAGGACTGCCGATGGGCTGTGAAGCAGCGGTATTGTTGCAAAGTTTGCAAGTAAAAGGGTATGCACGAAATCATACGTTGAAAACGTTCATTAAAGAAATGCCTTTAGCCGCAGATAAGAATCCGAATCATGGTTTCGCGGGGCGCCCAGATATTGTGATGTCTGGAGTGTATCAATCAATTTTCCCAGCACCGTTGACTAATTGGGCAAACAACTACGGAACGGCTGCAAATATTTCTGGCAGTTCTGTAGCTACCTTGAAACAAGAACTACGCAAGGGAAATCCTCTCGTTGTCTATGTGACATTGAATTTTGCCAAGCCACAGTACGGAAATTATTTTTGGGGTACGGGGATCGACAATGCGCATGTCATAACGTTGGATGGCTATAACCAAAACAACAACACCTATCATGTATCAGATCCAAATGCTGGAAAATATTGGGTCGCCGCAGATAAATTTGAAACCAGTTATCATTTGAAAAAATATGCCGTAGTTATTAGATAATCAATTGAATTGTGAGCCCTCGTTAATCAGAGCTGGGGCTTACAATTTTTTTACGGAAAAATCCACTGCTTCTGAATATAAATATCGGTCAAAAGTCTGAGGCTTCTGTGACAGTGAGTGCTATAATTAGCTCAATCACAAAGAAAAAATCAGAAAAAGGTTGGGATACAGATGAAAAGAAGAGGTTCAGGTATCATCGTTGGGATTTCTATAATTGTTTTGGCAATCGGAGTATACCTTGTGACGACTTACAATTCATTGGCTTCTGCTGAGAATACTGTCGATGCAAAATGGTCGCAAGTTGAAAATGTGATGCAACGGCGGGCAGATTTAATCCCTAACTTAGTAAACAGTGTCAAAGGGAGCATGAATCATGAAGAAAAAATCGTTAAAGAGATCACCGAGGCACGAAAAGCTTACAATAATGCACAAACACCTGCAGAAAAAAATGCCGCAAATGAGCAGATTACTCAAGAATTAGGTACGATGGTGAATGTGATCCAAGAAGATTATCCGACATTAGCTTCAAATGAAAACGTTAAAACATTAATGGTTCAATTAGAAGGTACTGAAAACCGGATCTCTGTTGAACGAAAAAATTATATTGAGAAAGTCAATGCATACAATCAAAGCTTGGTTCGTTTTCCAAAAAATATGGCGGCAAAAATGTTAGGATTTGAGAAAAAAACAAACTTCAAGGCTGATGATGATGCAAAAGAAGTGCCAGCTGTTAGTTTTGAGTAGGTGATAAAAATGCAAAAGCAGCGTATTTCAGGGAAACGACTTCAACAAGAAATCGTTGGGAATTATCGTAAGTTACGCAAACGCAATCGCTACTTGACCTTAATTTTAGTAATCATTATAGTAGTTAGTGGTTTTGGCCTCTCGACTCTTTTTACAAACAACGAATATGGTAACAAAAAAGAGGCGTACGATCAGCAGTTAACTAGTTTAAAACAAGAAAGAACCGATATTTTATCAGGCAAAAAAGTCGCTGATAAACAATCTTTCAAAACGACACTGAATAATAATTTAGCAAATTTAAAAGAATATCCTAAACAAGCCAATCGTTATCAAGTAGCAATCGATGGAACAGATGGCCAGCTGACAATCAATAGAAACAATATCTTTGTTTCTGATAATGCCAATATGCTGAGTCAAACGACGGAACAAAAAATTTATCAATTGAATAAACAACTAGCCGCCAGTACAAACGGTGCCCAGTTAGAAGTTATTACAGTACCAAAATTGCCTCGTGGAGAAGATATTGAATCTTATGCCAATACAATCTTTAACCAATTAGGAATTGGAAATAAGACGGAAAACAATGGCGTATTATATTTGATTGCATTGGATGAACGAGAATTTCGTTTAGAAGTGGGGTATGGTCTAGAAGGCTTGCTTCCAGATGGTAAGGCAGATGATATCATCAATAATGATGATGTTGTAGAAGCATTTAAAGATGAAGCGTATGATAAGGGAGTCAACCAAGTTTTAGATGAGGTCTTTGCAATCATGAATACAAAGACCGCGTTAGTTGATTCGCAAATAAAACAGTTAGAAAGCCAACGGACACAACTAATAGTCGTCCATTGGATGGAAACCGTGGTATTAACCCTACTTGTGCTAATCAGTCTGCTCTTGGTAATCAATCTTTTACGGGCTAGTACTTTCTTGAAAACTACCTACAAAAATTATCAAGCAACAATGTCTGCGATTACAAAAGATGATGAATTAGAGCAGCTTAGTAAACAGACAGAACTATATAATATATTATTAAGCGGACTGTTGATTGGATTATCCGTGGGCGGAATCAACCGTGCAATCACTCAAGGAAAACTATTACAAAATCCTTATGCGAAAAAACAACGTTTCGGCCGTATCTTGATCGGTGACACATTGTATGCAGGAAATGGGGATATTTTAACAACCGCTTACTTAGCATCAAATTATAATTCGAGAAACTGGTCCAATAATGATAATGGATCTGGTGGCGGTTCATCTTGGGGTTCTTTTGGCGGCGGTTCATCCGGTGGCGGCGGTGCCTCAGGCGGCTGGTGAGCAAAAGCTGTGACAGTAAAATGTCGCAGCTTTTTTATTATGCAGAGATGATTCAACGTTGGATTATCTAACAAGTATATTTTCTTATATTGTAGGTAGTTTTAAACATTGAAAACCTAATCCAGCTGGCAATGATTGTAGAATGAGCGATATTAGAACAACCGTGACGAGGCAGTTTATAATCATCTGTGAATTGAAATTATCCTCTTTTGTGATCAATTATATACTGTAAATTCTTTAGGATAATAGTATGTATTTCTGAAAAAGATCAAGATAAGAAGTTTGGTTTCTTAGAAAGAATCAGTGAGTAGAAATTGAAAACAAGTGATTTGGCGTGTTCTTTTTTTGCAGAATCACTGTTTTAAAAATTTTTTACGATAAATCAATTCTAGTTTTAATTTATGTCGGTTGAGCTTAGTGACATGGATTTTTTTAGTTTGGGCCTGATTGACTAAAAAGAGGTTTTTTGAATTTGAATCCACTGTAACAAGTCCATTAGTAAGAAGCGCATGTTCATTTTCTGTAATGTCCCAAGTTGTATAGTCATGATTGACAGTCGTTAACTCGATTGTTTCTGTTTGGTTTTGCCATTGGCCTTCTAACCAAGCCAAGTTATTCGTCATTAAAAATTTGATAAGCATAACCAAAGAAAAGCAGCCAGCGATGATTAAAACGAGGGTCATAATTTTTTTCTTGTTTGGATTTTGAGATTGGATTTTGAGACCAGTTAGAGAAAAACTCCTTATTTATCAAGATCATTCTCCTTCTTAAATAGAATACTCAACTTCTTATAACTAGGTAATCAAAGTATGTGTATAGTTTAACATAGTTCAAAGAGACTATGCGTTTGATTTCACAGGAGTAATAAAAAAACTGTGTAAAAAATAGGAAAGGGACATTTTGCCTAGAACTTTTTCTGGTTCAATGTAAGATTGGCTTTTTTTCAATGGATTGTTTTTGATTGTTGAAAGGGCTATACTTTGAAGTGATTGAACAGGTAGGTAGTTTAGTGATTAAAGGAGTGAAAAAAATGAAATTAGCAATCATTTTAGAAACAAAAGAACATGAAAAAGCCTGGAATGCTTTTCGTTTTGGGGTAGCTGCTTTGAAGAAAAAACATGAAGTTAAATTCTTTTTAATGGGAGAAGCGGTCGAGATTGAAAGTATCCAAGATAAGCAGTATGATGTCCCAGCTGAAATGAAAAAATTAGAAGATCTGGGCGGTGAATTATTAGCCTGCGGCACGTGCTTAAAATCACGTCATTTAGAAGAGCAGACTTCTTGTCCAATCTCAACTATGGTCGACTGTGTTGAAATGGTGGAGTGGGCCGATCAAACCGTAACCTTTTAATAATAAAATAGATGAATGATAAAAGTAGTAAAGACAGTCTGTTGTTCGACTGTCTTTTTTGCTTAAAAATAAGTTAGGGCTTGTTTGCTACTATCAAACTGGCATAGAGCTGGTTTTCAATAATCAATCATCTAAACGATCAATCGCTTTTCGAATGGTCAACATATCATTTTCTAAATCATTGATATTATCTGCGATAGTTTGTAGTTTTTCTGACAACTCGGGGCTCTTCCAGTCATTTTTATAACGTAAACTATGTTCTAAACTTGCCCAAAAATCCATGGCGATTGTTCGAAATTGAATTTCAACAGTCATTTGTTTTGTTTCTTTAAGGAAATAAACCGGGACTTCAATAAGAACATGTACGCTGCGATACCCACTGGGTTTAGGATGTTCCAGATAATTTTTTATTTTTAAAATTTTTATATCTGGGTGATGACTTAGGGAGTCAATCAGTGTATAGATATCATCGCTGTAAGAACAAATGACTCTCAATCCGGCAAAATCATGAATGTTATTAATAATCGTATCTAATGTTATTAATAATCGTATCTTTTGAAAAATTCAACTGTTTACTGTTCAACTTATTTACAACACTTTTAAATCGCTTGATTCTCTTTTGAAGTTGATGGATCATATTTTTTCTTCCTTGATGACTGTTACTGCTGAGTTCACGATCAATGATTAGTAGTTTTGTTTCTACTTTATCTAAGGCTGAACGATAGTAGACCTCAAGTTCTTGGTATAATTCGACAACTTCAACGTCCATTACATGCTCAGTAACACTTTTCTTTTTGTTTAAAATATCAACGATTTGCGTTATGGGATATTCAACCATGCTAGACCACTCCTTTTGATAGGCATTTAGTGATAATCATCGCTTCCTTTTAAATTATCCTAACATAATAAAAGCGTTTCATCATACTATATGAAATCAAGCAAAGGAGACTTTGCTATTGGGCTGGTGTAAGGTAAGATGATTAGTAGATCAATACGAGTTAGGAGTTAAAAAGATGAAAAATATGTTGAAGATGAGTGTGTTGATTCTTTTATTTCTCAGTGGGTGTGGGAATAAAGAAATCGGAAAAACGGAACAAAATCATTCTGCCAAAACAACACAGCCGAATGATGCAACGGTACAGCTTGATTTTTCTGCGGTTGGAGACAATTTGATTCATGATTATATTTATGAACATCTGAAACAATCAGATGGCACGTACCGTTTTGATGAAATGTATGAACCGACACGGTATTTGAACAAAGATCGAGATGTCGCTTATATTAACTTAGAAACGATTTGTGCAGGTGAAGAGTTGGGACTATCAGGCTATCCAGCATTTAATGGCCCGACGCAAGTATTAGACTCTTTGCATACAGCAGGTTTTAACTGGTTGTCAGCCGCTAGCAATCATACGATGGACCGGGGCGAAGCAGGGATTGTAAAGCAGTTGGAGTATTTGGAAAAGTATCCTGATATTACTGTGACAGGCTCACAAAAATCTGCCGCAGCCAATCGTCTACAAGTAAAAACTATCAAAGGCGTAAAAGTTGGTTTGATGTCATATACGTATGGATTAAATGGGATAGAACTACCGGAAGGCAAAGAGTATTTAGTTAATCTGATTGATGAAGAACAGATAGCGCAAGATATGAAACAATTGACAGAACAAAGTGATATCCAGATTGTCAGCATGCATTGGGGCGAAGAATATCAATTTGTTCCAAATGAAAATCAAATACAGTTAGCTCAACGTTTAAGCGATGCAGGTGTAGATGTGATCGTTGGCGGTCATCCCCACGTTATCCAGCCGATGGATTATCTGACAGGGAAATCTGGCAACCAAACGTTAGTAATGTATTCGTTAGGCAATTTCATTTCTTCTCAAGCAGAAAATGATCGGATGCTTGGCGGGATGGGCCGTTGGACGATCGATTACAACACAAAAAAGAAAGATCTGACATTTGAACACGTGGAATTCTGGCCGACAATCACCTACATTGGCGATAATTATCAAACTTATCGAACATACGCGTTAAAAGATTACACCGATGAATTAGCCAATCAGCATATGATTCATGTTAATCAAGGACAAGACTTATCTCGTAGTTACTTTATCGAACGTACAGAACAGATCATGAATGATAAAATACCGTTTATTTATTAAAAGGATTATTTGGAAAATCAGCAAAAAAACAGGGAGGGAAATTGAATATTTTCCCTCCCTGTTTTTAGTTTTTAGAAAAGCAGTAATAGCTAGTCATTTTTTTTCTCAGAATCAGATGTAGTATTGGCAGTTCCTTTTCTCTCAGGACTTTTCCACGTACCAGAACCTAGCCCCATGATTGTTTTAACTGCAGGGATGAAGGTAGTGACGATCGTCAGTGCATTCATTATCCAGTAAAACAGCATATAAAGCGGTGCAAAAAAGAGATATTTTATTTTTTTTCCTTGATCATCAACGATTAAAGAGGCGATCAATTGGAACATGCTTGAAATTATTTCAAAACAAATAAAGAGAAAAGACAACGTCAAGATATGGAAAATATCTTCCGGATTTTTTGAGAATCCGGCGGCCAATAATTGCCAGAGAAAAAGAATCGAAGAGATCCAGAAAAAGAATGACCAAATAATGCTGAGTGATTGATCGATGAACATTACAGTCCGACCAATATTTCTAAATGGATGCAGCAAGACTTTTCTAAAGTTGGTCAACCAGACTTCTGTTCCGCCTTTGGCCCAGCGTTTTCTTTGTCGATAAAGCATTGTCAACGATTCAGGGACTTCCATGAAAAACATAATCTGAGGAGCGAACAAAGACAGCCAACCATCCATTTGATGATCCCAAGCAATACTGATATCTTCTGTTGCGCGATCTTGTCTGAATAGCCCTACATCGATTAAAGCATTTTTTCGATAGAGCGTATTTGCTCCACTGTAGGCATAAATACTGCCTAATACCCCGATTTGAGTCCGTTTGATGATCCCAACAATACTGGAAAATTCAACAGTTTGCGATTTTGCGATTAGTTTTGAGCGATTTTGTACGTCCATATTGGCTGTTACCGCAGAGATATTGGTTGAATCGGGACGTAAAAAATAATTGATATAGCGATTGAGTGAATCTGGCTCAGGAACAGTGTCTGCATCGTTGCTCAAGATCAATCCCCCTTTGGCAAAACCTAGTCCGATATTGAAAGCATGCGCTTTTCCTTTGTTTTTTTTCAATCCGGATTACTCGAAGCTTAGGATATTTTTTTTGCAAGCTTGTGAGGATCTCCGGTGTGCTGTCGGTGGAACCATCATCTGTGACAAGGACTTCGTAATGCTCATAGTTGATTTTGGTCATTAAATAATCAATCGTATGTTCAATGACGATCTCTTCATTGTGTGCAGGGACCATGATTGTAATAAATGGTTCGATTTCTTCAGGGATTTCGTTCCATTCCTTTTGGCGGCGTTTAAACAAAAAAGAATAACATAAATTTCCAATAAACCATGCAAATCCGCCGATCACAGGATAGGTAATCAAAAGCAGAAAAAGGATGAAAAAGCTGGTATCCAGCACCTGATTACTCATTTGTAATAAAGCGATCATAACTTAGCTCCATTCTTTTCATATAGATTTCGAATAAAGTCTGTGTTAAAATTTTGTTCCTCTTTGACTGAATAAAAACAAACTTCTTTACGGAATTCTTCGGGTCCAAACCGTTTATCGTACTCTTCTTTTAACAATTGACGGCGGATAGCTAGCTGGTCTTCGTCGTATTGGGTAGCTTTTTGTAAAAGTGTTTTGAACCGATGATTGTTCCAAATCGTTAATAGGATATAAACAACCAGAATAGTCGCAAACGCGATTCCTAAAAAGATTTCTAAAAATTTTAGCAGTTGCAATTCATCTTTATAGACTAAAAAATGCTTCAATTTTGTATTGTTTGGGAATATAAACGGCAAAGCGATCCAAATAAAAGGGACGAGCACGGCTAGCCAACTTAAAATAGCAATAATTGTTTGAAAAATATTCAACGAGTGGTGACCTTTTTTGAAATAGGCATCATCAATCAAATGTTTTTGAACTTCTTCACGGCTGATTTTTTTTTTTCATAATACCTTCTCCCTAAAATTTTTTTGATTGTTATTGACAGGAATAAAAATAAGAGTGACTGACAATCATAATATATAATTATCATCTGTTCCATAAAAATTTACAAATAATTGCTCTAGAGGAAGAGTAGTAATTGAGAAAAATTTAGACTGATTATTATTGCTCAATAGAGAAAAAGTTTTATTTACTCCATAGATTAGGAACAAATAAGAGCTGATGTAGATGTCTACATCAGCTCTTCAATAATAAAATATCTGCTTAGTTTACGAATCTTTGGGTAATTAGCGCCAACCTAAATCTGGTGCAACATCTTTTACAAGTGTTTCTAGCAAGTGGATATTATACTCTACACCTAAAGTATTTGGAATGGTGACTAATACGGTATCTGCTTCTTTGATGGCTTCATCTTCAGCTAATTCTTTAACGATTTTATCAGGTTCGCCAACAAAGGTTTTACCAAAGATTGTTGGATTTTGATGATAAGCAAGAAAACCAACTTGATCGTAATTTGTATCACTGCCTTGGTTGCCAAACAATTGCCGATCCAAGTCCGTAGTAATCGGTTGGATAGAACGCGTCACTAATGTTCGAGGTTCAAAATCATGGCCAGCTTCTTTCCAAGCTTCTTTATAAGCCCGCAATTGTTTTGCTTGTTGGATATGGAAGGGTTCATTGGTTTCATAGTTCACCAATGTTGACGACTGTAGATTCATTCCGTGTTGCGCCGCCCAAGTCGCTGTTTGTTGCGAACCAGCGCCCCACCAGATACGTTGCCGCAGTCCTTCAGAGTAAGGTTCTAACCGTAATTTTCCTGGAGCTTGCGGAAACATTGGCTGTGGATTTTGTTCAGCAAAACGTTCGCCGGAAATCAATCGTAAAAATTCCAAAGTTCGTTCGCGAGTCACATCTTTGATCTCTTCTTCACTGTAGTCATAGCCAAAATATTTCCAACCATCCAGCACTTGTTCGGGTGATCCGCGACCAACACCTAATTGTACTCTTCCTTGGGTGATGATATCTGTCAATCCAGCATTTTCTGCCATCATATATGGATTTTCATAACGCATGTCAATCAAGCCAGTTCCAATTTCGATCGTATTCGTTTTTGCACCGATTGCTGAAAGCAATGGAAACGGCGAACCGATTTGATCTGCAAAGTGATGGACACGATAGTACGCACCGTCGATTCCGATCTTTTCAGCTTCAACAGCCAATTCAATTGATTGCAAATAAGAATCTTCCGCTGTTTTAACAAGGGATCCTTGGTCCATCCAATGCCCAAAACTCAAAAAGCCAATTTTTTTCACGATAGATGACCTCCTTAATATACTAATTATCAGAAAAGTTTACTTCCAATAAGTAAGTATATTCTACTATGAATTTCTTTTTAAGACGAATAATTGTTCTCGAAAAATCTTAAAAGAACCGTTTAATAAAGAAATCCGTAGTCAATAAGAAAAGAAGCCGACTACGATCAATCTGTGAGAAGCGGCTGTCTCTGAGACAATTGCATCACATTTTAGTTGTGAATATGTATCTCGAATGCACCTAGCAGATGAATCGATTCTGATTTGTATTCATGCATTTTATTTTTTTGTGGATTCGGCGAGTATTTCTTCTTTTGTTGTTCACAAAACTATTGTCTCGGAGCGATTCCTTTTACCAACAGCTCAGTCCATTCCGCTGTATAAGGCAGGATTTTTTCATAAATCTGCGGATTAGAGATGCCTTCGATCATGGCTTGAAAATACAACATCAAAAATTCATCTGAATATTTTAAATCGACTTTTCCTTCTTTACGCCCGCGATGGAATAAATCCAACATAATGCCAAAACTTTGCTTTGTATAAGCTTCCATCATTCGGGTAAAGCCGCTGTCTTCTTTTTTAGTGTAATAGCTCATTAAATCTAAGTAAAATTGTTTATTGATTTTTTCGAGGTAATCGATTTTATTTTGACTCATGGCGATCAAAGTTTCTTCAAATGATGCATTTTTCTCCATGATTTTTTTAGCTTTTTCCCCCATTTCATCCATTGACCGGATAAAGACTTCATGAATGAGCTTTTCTTTGCTGCCAAAATATTTAAAAATAGAAGTTTTTCCTACATTGGCCTTTTTGGCTACGGCATCGATCGTTAAATTCTCGATTCCCGTATCTGTATTCATCAGATCAAAAGCAGCTCGTAAAACTTTTTTCTTTTTTTCTTCTGTTCTTCGTTCAAAACCATCCATTAAAAATGCCTACTTTCTATAAAAAAGAATTTTTGTTTATTATAGTTCAAAACTAACTTTGTATATATTATATAGGAAAGAATACGAACTAACAATGGAATTATAGGTTTAAATTTAAAATTATTTTTATTGACTGTTAAAATAAAAAAGAATATTATTGGAGCTGTAAAAGAACTTTGGTTTGAAACAAAGTATAAAGAGGTATTTTATGAATGATACATATTGTATTAGTTCATAAAAAAGGTGCGTTTTGTTCAGACTGGAAAGCTCGTTATAAAATCATGTCAAAAGAAAAGGGAGTTATGTACCATGACAGAAATTGTAAAAGTACAAGGCTTGCAAAAAAAATTTGGTAAATTCCAGGCGTTGAAAGATGTCTCATTCACAGTAAAAGCCGGTGAAGTTGTTGGTTTTATCGGACCAAATGGAGCAGGAAAGTCAACGACGATTCGTACACTGCTAGGAATCATCAACCGAGACGAAGGAGATGTCCAAATATTCGGAAAAGATGTTTGGAAAGATAGTCTAGAAATCCATAAACGAATTTCGTATGTTCCTGGAGATGTTGCTCTTTGGGGCAGCCTGACTGGTGGAGAAATCATTGATCTATTTATCAAACTTCATGGCGGCGGGAGCAAAGCAAAGCGCGATTATTTAATCAAACGATTTGAACTTGATCCAAAGAAAAAAGCCAAAGGTTACTCTAAAGGAAATCGTCAAAAAGTCGGTTTGATTGCTGCACTTTCAGTTGAATCTGATCTGTATATTTTAGATGAACCGACTTCAGGACTAGATCCATTGATGGAAGCAGTATTCCAAGAAGAAGTAGAAAAAATCAAAAATGATGGCAAAGCGATTCTATTATCTTCACATATTTTAAGTGAAGTTGAACGATTAGCAGATAAAGTAGCAATCATTCGACGTGGAGAAGTAGTTGAAACAGGTACATTAGATGAATTGCGTCATTTGACTCGCTCAACAGTTACATTAGTGACAGAAGGCGATATTGAGAAACTTGCGACGCTCTCTGGCGTGCATGATTTTGTTCAAAAAGACGGCAAAGCAACTTTTTCTGCTGACAATGAAGCGATGAATACGATTCTGACCGAGGCAACCAAATTAGGTGTGACAAAAATCGAATCTGTACCGCCAACGCTTGAAGATCTATTCATGCGTCATTACGAAGGCTGATTGTCGGAACGGAGGAAAAGAAAATGAATGAAAAATTTGCCCGTTGGAACGTATTGTTCATTCAATACGTGAAACGCGATTGGAAAAAAATAATTGTTTGGGTTTTAGGTTTGGGTTTGTTCTCAGGAGCATTTGTACCAGCATTTGAAGAGATTGCTAAAGGACAAGGTCTTTTAGGGATGTTTGAAACGATGCAAAATCCAGCGATGATCTCGATGGTTGGACCTACACCAATCAAAATAGGTACGGATTATACTTTAGGAGCGATGTATGCTCAAGAGATGTTGCTGTTTTGCGGATTGTTCGCAATGATTATCTCAGCACTTCATGTGGTGAGCCACACGCGAAAAGAAGAAGAATTAGGTTTGACTGAATTGGTTCGCTCATTTCGAGTAGGACGACAAGCCAATTCATTAGCTGTTATCAGTGAGATGCTGTTGATCAATCTTTTATTAGGTCTTTTAATCGGCGGACTCATGATGAGTTTTGGTGTAAAAACGATTGATGCCGAAGGAGCTTTCTTGTTCGGAGGATCAATTGCATTGGCGGGAATTATCGGTGGTGTATTGGCACTTGTGATGTCGCAGATTATGGCGACCTCTACTGGAGCAACCGGCTCGACATTAAGTCTTATAGGACTTTTGTATATCGTGCGCGCCGGAACAGATGTGTCTAATCTTGATCTATCAATGTTCAATCCAATGGGATGGATTTACTTGACCTATCCTTTCACAAAAAATAACTGGCTACCATTATTATTTGCTTTGATTTTTAGTCTTGTTTTTACCGTACTTGCGTTTGTGTTGGAAGAACATCGCGACATGGGCGCAGGTTATCTTCCTGAACGAGAAGGGCGTGCGACAGCGAAGAAATCACTACTTTCTGTACCTGGTTTGTTTTTCAAGATTAATAAAGGAGTAATGATTGGTTGGCTGATCGCATTTGTCGTTATGGGAGCTGCGTATGGCTCCATTTATGGAGATATGCAAGTCTTTCTTGGCGGAAATGAACTGATGAAACAAATGTTCACTCAATCTGGCGTTTCCATTGAAGAATCCTTTACGGCAACGATCATGATGGTAATGATTGGATTAGTCACAATCTTGCCAATCGCGGTGGTCAATAAATTATTTGCAGAAGAAACAAGACTGCATCTGAGCCAACTGTATGTAACGAAGATTACGCGAGGCCAATTATATTGGACAACGATATTTTTAGCTGTTTTTGCTGGAGTCGTAGGCATTGGCTTAGCATCAGCGGGATTAGGTGGAACGGCGATTTCTGCGATGAAAAATGAATCGACTATGGATCTGACCGATTTCTTAGCTGCTGGATACAATTTTCTCCCTTCCATCTTATTTTATATTGGTTTGGCTGCTTTAGCGTTAGGCTGGTTGCCAAAATTTGGAAAAGTAATCTATGCTTATCTAGGCTATTCCTTTGCTTTGAATTATTTCGGCGGAATCTTAGATTTGCCAGATTGGTTCTCAAAAACGGCGATTCAAAGTTGGATTCCACGCTTACCGATGGAAGAATTTGATGGAACAATTTTTGCAGTGATCACTGTTATCAGTATCGTCTTCTTATTTGTCGGCTATTTAGGATACAAACGCCGTGATATGGTAGAAGGCGCTTAAAAATTGAATTTCTAAAAACCGTTCAGATTTACGAAAGTCGATCTGAGCGGTTTTTTTATGGATAAAAAAGCAAGACTGCCTCTAATATGGATTTTGTCACAGTGATTCTATTTTTTTGAATAAAGGATAGGTAAAACAAAATAAAAGATGTTATCGATCACTATTTTAGCTTATAATAATTATAAAAAAGCAATAGTTTTCTTATAGAAAAAGAAGCTATAGCAGATGAAATTGTTTTTGGTTGCACTAGGAGTTATTAAATAGAAATGGGATAGGAGTTACAAATGAAATTGGATAAAAGGCAGAAAATTTGGGTTGGGGTAATGTTGGCAGTGATCTTTGTAAGTGCGGTGATAAGTATGCAGCCTGTCGAGAGTAAAAAAGATGCAGTAGTTGCTTTGGATCAAGGAAAGCTTAAATACTCGGGTGATCTTGTGAGACAGAAATTCAACGGGCAAGGATCTTTGCATTTTCATGACGGGAGTGTATATAAGGGAACTTTTAAAAATGGTTATTTCAACGGACCAGGAAAATATATAGCCAAAGATGGGTGGAAGTATGTCGGGAATTTCAAAAATGGTCAAGCAGAAGGTCAGGGGACACTGACAGTGGAAAATGGGGCCGTTTATCAAGGAAAATTTAAAGACGGGGTGTATCAGACAAAATGAGGATTAAATGGTTTAGTGGTATTCGGGTAACAGGGTTGATCCTGGTTTTGTTGTATCATTTTTACATAACACAATTTCCTGGAGGATTTATTGGCGTTGACGTATTTTTTACCTTCTCTGGTTTTTTGATTACAGCTTTGTTCATCGATGAATTGGAGAAAAAAGAGTCACTTGATCTATTAGGTTTTTATCGTAGACGGTTAGATAGAATTTTTCCTTCCTTACTTTTAGCAGTCTTGTTAACGATTCCTTTCACACTCTTAGTGACGAAAGACTATGTTGCTAATATTGGTAGACAAATTGCTGCAGCATTGGGATTCACGACAAATTACTTCGAGATCGCAACCGGTGGAAGCTATGAGAATTCCTTTTTCCCGCATTTATTCGTCCATACTTGGTCGTTAGCGGTAGAGGTTCATTTTTATTTGATATGGGGACTTTTGGTCTATTTGATTGCACGAAGAATCAATCATTCACAGATAGATCCTCGGTTGAAAATCAGTCGTTTCCGAGCGTTGCTTGCGCTAGTGTCGCTTCTATTTTTTATTGCCAGTTTTTTGACGATGTTTCTTCGAGCTTTTGGTTTGAAAGAATTCACACCGATTTATTTTTCTAGTATTTCACACAGTTTCCCATTTTTCATCGGAGCTTTTTTAGCGACCATGACAGGTATTAAGAATGTACCGAAAAATTTTGAAAATACCGTAAAAAAATGGACGATAAAGAAGACACTAATCCTTTTTTTCAGTAGTTTGATTGTCTTGCTGGTGTTAGGTCGTTTTATCGAATTCGACCAACGTTTGACCTATCTTATTTATTTTCTAGTTGCTAGTCTGGCAACAGCAGTGATGATCTATACGGCTCGGGTCTTGCATGAAAAAACACCAAATGTGAAAGAGCCGAAGCTTTTGGTTTTCTTTGCAGACATCAGTTATGGAATCTATTTATTCCATTGGCCCTTTTATACGATTTTTAGTAATCGCTTAGACAATCATTTAGCAGTATTATTGACTGTTTTACTCTCTACATTGTTTGCAGCAATTTCTTATTATATTTTGGAACCATTATTAGTGGGAAAAAAACCGAAAATTTTTACTCATAAAATTTCGGTAAATTGGCAGTATGCTGGAGTGCCGGCTGCAGTAGTCGGTTTATTGCTGCTCACTACGACAGTTACCGTCGCTTCCAAAGCACCCGAAATGTCTTCGTTAGAAAAAGAACTTTGGATCAGCCATCTCCAGCAAGATGAAGATGCCATGCAAGAGATGCGAGATTTAGTAGATAAAAAAGCGACCGACGAGTATCAAATAGTAAAAGGAATCAGCGTTATTGGTGATTCTGTGACATTGGGTGTCAGACAGGCAATCTTGGATCAAATCAATGATAGTCGGGTAGATGCTGAAGGCGGCCGACGCATGGAACAAGCCAATGAAGTCATGAAAAGTCAGCAAGAGAAAAAATTATTACGAGAATACGTTATCATCGCTTGTGGGACCAACACATTTGATGACTATGAAAAAAGAATCGAAGAATTGATCGCAACACTGAATCCAGGACATAAATTAATTTTTGTTACGCCGTATGATGGACGTGCCGATGAAACTTGGAACTCTCAAAAGCTGGCCAATTACGAACAAACGTTACCGAAGAAATATCCATTTGTGACTTTGGCAAATTGGAATACACTTGCCTCAGAACACAAGGAGATTTTTGGAGAATCTGATACAACCCACTTTGCTGGCAATCTTGAAGGTGAGAAACTTTACATGGATATGTTGCAAAAAACATTAGCAGAAGCCAAAAATAAACCAGCTAAGACAAGTAAAAACTAATTTCAACAAGTTGAACTGAATGGTTGTCATCATCTTTTTATAATAAATGGAAATTTACAAATCAGATTGATCGTATAAAAAAGCTTAGAATCCTTATACTTAAAGGATTCTAAGCTTTTCTTTGCTATTCCCACTCAACTGTTGCTGGTGGCTTGCTGGTAATATCGTACACGATACGATTGACGTGTGCGACTTCGTTAACGATGCGGACTGAGATTTTTTGTAAAATATCCCATGGGATACGGGCAAAGTCTGCAGTCATGCCGTCGATGGAAGTAACTGCACGGATACCAATTGTGTAGTCATAAGTTCGCCCATCGCCCATCACACCGACTGAACGGATGCCTGGTAAAACAGTGAAGTATTGCCAAATATCACGATCAAGACCGGCATTAGCGATTTCTTCGCGTAAGATTGCATCTGATTCACGGACAATCTCTAATTTCTCTTCAGTGATTTCACCAATGACGCGGATTCCTAGACCAGGTCCTGGGAATGGTTGACGCCAAACGATAGAATCAGGCATTCCTAGCTGTGTTCCTAATTCACGAACTTCGTCTTTGAATAAGGTATTCAATGGTTCAATCAATTTAAATTGCATATCTTCCGGTAAGCCGCCAACATTATGGTGTGATTTGATGGTTTGGGCGGTTTCTGTACCCGATTCGATGACATCGGTATAAAGCGTGCCTTGAGCTAAGAATGAAACTCCTTCTTGACCAGCAAGTTTGGTTGCTTCGTCATCAAAGACATACACAAATTCGTTTCCGATGATTTTACGTTTTTTCTCTGGGTCAGAAACGCCAGCTAATTTATTTAAGAAACGGTCACGGGCATCGACTTTGATAATATTCAAACCAAATTTTCCGCCTAAAGCTTCCATGACTTGTTCGCCTTCGCCTTTACGTAATAGACCGTGATCGACGAAGATAGAAGTCAATTGGTCACCAATGGCTTTTTGCAGCAACACGCCGACCACACTTGAATCAACACCACCAGATAGGCCTAGTAAAACTTTTTTGTCACCGACTTGTTCACGGATCTTGGCAATCTGCATATCGATGAAGTTGTCCATCGTCCAATCACCTTTGCATTGACAAACGTCTAAGGCAAAGTGACGCAATAAGTCATTGCCGTATTCTGAATGGCGAACTTCAGCATGAAACTGGATTCCGAAAAAGTTCCGTTTAGTATCTTGGATCGCAGCAATCGGACAATCTTTGCTAGTACCGACTTTTTCAAAGCCTTCTGGTAATTGGGTAACTAAATCACCGTGACTCATCCAAACTGTTTGTTCTTTTGGAGTGTCGGCAAACAGCACAGCATCGTCAGAGAGAATCTCCAAAGTTGCTTGACCGTATTCACGATTTTTCGCAGGCTCTACTTTCCCGCCTAAGTTATATGTGATAAGTTGCATGCCGTAGCAAATACCTAAAATTGGGATCCCTAATTCAAAAATTTTTGGATCGATAGAGAAGGCATCTTCGTCATAAACACTATTTGGGCCACCTGATAAGATGATCCCTTTTGGATTCATGGCTTTGACTTCTTCAGCAGTGATGCGATGGCTCATAAGTTCTGAGAAAACACCGAATTCACGGATACGACGAGTGATTAATTGGTTATACTGACTACCATAATCAAGTACAATGATTTTTTCTACGTTTGTTAATTCAGTAGAAACATTTGTCACAATTATTACCCCTTTTCAAGTTTTATTATAAAAGAAAGCAAGCTTTCTTTATAAGCTAGTATTTACGCAAATAGATTTCATCAATGATATGATGCTTTGCCTTGTGCAAGATGATATCAGCTCGCCCTCTTGTTGGCAAGATATACTCTTCCAAATTTTTCAAGTTGACATTTTTCCAGACATCTTCCGCCATGGCTAATGCATTCTTCCGATCACCGACAGCATAGTCATAGTAATAGTTGTCGGGGTCTTTAAAGGCGGTATCTAAGAGAGATTCGAAACGTTCTAAATACCATTTCTCTACTAATTTTGGTTCGGCATCGACAAAAATCGACAAATCAAAAAAGTCGCTGACATAGATTTGTTGATTAGCTGGCAGCTGCAAAGTATTGATCCCTTCAACGATCAAAATATCTGGAGAATCGATCAGCTCGTATTCGCCTTCGACGATATCGTAAACATCATGAGAATATTTTGGAATCGGAATCTTTTCTTTGCCTGATTTCACTTCATTTAAGACATCGATCAGTTTTTCCATATCATAACTTTCAGGAAATCCTTTGCGATCCATGATGCCGCGCTCTTCTAAAACGGCATTTGGATATAAAAAACCATCAGTGGTAATCAATTGTACCGTTTGATGTTTGAATAAGCGATCCAATAAAGTCTGTAATAAACGAGCGGTGGTACTTTTTCCGACAGCGACACTTCCGGCGATTCCGATAATAAATGGCGGCATCTTCACATAGCGATGCAAAAACAGCCCTTTACTTAACGTCAACGACTCAAAATCTTTCATATAAAGATGGATCAAATGACATAACGGTACATAGACATCTGTTACATCTTTCATTGAGATTCGGTCGTTCAAACTCTTGATACTATCAAGTTCTGCTTGTGTTAGTGGTGTATTTCCCGGTGTGTAAAAATCTTGCCATTGGTCGCGGGCAATTCGAAAATAGTTCCCTCTTTCGTTCATAATGACCTCCTTATTCGTATTAAGGTACTCATTTTCCAATAAGATAAAATGAGTAGGTTTTGCCGCCACCATGTTACAGATTGACTGAAACAAACTATAAATGTGCAGTGTAAACGGACATCCTTTAATAACTGCGCTTATTCTACCATAAAAAAAACCTGTAAAAGTATTTCGCTTTCAAGAAATCCGAATAATTTCTTGATAAAAAATACTATTTTATATTTTAGCCGAAAGAAACAATAAAAAGCTATTATAATGGTAGGAGTTTCATTGTTTTTTTAGTTGTGGGTGAGAAAACTAGTGAGAAATTAAGAAAAAGTAAGAAAGATCTCTGAGTCTCAGGAACAAAATAGCGATAAGTCAGCAGGCAAAAAAATATGCTAGCAAGTTGCATCATACTATTTGATTAAATAATCGGATGTTTCGTGCTATGATAAAGAGGATCAGATAAGTAAAAAACCTAACAGACTATAGAGTCCGTTGCTTATTGATAAGGTAGCATAAAGGAGCGTTAGTGATGAAAAAAATTGTTTTATTCGGCGACAGCTTATTGGCTGGTGTAATGAAGGGTGAACCAAGTGAGATTTTAAATCGTTATATCCTTGATGAGTTAACAGAGATGGGCTTTCCCGGCTATGAAGTAGTCAATTTAGGAAAACGTGGAGAATCTTCTACTGATGGTTTGGCTAGGGTCGATGAAGCGGTGGAGGCTCAAGGTGATTTTGTCGTCATCTCCTTTGGAACGAACGATTCGTTGAGACAAAAAAATACAGTGGAAGTATTTGGAGAAAATATAAAAGAAATGATTGAGTCCTTTGACGCCTCCAAAGTCATTTTATTGACGACTGGCTATCTCAACACAGCTATCATAACGATGGGCGACAATAATCGGCAGCAGCGGTATGTACAAAAGGCCAAACAAGTTGCTGAAGACATTGGTGTAAACGTGATCGATCTTTATCATCATCTAACAGTTTATCCTAAACCCAATGAATTTATCCAGACATTCGACGGCATCCATCCATCGACGGAAGGGTATCATTTCTTAGGCGCCTTGATTGCACGGGATATCAAAGAAAAATTATTAGCAGAAGGGTAAGTTTATGACAAATCATTATTATTCAGAAAATCCTGAGACTGCGCATGACCTGCATCAGTGGTCATTTGAATTGGCAGGAAAAAATTTCCAGTTTGTTACGGATAGCGGGGTATTTTCTCGTGATACAGTGGACTATGGTTCGCGAGCTTTGATTGAACATTTTGAAACAGAAGGTCTACCCGCAGGGACGTTGTTAGATGTTGGCTGCGGGTATGGACCAATCGGTATGGCGCTCGCTCATCAAACCGAACATTCAGTGGAAATGATCGATGTGAATAATCGGGCGGTGACGCTAGCACAAGAAAATGCGAAGCGAAACAACATCGAAGCAGATATCCATCAATCAAATATTTATGAAAACGTCCATCAAAAAGAGTATGCGGCCATCGTCAGCAATCCGCCGATTCGCGCAGGAAAAAAGGTTGTTCATCAGATTTTAAGTGAGGCTGAACCGTTGTTGAAAATCGGTGGAACACTAACAATCGTGATTCAAAAAAAACAAGGGGCACCTAGCGCAAAGAGTAAGATGGAAGAAGTCTTCGGCAACGCAGAGATCGTAGCAAAAGACAAAGGGTATTACATTATTCGCAGCACAAAAGAATAAACCGTGAACCTACAAGTATCCTGGTGAACTTGTAGGTCTTTTTATCTAACAGCGAGGAAATCTTAGCTTTTGACCAAAAAACCTTTCTTTCTAAATTTTCCTTTGCTACACTTAAAAAAAATGTAGAAAGAAGGTCCGTGATGAAGATCACTATCAAAGAAATCGCTGAAATGGCTGGCGTTTCGGTAACGACAGTTTCACAGATTTTAAATAATAAGGGCAGTCGTTTCAGTGAACAAACGCGTAAAAAAGTCCTGGCGATTGTTGATGAATATCAATACAAGCCAGATTTTTTTGCGGCAAATTTGATTAATCGTCACTCCAAAACGATTGGGATGATCGTACCTGACGTGACGGATTTCTTCTTTTCCAAAGTGATTGAAGGTGTAGAAAGTTACTTGAATCCTTTGGGGTATATGATTATTTTATGCAACTCTCGTCACGATGTCGAACAAGAAAAACGTTATTTGAATGAACTGTCTCATCGATCAGTAGATGGGATCTTATTAGCGACACCGAACCACTTAGCTGATGAACACAAACTCGGCAGTGAGTTTTATCGTAAACATCCCATTGTTTTAATCGATCGTGGATTGAATGATCGTGATTGGGGACAGCTATTAGTTGAAGAATATGCAGGAGCACAAGAAGTTTTGCGTATGTTGGTGGAAAAAGGCCATCGACACATCGGTATGTTAAAAGAAAGTCAAGGTTATTACCAATTGACCGAACGAGTGAAAGCATATCGTCAAGTTATTTTTGAATATCAGCTGCCTTTTGAAGAAAGTTATATTTGTTCAGGTCAATTGACGATTGCTGGAGGATATCATGCCGCAAAAGAAGTTTTGAAAAATGAAAAGATCACAGCGATTTTTTGTGGCAATGATGAAATGGCTATCGGCTGTTATCAAGCTATCTATGAAGCTGGATTAAAAATTCCTGAGGATATCTCAGTGGTAGGTTTTGATGGACTGGAGGTCAGTCAATACATGGTTCCGCCTTTAACGACAGTCTTTCAGCCAAGTACGGAGATTGGATTTTCTGCGGCAAAATTTTTAGTGGATGCTATTAATTTTCCATCTCAGCGAATTCCGAATAAAATCTTTCAAACTAAATTAATTATTCGTGAGAGTGTAAAAAAAGCTGACCGGGGTTGACAAGGTGTTTTCAACTCGGTATAGTAGTAATGGCAGCGCTAACAGAAAGCGCTTCTTCTTTAAGTAAACTGTTTTACTAAAGTGGTTTACCTTTCGCCATTTTATTGTATAATATTTTGTGAAGCTTGGAGGAAAACCTATGAGAATGGTAGATTTGATAGAGAAAAAAAGAGATGGAAATGTTCTATCAAAAGAAGAAATTGATTTTATTATTGAAGGTTATACAGCTGGTGATATTCCAGATTATCAAATGAGTGCATTGCTGATGGCAATTTTTTATCAAGATATGACCGATGAAGAAATTTCACATTTAACCTTAGCGATGGCAAATTCAGGGGACATCATTGACTTATCTTCTATTGACGGAATCAAGGTGGACAAACATTCAACCGGTGGTGTTGGTGATACGACGACTTTAGTTTTAGCGCCGCTTGTTGCAAGTGTCGGTGTGCCAGTAGCAAAAATGTCCGGCAGAGGCCTTGGTTTTACTGGCGGAACTTTGGATAAGTTTGAATCGATCCCCGGCTTTAAAATCGAATTGTCGGATCAAGAATTTATTGATGTTGTAAATAAGAGCAAAGTAGCAGTAATCGGTCAATCAGGAAATCTAGCACCAGCAGATAAAAAACTTTATGCTTTACGTGATGTAACAGCAACTGTGGATTCCATTCCATTGATTGCAAGTTCAATCATGAGTAAAAAAATCGCTGCAGGTGCAGATGCGATCGTTTTAGATGTGACGACAGGTGAAGGTGCCTTCATGAAAAACATCGAAGACGCAAAACGTTTAGCGAAAACGATGGTAAGAATCGGGAAACTTGCTGGTCGCCAAACAATGGCGGTTATTTCAGATATGTCAGAGCCGTTAGGTGAAGCGATCGGAAACAGTTTAGAAATCGTTGAAGCCATTGATACGCTAAAGGGACACGGCCCAGCTGATTTGACAGAAATGTGTTACGTTTTAGGCAGCCAGATGGTTGTCTTGGCGAAAAAAGCTGAGACCTTGGAAGAGGCTCGGGCAATGTTGGAAGAAGCCTTACATTCTGGAAAAGCATTGGAAAAATTCCGTGAGATGGTTAAAGACCAGGGTGGCGATGTCACTGTGATCGATCAAAACGAAAAAATCCTGACAGCTGAGTATGAAATTGATCTGCCAGCTAAGTCTTCTGGCTATGTTACAAAATTAGTTGCCAATGAAATTGGAATCGCTGCGATGTTACTAGGTGCAGGACGTAAAACAAAAGAAGACGATATTGATCATGCAGTAGGAATCAAACTGCATAAAAAAATTGGCGATTCAGTCGCTGAAGGTGAAGCATTATTAACGATTTACGCCAATTCAAAAGAGCTTGCTGAAGTTGAAAAATTATTGTATCAAAATATTTCGATCGGTGATCTACCCGAAGAACCTATTTTGATCCATGATATAATTACTGAATAAGTATTTAAAATTTCTTTATAACATGAAGGAATAGATTATAATAAAAGAAATGAATAAAAAAGAAATGGGGAATCATCAATGGAAATCAACCGTATGATCGATCACACAATCTTAAAACCAGAAGCTGCACAAGCAGATGTGATGCGAATTATCGAAGAGGCAAAAAAATATCGTTTCTATTCAGTCTGCATCAATCCTACTTGGGTAGCGCTTGCAGCAAAAGAATTGCAAGGTGAACCTGTTGCGGTCTGTACAGTAATCGGCTTTCCTCTTGGGGCAAATACGACAGAGACTAAAGTTTTTGAAACTGAAAATGCCATCGCAAATGGTGCAGATGAAGTTGACATGGTCATCAATGTTGGCGAATTAAAAGGCGGCAACGATGAAAAAGTTCAAAAAGATATCGAAGCAGTTGTTGCAGCAGCTAAAGATAAAGCGTTAGTCAAAGTCATCATTGAAACAGCACTATTAACAAACGAAGAAAAAATCAAAGCTTGTCAATTATCAAAAGCAGCAGGGGCAGATTTTGTTAAAACATCTACTGGTTTTTCGACAAGTGGTGCCAAAGTGGAAGATGTCCGCTTGATGCGTGAAACTGTCGGCTCTGAAATGGGTGTGAAAGCTTCTGGAGGTATCCATAATGCCAAAGAAGCAGAAGCAATGATCGAAGCAGGTGCAACTCGTTTAGGTGTTAGTTCCGGTGTGGCAATCATGAACGGACTTTCCGGTACGGGGTACTAGGAGGCGTTTTATGAGCAAACAAGAATGGATAGACATCGCGGTCGAAGCACTTGATAAAGCTTATGTTCCATATTCTAAATTTCCTGTAGGTGCTTGTCTGGTAACAAAAGAAGGCAAGACATATCAGGGAATCAATATTGAAAATGCTTCTTACGGATTGACCAATTGTGCGGAACGTACTGCCTTTTTTAAAGCAGTATCGGAAGGCGAAAGAGAGTTCAGTCATTTAGTCGTTGCTGGTCATACACCAGAACCAATTTCTCCATGCGGTGCTTGTCGCCAAGTTATGGCAGAATTTTGTGAACCAACGATGCCAGTAACCTTGATTGGTGACAACGGGACGATTAAAGAGACAACCGTTGAGGGATTACTTCCGTATATCTTCACTGACAAAGATTTATAAACCATGTTCATTCAGTCGCAAGACTGTTGAAAAAAAACATATTTAGGAGGCTTTACAGAAATGAAAAAAGCAAAATTATTTGGCCTAGGTACTGTAGCGATGGCAGCATTGCTAGCACTAGGAGCTTGCGGCGGAGGTAGCGGTTCAACTGATTCCTCAGGCGGAGCGGCTAAAGAAGATGCAAAACACAGTGTTGCAATCGTAACAGATATTGGTGGAGTGGACGACCGTTCATTTAACCAAAGCGCTTGGGAAGGTCTTCAAGCTTGGGGGAAAGACCACGATATCAAAAAAGGTAACGGCGGATACAACTATATCCAATCAAACGATGCTTCTGAATATGAACAAAATATCTCACAAGCTGTTTCTAACGGATTTAAAACAGTCTTTGGGATTGGTTACTTGTTAGCTGACCCAATCTCAGCAGCAGCAGATCAAAACACAGACACAAACTTCGTTATCATCGATTCAGTTATTGAAGGTAAAGATAACGTCGCTTCAGCAACATTTAAAGACCAAGAAGCTGCTTACTTAGCAGGTGTTGCAGCAGCTGAAACAACAAAATCAAATAAATTAGGTTTTGTTGGTGGTGAAGAAGGTGCCGTAATCGACCGCTTCCAAGCTGGTTTTGAAAAAGGCGTAGCAGATACTGCTAAAAAATTAGATAAAGATATCTCTGTAGATGTACAATATGCCGCTTCATTCGGTGACCCATCTAAAGGGAAAGCATTGGCAGCAAATATGTACAACGGTGGAGTAGATATCATTTATCATGCTTCAGGTGGTACTGGTCAAGGTGTCTTCTCAGAAGCAAAAGCTCGTAATGAAAAATTAGACGAAGCAGACAAAGTTTGGGTCATTGGTGTTGATAGTGATCAACAAAAAGAAGGTAAATATACTTCTAAAGATGGCAAAGAAAGCAACTTCTGTTTGACTTCAACACTTAAAGGTGTAGGTGCCGCTGTACAAGATATCTCAACTCGTGCATTAGAAGATAAATTCCCTGGTGGCGAACACCTATCTTATGGGTTGAAAGACGGCGGTGTTTCTTTAACTGACGGATTCCTTTCTGACGACACAAAAGCCGCTGTTAAAGAAGCAAAAGACCAAGTTTCAAACGGCGACATCAAAGTTCCAGAAACTCCTGAAAAATAATTCAGGTAACCATAGCTCCTAAACCAAGGGGCTATGGTTCTCTTTTAAAAAAAGCCTTCTTTTTTTAGACAAGTCACAGCTTGGGCTTGGTTTGTCTAAGGGAAGAACGCCCTTAACGTTGCAATAGTTTGTTAGGTTTAGAAAGCGATAGGATGTGAAAAGAAAGTGGCAGAAGAACAAAATGTCATTGAGATGCGCAATATCACCAAACAATTTGGCACGTTTAAAGCAAATGACAACATTAATCTACAAGTTCGAAAAGGCGAAATCCATGCTCTTTTAGGAGAAAATGGTGCCGGTAAATCGACATTGATGAATGTTTTGTCAGGTTTATTACAGCCAACTTCAGGTGAGATTTTGATGGATGGTCAAAAGGTCGATATCTCAAGTCCCACTAAAGCAAATCAGTTAGGGATAGGAATGGTTCATCAGCATTTTATGTTAGTTGATGCTTTTACCGTCACAGAAAATATTATTTTAGGCAGTGAGCCAAGTAAAAATGGCGTACTGGATCAAAAAAAAGCTAGAACCGAAATTGAACGTTTATCCCGTGAATATGGATTGAAGGTAGATCCTGATGCGTATATTCGAGATATTTCAGTCGGTATGCAGCAACGGGTAGAAATTTTAAAAACTTTGTATCGCGGTGCGAACATTTTGATTTTTGATGAACCCACGGCTGTATTAACGCCACAAGAAATTGATGAATTGATCACGATTATGGAAGGTCTGATCAAAGAAGGTAAATCAATTATTTTAATCACGCATAAATTAGACGAAATCAAAAAAGTTGCTGATCGCTGTTCTGTTATTCGACGCGGACAATATATCGGTACTGTCGACGTCAAAGATGTCAGTTCACAACAATTGGCGGATATGATGGTTGGGCGTTCTGTTTCATTTAAAACAGATAAAGTACAAGCAACGCCAGGTGAAGTCGTTCTATCAATCAAAGACTTAGTAGTTAAAGAAAGTCGCGGTTTAGAAGCGGTTAAGAGCTTGTCACTAGATGTTCATCGAGGCGAAGTTGTCGGAATTGCCGGCATCGATGGCAATGGCCAATCAGAATTGATTCAAGCATTGACAGGGTTGCGCAAAGTTGAAAGTGGGACAGTGACGATCAACGGTAAAGATGTAACTAGCAAAACGCCGCGTCAAATCACAGAAACAGGTGTAGGTCATGTTCCTGAAGACCGTCACAAATACGGATTGATTTTACCATTGCCATTATCAGAAAATATCGCTTTGCAATCATACTATCATGAACCATTCAGTAAAAATGGAATCTTAAATTATGGTGAAATTGATCGTTACGCCAAACAGTTGATCGAAGAATACGACGTGCGGACAACGAGTGAAAAAGCTCCTGCTGCGTCACTTTCAGGTGGGAACCAACAAAAAGCAATCATTGCACGAGAAGTTGATCGAGATCCTGATCTATTGATCGTCTCACAACCGACGCGCGGGTTGGATGTCGGAGCGATTGAGTATATCCATAAACGCTTAGTTGAGCAACGCAATAAACAAAAAGGTGTATTGCTAGTAAGTTTTGAGCTAGATGAAATTTTAAATGTCTCTGACCGGATTGCAGTTATCCACGCGGGTGAAATCGTGGGAATCGTGGATCCAAAAGAAACTTCAGAAAATGAACTTGGCTTATTGATGGCTGGGTATAGTTTAGAAGAAGCACGAGCAGAATTAGCAAAGGCTGGTGAGACAAATGAATGATCGCTCAGAAAAAATTAGAAATATTTTAGTACCAATTGTTTCAGTTATTTTAGGATTTATTCTCGGAGCTATTTTGATGATCGTGTTTGGTTTTAATCCAATCGAAGGTTACAGCGCGATGTTCAATTCAGCTTTCCAAAGTAAGATGTCCATCGGAGAAATTTTAGTGGGAGCCGGGCCGCTGATCTTTACAGCGTTAGGCTTTTCGGTCGCCAATTCGGCAGGTTTTTTCAATATCGGGCTGTCTGGACAAGCGTTATGCGGTTGGGTCGCAAGTATCTGGATCGCATTGAGTATGGCAGATTCACCCAAAATCATCGTTTTGCCGGTCGCAATCATTGTCGGAGCATTGGCAGGAGCTGCAGCTGCAGCGATTCCTGGTTTGTTGCGAGCATTCTTTGGAACGAGTGAAGTAATCGTAACGATTATGATGAACTATGTAATTTTGTACGTCGCAAACCATATCGTCAATCATGTGATGTCTCCAGATATTATTTCTAATAAGGGCGTCACCAAAGCAGTTGGATTGAACGCATCGTTACGAGAACCTTGGCTAACTAATTTGTTTGGGGGCTCGCGGGTCAATTTGGGAATTATTTTAGCGATTGTATTTCTAGTACTTGTATGGTTCTTGATGAAACGTACAACATTAGGATTTGAGATCCGCTCAGTTGGGTTGAATCCTTTTGCTTCAGAATATGCTGGTATGAGTAGTAAACGGACAATCGTGATCTCGATGATCATCTCAGGTGCGTTAGCTGGACTCGGCGGTGTTGTCTATGGACTTGGAACATTTATGAACTACTTTGTTCAAGGTTCTTCACTCAGCATTGGGTTTGACGGGATGGCGGTTTCGTTACTTGGAAACGGCAGCTCAATCGGTATCTTGTTATCGGCGTTGCTGTTTAGTATCTTGAAACTTGGCGGACAAGGAATGCAATTTTCAGGAATTCCTAGTGAATTAGCCAATAGTGTTATCCCATTGATTATCTTCTTTGTAGCAATCAACTATATCGTTCGAGTCGCTCTTGCGAAAATAATGGGCGGTAAAAAAGAAGTCAAAACAGTTCAAGAAGTAGAAAGTGCTCCGAACAAAGAATCTAACAAAGGGGGCAAGGTCTAATGAATATGGATTTATTAGCATCGATTATTGCTCAGACACTTGTGTATTCTGCACCATTGATTCTAACTGCTCTTGGCGGAGTATTTTCTGAACGCAGCGGAATCGTTAACGTTGGTTTGGAAGGAATCATGGTAGCTGGTGCCTTCAGCTCAGTTGTTTTCAACCTAGCTTTTGCCGAACAATTTGGCGCGATGACGCCGTGGTTAGGTGTTTTAGTCGGAGGTCTAGCTGGGATGGTCTTTTCACTGTTACATGCTGTAGCAACGGTCAATTTTCGTGCAGACCATATCATCAGCGGAACAGTTATGAATCTTTTAGCGCCTCCATTAGCAATCTTTTTAATCAAAGTGTTATATGGAAAAGGACAAACTGATACGATTCAACAACAGTTTGGCTACTTTGATTTCCCAGGGCTAAGTAAGATTCCTATCCTTGGTGAGTTGTTCTTTAAAAATACAAGTTTACCAGCATATTTTGCTATTTTGGTTGCTGTGATTTCTTGGTTTGTCATTTTTAAAACACGTTTTGGTCTACGTCTACGTTCAGTTGGTGAAAATCCACAAGCAGCTGATACGTTAGGAATCAATGTTTACGCCTTGCGTTATTCAGGTGTCTTGCTTTCTGGTTTCCTAGGCGGGATGGGTGGAGCAGTTTTCGCACAATCAATCGCTGGACGATTTGCTGCAACAACGATTGCTGGTCAAGGATTCATCTCATTGGCTGCAATGATCTTTGGTAAGTGGAATCCATTAGGTGCGATGGGAGCGGCGATTTTCTTCGGATTTGCTCAAAACTTGAGTATTGCCGGTTCAAATTTACCAATCATCGACAAAATCCCAGATGTATATTTGCAATCAGCACCATATGTGTTGACTATCATCGTACTGGTTCTTTTCTTAGGAAAATCAGCTGCACCAAAAGCCGATGGCGTCAACTATATCAAATCAAAATAATTCTTTTGTAATTAAAGGGTGGGACTATGGGACAATGTTCTTAGTCGTGCCCTTTTTGCGAATTTCGCTTCGTACTTCTACATGATTAGTGGAATCGGATGTGTGGTGAAAATAGAATCAACTACCAGTCTAACTTTCCACAGTTTATTATGGATTCTGGTTCTGGCTAGATTTTCTTACTTAATAGGAACAATAGCTTTCAGTTTACGGAATATGATTAACTCAATATACTGGAACTGAGTTGATTATTTTAGCAAGGGATGATCGTCGTTAATTTATGAGCAAAAATTGACTTGCTTATTGGATATAAATTAATAGAAAGAGGGAATAGAAATGTTTAAGCGCATTCACTTAGTTGTTATGGATTCTGTCGGTATCGGGGAAGCACCTGATGCAGATAAATTTGGAGATGTTGGATCAGATACATTGGGACATATTGCGGAAAAAGCTGGATTGAATATCCCGCATTTGGAGCAACTAGGTCTTGGAACAATTCGTCCATTGCAAGGAGTCAAAGATGTAGCAGATCACGATGGCTATGCGACCAAATTGGAAGAAATCTCAGTTGGGAAAGATACGATGACAGGGCACTGGGAAATTGCTGGATTAAATATCAAAACACCATTCCGTGTTTTTCCAGAAGGATTTCCCCAAGAATTATTAGATAAGATTTCTGCATTTTCTGGTCGTGGAATTATTATGGGGGCAAACAAACCTTACAGTGGTACAGAAGTTATCAAAGATTTTGGTGAAGAACAAATGAAGACAGGTGATTTGATCATCTATACTTCTGCTGATCCAGTTTTACAAATTGCAGCGCATGAGGAAATCATTCCTCTCGAAGAACTGTATAAGATTTGTCAGTATGTTCGTGACATTACAAAAGATGATCCTTATATGATCGGCCGAATCATCGCTCGTCCATATGTAGGTCAACCTGGGGACTTTACGCGTACGAGCAATCGTCATGACTATGCCCTTGATCCATTTGGCAAAACAGTGCTAGATGCATTGAAAGATAATGGAAAAGCTGTAATCGCTGTTGGGAAGATTAATGATATCTTCAATGGACAAGGAATCACAGATGCGGTTCGGACAAAGAGCAATATGGACGGTGTCGATAAATTATTAGACGTCATGAAGAAAGACTTCACTGGTTTGAGTTTTACGAACTTAGTTGATTTTGATGCATTGTTTGGTCATCGTCGTGATGTCACAGGTTATGCTCATGCCATTGAAGAATTTGATCTACGGATTCCAGAAATTTTGGAGACGATGCAAGAAGATGACCTATTAATGATTACTGCAGATCACGGTAACGATCCAACCTTTACAGGAACAGACCATACACGTGAATATGTTCCATTTTTGGTATACAGCAAAAAAATGACAGAACAAGGGAAATTGCCACAAGGCTATTATTCAGATATTGCTGCAACGATTGCTGAAAATTTTGCTGTTCCTGCAACAGAAAATGGAGAAAGTTTCTTAAAACTTTTGAAGTAAGCCATAGATAAGCAACTGTAACTAAAGAGTGTGCGATTAAAAAGCACACCAACAATTTAACATAAAGAAATTTGTGGTATTAATATAAAATAGGAGGTCTTTATGACAGACTTACGAGACAAAATTCAACAAACAGCTAGTTACATCCAAGACAAAGGAGTAGCAGATGTCGCATTTGGATTAATTTTAGGATCAGGGCTAGGAGAGATAGCAGAAGAAATTGAAAATCCTGTAGTCATTCCGTACAATGAAATTCCTCATTTTCCAGTCTCTACCGTAATTGGTCATGCTGGACAATTAGTATATGGACGTTTGGCAGGAAAAAATGTTTTGGCTATGCAAGGACGTTTCCATTATTATGAAGGCAATCCAATGAAGACGGTGACGTATCCAGTTCGTGTGATGGCCGCATTGGGCATCCACTCGATCGTAGTGACAAATGCTGCTGGCGGGGTCAATGAATCCTTCCAACCAGGCAATCTGATGTTGATTACAGATCACATCAACTTTATGGGAACCAATCCGTTGATTGGACCAAACGATGAAAATATGGGGCCGCGTTTTCCAGATATGAGTACAGCTTATACGAAAGAATACCAAGAAAAAGCTCGGCAGATTGCTGATAAATTAGCGATTGATCTGCAAGAAGGAGTCTATCTTGGAATGTCTGGTCCGACATATGAAACACCTGCCGAAATTCGAATGGCACGAACAATCGGTGCAGATGCAGTCGGCATGTCGACTGTTCCAGAAGTGATTGTAGCAGCTCATAGTGGCATGAAAGTATTAGGAATCTCTTGTATCACTAACTTAGCTGCTGGGATGCAGGCAAATTTAAATCATACAGAAGTAGTGGAAACGACTGAACGAGTCAAAGAAGACTTCAAAAAATTAATCAAAGAAACACTGGCTGTTTTATAGTAAGAGGAGGAATAAAATGAGCGTTCATATTGAAGCAAAACCAGATGAAATCGCCGATAAGATTTTATTACCAGGAGATCCACTGCGAGCAAAGTTTATCGCAGAGAATTTTTTAGAGGATGCGAAGTGCTACAACAACGTTCGAGGAATGCTAGGATATACCGGTACCTATAAAGGTGAGCGTGTTTCTGTGCAGGGAACCGGTATGGGAATGCCTTCTGCCGGAATCTATGCACAAGAATTGATCCAATCGTATGGTGTGAAAAAATTGGTTCGTGTCGGAACTTGCGGCGCATTATCAAAAGATGTCCATGTTCGTGATTTGATTATTGCTCAAGGTGCGGTGACAAGTTCATCAATGGTAGAAAAACAATTTCCTGGTTTTCATTTTGCACCGATTGCAGATTTTGATCTGATGATGCAAGCTTATAAAGTAGCGCAAGAAAAAGGATTCACTACCCATGTAGGGAATGTACTATCAGAAGACACATTCTATAAAGATGATCTGACCTCTACGTTCAACTTAGCAGAGTATGGCGTATTGGGTGTTGAGATGGAAGCGGCGATTTTGTATTATTTAGGCGCAAAATTCAATGTTCAAACGCTAGGGATTATGACTGTCAGCGATCATATGATCACTGGCGAAGAAACAACTTCAGAAGAACGCCAAAATACATTCAAAGACATGATGTATGTTGGATTAGAAGCGATCATTGCTTAGAGAAAAACTGCCCTTTTATTTTGAGGGCAGTTTTTTGTATGGATGTGGAAAGAAAATCTAAGGAGGATTGTATGAAAGTTGTTGTACGTAAGCGAACAGTGGGGAATATCCCATTGTTGGAAGTAGTCGCAGAAGATAAAATTTATGAACCGCTCCCTTTGATTATTTACTATCATGGCTGGCAGACAGCCAAAGAATTGGTCTTGACACAAGGACGCAGATTAGCAGCAAAAAAATTTCGTGTGTTATTGCCAGATGCTGCTAATCATGGTGAACGTAAAACAAAAACGTCGGAGATTCCTTCACTAACTTTTTGGGATAGTATCCAAACCAATCTTTATGAGTTTGGTTATTTAGTGGATTATTTTGAAAATCTTGGTTTAACAGTGGGGAAAATCGGGGTTGGCGGTATCTCGATGGGTGGCATCACAACGTGTATGTTGTTGACACAACACACGGAGATCGATGTTGCTGCTTGTGTGATGGGGTCTCCTGCTCCAATCAACTATCGGGAACGTATTCGAATGCATGCAAAGGAATTAGGGTTTTATTTGCCCAATGATTATCGTCAGTTGACATCATGGCTGGAAACCTATGATTTGTCTTTATCTCCAGAAAAAGTAGCTGGACGACCATTATTTTTTTTGGCATGGAACAAAAGATGAAAAGGTTCCTTACCAACAAACAGCAGATTTTATTAAGGCGAATCCCCAAACAAATATTACGTTTGTCAGTGCAGAAGAACGTCATTTTGTTCAGATTGCGACCATGGATCAGATCACAGAGTTTTTTGCTTCAAATTTGAATAAGATTTCTTAAAGCAAAAATGCTTGATAAATTGAGGGAAATTCGTTTCATTTCAAAAAAATTTGGCTTATGATAAATAATAGAAGTAAATAGGGAGGGAATTTTAATGGATAATTTTGACTTTCATGTAACAACAGACATTCGTTTTGGGAAAGATCGTTTGGCAGAATTACCGGAAGTATTGAACCAATTTGGTAAAAATATTTTGCTTGTTTATGGTGGCGGCAGCATCAAGAAAATCGGTTTATACGATCGAGTGATCGATCAGTTAAAAGCAAACGACAATCATGTTTTTGAATTAGCAGGAGTCGAACCTAACCCTCGAGTAGAAACCGTGCGGCGAGGCGTAGAAATCTGCCGCAAAGAGCAGGTCGATGTAGTGCTAGCAGTTGGCGGCGGATCTACTATCGACTGTGGGAAAGTAGTCGCAGCAGCTACAAAATTTGAAGGAGATGCTTGGGATCTAGTTTTACAACGTCGAAACTATCAAGGAGATGCGTTGCCGTTAGTGACCATTTTGACACTTGCAGCGACTGGGAGTGAAATGAATAGCGGAGCTGTGATTACTAATTTTACGACCCATCAAAAATTAGGTACGGGAAGCAAAGTCATGTTACCTAAAGTATCATTTTTAGATCCGAAAAATACATTCAGTGTGAATACGTATCAAACAGCAGCCGGTTCAGCTGATATTATGAATCACTTAATCGAAAATTATTTCAAACGGACAGAAGGAACTGATGTACAAGATTCTATTTCTGAAGGATTGATGCGTTCAGTCATCAAAAATTGTCCGATTGCATTGAAACAACCAGAAGATTATGATGCGCGTGCAAATTTGATGTGGGCTAGTACGTTGGCTTTGAATGGGTTAACTGGTAATGGTAAGGCGGGTGCATGGTCTTGCCATCCGATGGAGCATGAATTAAGTGCATTTTATGATATTACACATGGTGTAGGATTAGCAATCTTGACTCCTCGCTGGATGGAATATGTATTAAATGATGATACTGTTGATAAGTTTGCCAGCTTTGCTTGGAATGTCTGGAATGTTGAGGAAAAAGTTCCTATGCTCGCTGCGCGTATCGGGATTCAAAAATTGTATGATTATTTTAAAGCTTGCGGAATCCCAATGACTTTGCCAGAAGTGGGAATCACTGATGAGAAATTTGATGAGATGGCGAAACATGCAGTAGCTCACAGTAAGATAAAAACGGATGCTTTTGTTCCGTTAGATGAAGTGGCAGTCAAAGAAATCTACACTGATTGTTTAACTGAAAGTAGTTTTGAATAAAGAAGACGGCGACTCGTGATGAGCCGCCGTTTTTTTATTTGAAACATCATTTGTAAATCAGTTGTTTGGCATGATAAAATGTAATATTCGGGCGATGGTCTTTTGTAAAGTCGTGGCTACTTTTGGCCTAGATAATACATACAAGATCAAAAGCGTCCCGACTACTAATAAAATTAAATGGAGCAGCGGACTATTTACATATTGAGTAAACTGCACAAGCGGTGCTACTAAATAAACATGGAGCAAGTAGATTGCTAAGGTCTTCTGTCCCCATGAAGTAAAGAAGTGGGGTTTTGGTGCTGCTAAGCTCAAAAAGACAAAGACAAAAGCAAATCCTACGAGGTATAATAGCAGGCTATTTAATATATTTTGATAAATCGGTAATTTGAACAGTAGGAAGGAACGATCCCGCCATAAAATCTCTGGAGGAAGATCAGTTTGGACCCAAAAATAAGCGACGCCTAAGCCGATTAGGATGATTCCCCCACTGATGATTTTACGCCAGCGCAGTTGATGGATCTTTTCTAATAAAGAACGATCCATAAAATACCCAGCTAAGAAATAGGGCAAGAAGCCTAATGTTCGAGCCATTGCCATATAGGTTCCGAATTCGGTCAAAAACCCAGAAAAAATCCCGATAATAAAACTTAAAATTAAAATTCTTCGAACTTTTACTAGATCCGGCAGCAATAAACGCCAAATGAACATACAATATAGATACCAAAGTGTCCAGCCAGGGCTTAAGATCGTAAATTCATCGATTTTTCCAATAGCCAACATGATGAGAGATAAAATCATATTTAATAAGAGATAAGGGACGAGAAAGGTTTCTACTGCTGTAGAACGTCCTTTGGCTAGATTTTTTGAAAAATACCCAGAGATAAAAATAAAAACAGGCATGTGGAACAAGTAGATGAAGATGTAGATAAATTCTCCCACAATGTTATCTAAACGAAAATATTCCAATGCGTGTCCTAAGACCACGAGTAAAATCAAAATACCGCGAATATTATCATAAAGGTATTCACGATTTGGTTTTGTGATTGTGGACACCTCCTTTGGATTCCGTTATGCTTAAGGAGCAAACGGCAAGTGTTTCTTATATCTATTGTAGCATGAAAAAAGCGACCCTACGTGGTTTTTATAGGAATTAGAATCGTCTGGCTTATTTTCTGAATGTCAGTTCGTAAAAACTGGACTTTACGAGGCAATCATCGATCTTAGAGCAGATACGAATAAAAATTTTAATATGAGGAGGTTAGCGATGCGTTATTCAGCCAAATTTGTAAAAAATGTTTTTAAAGTGATTAATATGAAAAAACTTGTCGGTGCAACGATGGTCGATCCACCGAAACGACGACAGTTGATCAGTCGGCGGCTGTCTCAGACGGACATCCCACAAAAAAACTCAGCGATTGACGGACATCAATTGATCACATTATTTCCTAAATTACCCACTAAACATCATGTTTTTTATTTACATGGTGGCGGGTACGCATTGGAAGCTTCCCCATTTCATAAAGAGATTCAAGAACGTTTCGTGAAGCGTTATAATCTAAAGGTCAGTTATTTTGATTATCCGTTGGCGCCGGAGAATACGGCAGAAAAAACGGTTCCCTTGACCAAAAAAGCGTTTCAACAATTGACGTATTTATATCCAGATGATTGTTTCTATCTGTTTGGTGATTCTGCAGGTGGTGGATTAGCGATGAGTTTGGCCCAGCATTTGCGTGATATCGACCTACCAAAACGTCCTAAAAAAATTGCGCTAGCGTCCCCTTGGCTGGATGCATCGCTGAGTGATCCACGCTCACAAGAACTTCAAGAAAAAGATGTCTTGTTGGAGAAAGATTTATTAGCTGAAGCTGGGGCAAATTATGCGGGGCAACTGTCTTTAACTGATCCTGTCGTTTCACCGATTTATGGGAATTTCGATTGGTTAGGAGAATTATTAGTAGTAGCAGGAACGGATGAGATTTTGTATCCTGATGTTTTGCGATTGCAAGATCGGATCAAGCGTAGCCAGGGAACGACGATGCGTTTAGAGGTCGTAGTCGGCATGATGCATGATTTTGTTATCTATCCATTAAAAGAATCACTTCCGTATGTTGATCAAATAGGAGAGTTTTATCAATAATGATTAATAAGAAGCAAAGAAGAGAGCAGATAAAACCAAAAAAATCTTATCGGGCACCGTGGCAACAAAAGGTGATCCAGATTTTACCTGTCATTGGTTTAGCAGCATTTATTCTGCTATTGATATATATTCGAAGATCTGGAGTATTCAGCTCGATTGCGGATTTACAACATTTCATTAAACATTTTGGCAGTTTTGCAGTAGCAGCATTTATTGTCGTTCAAGCCATCCAACCGATTGTTCCTTTTTTACCCGGCGGTTTTGCAACAGTCGTTGGAATGCTGATGTTTGGTAATATCCCAGGTATTTTATATAGTTATATTGGACTGGTAGTTGGAGAAATAGGGCTCTTTTTGTTGATTCGTCGTTTTGGTCCAAAATTTGCCCACCTTGTACTATCTGAGAAGAATTTTCAAAAATTTGAAACGACATTACAAGATCATACGCAAGACATCAAAAGATTATTGATTGTCTGTTTTATTTTTCCCTTTTTCCCCGATGATTTAGTTTGTCTAGTAGCAGGGATGACTGATCTTTCTTTTATCGAATACTTGAAAATTCTTTTGACCTTTAAACTTTGGTCGGTGGCATCCTATGGCTATGTTTGTTTATTTATTTTGAATAAGACCGTCGCAAATTTTTAGACCGATTGTTTTGAGGATAAAATAAGAAATAACTGTCAATAGTTCTAAATAGGAGATGGGAAGAATGATTCGTTACGGGATCTTGAGTACAGCACAAGTAGTTCCTCGTTTTGTAAAGGGGGTAGAAGAAAGTCAAAAAGGAATCGTGACCGCAATTGCTTCACGCGGCATCGAAAAAGCACAAAAAATGGCCCAAAAATTAGCAATCCCTCGTGCTTTTGGCAGCTATGAAGAGCTGTGTCAAAGTACAGAAGTCGATATTGTTTATATTGCAGTCTATAACAAGGGCCATTACGATGCGGCAAAATTGGCTTTGATGAATCACAAACATGTACTATTGGAAAAGCCTTTTACCATGACGCTTGCCCAAGCCGAAGAATTATTTCTACTTGCACAAGAACGCGGTTTATTTTTAATGGAAGCCCAAAAATCGCTTTTCTTACCGATCACAAAACAAGTGCAGCAAGCAATCAACACAGGAAAAATCGGAACGATCCACTGGTTAGATGCGGTAATGGCGTATCCTAATATCGATCACATTTCATGGTTTCGTGATTTGAGTGCAGGCGGCGGTGTCTTTCGCGGTGCAGGCACGTATCCGTTAGAATACATGCAGTATCTGTTAGCTGCTTTGCCAGAAGAATATCAAGGAATGCTTGTTTTTCCTGATGGGCAATCAGATGCGCAAGCTCAAATTACTTTACGTTTTCCAAAAGAAATAGTCGGTACGCTCTTTTTAACAGTAGAACTAGATTTAAAAAAGCAGTTGATCATTTATGGAGAAAAAGGAAAAATCATCGTTCCGGATTTTTGGAAAACAGCAACGGCTGAAATTCATTATGCAGATGGTCAGATAGAAGAGTTAAGCAGCACACAAAAAAGTGAATTTGTGTTTGAAATCGACCATGTGAACGATTGTTTGGAACGAGGACTGTTGGAAAGTCCGATAGTTACCAAAGAATTGACCTTAAAAACAGTGGCGATTACAGAAGCAATTTATGAGAACAATCAAAAATGATTGTCAATGAGGAAGAGAATGTGCTATAGTGTACCACATGCGACGAGTCGAGTGGATCTGATGATCCTTCGATACCAGAGGCACACGACGCAAGTCACCTGTCGGATTTCAGGGTGTCGGAAAGAAGCTTAGTGGACGAAGAACCTTTCTATCACATGTTGATACTGGGAAAACCCCTCTTAGAATTTATTCTAAGAGGGGTTTTTGTGTAGTCGATTAATTCCAGAGGAAAACATACAAAAAGACGATCGAATATGTCGGTCGATCGTCTTTGTCAGTTAGTTTGAAATTGGAAAGAGAAACTAACTAAAGATAGTATAGCACAAAAGTATGTTGCCACTTTTGACGATGTGATTGGCTGAAGTGCATTTTATCGTTGATTTTCTAAGAATTACCAAAAAAGTCAAATTTATGATTAAAAAGGCTGCATAATTTTAATTCGGTTGGAGTGCCCGGGTTTTTTCTATCATAATTTTACGGATCATCGAATGAAAGATTTTTAAATCTTCATACTTATCTTTGCATTCTAAAAATAAAATCGGTTTATTTTGAGCATTCTCGATTGGGAAAAATTTATTTGTACTGATGACTAGATCGACAGAATTATCTGCTAACAAAAAGCGATTGGGATCGACAAAAGTTAGTTTGACCAAGCCCTTCATACTTTCCGTAAAGAAATTTTTCAACCAAATAGAATTGAATTCTCCTTGTGAATCATCAATGAAGACCGAGATTTCACATCCAGTCATAAATTCATTTGCCAAGCTGATTGCGGCATATAGAAAGATTGCATAATCGAGTTGAGAGTAGATTAAACTATTTCGAGAATGGATATTCTCCAGTCGTAAACGCAGGTTTTCTTGTACAATCGCTATGTCTTCAGGATAAAGATTATAATATTCACCAATCGGGACATGATTGTAAAAGCTTTTGAACAGTAATCGAGTATGGACTACATATAATTCTTTTTCTAATTCATCATGATCAAAGTGAAACTCGTTGAAGAGCAAGCCGATATTTTGAAAAAAGAACTGATTGGCTTGGAAAATATTGGAGTCAATCAATTGATGGTATTTTTTTAGCTCTTGAAAGAACTGATCGTTACGATAAAAGACCATTTTTGATTGTAGAAATAATAAGATAAAATACAGCTCATCTTTAAAATTTTCATAAGCAGAGACATTTTCCTCTGTAATGAAGTGAAAATGCTGAACGAATTTATTTCCAATGAGGATTGACTCAATCGGCAATTCATTGTTTTCAATTTTATGTCCAGCTAAGTAGCGAATCAAAGTGATATCAACTAGATAGTCGTATTGGAGCTTAGTGATCGGATCGATGTGATCGGAAAGTAAAAAACTAAGCTTCTCAAAAATAAAATTCTTCTCAGTAGAACTGTCAAGTTCAAAAGGCTGTCCGTACCCACCATAAAGCTGCCAGAAAAAACTTAAAAAGAATAGACGGATTGCAGGTTCTAGTCCGGATAACACGAGTTCACCATTTCGAATATGCAGTTCGATCTCGACTTATTTAAGATAGTCTCGAACTTCGTAAACATCTTTTTTTAAAGTAGAATAACTTAAGTTATATTTTTCCATCAAGTTAGCCATTGTATTTGCTTTATTTGAGAGGAGTCCTTCTAATAAATTGATCTTGATTGAAATATGATAGATTGCCAAGGAAAGTTCTTTGTTTTCAGTATAGTGTTCTCGGGATATTTGATACATGCGTTCAGAAACGATGAGTGGAGGGATGCCGAGCTGATTTTCCACCTCATCAGAAAGGCTGGCAAGTCGTTCTAGGTATTTTAAGGTCGTTCGCTTTTCGAACCCGACTTGTTCTGAGATTTCATTGATATCGTGAAAACCAGAGTTTTCTTTTAAATAAGTGAAGATAGAAAAAAGTGCCTGACTTTCAAAATCTAATAATCGATCGATATTCATGAACAACACTCCTTTGTGTTAAAAGTATAGTCTAGTCTCATTAAGGTTGGATTAAGTAACATAGGGAAGTTCGTTTAGAGAAGTCTGCGAAAATGTACTTTTGGTTGCGCTTTATGTGAGAAATATTATGATTAAATGAAAAAATCAAGCATTAGGTTCCAAAAATTTGCGAGGGATTCTTGCATAATTTGGACCTTTTTTATTTTTTCTTAAAAAACGCATATTGCCAGGAGAAAATTGAAAGTTGGAGTGGTGATTATCAAAGGATTTCTTCCATTATCATGGCAGAAATTTTTTTAATAAATCTTCTAATAGAAGCGTAAATGGTCGTTTGACTTTGTTTTTTTTAAGGCTAATATGATGGCTGTAGTCCGGAAGTGCGCACTTCGATTGCAAAGAATTTAAAGGATGTGTCACAAATGAATAACGACGAGAAGAACGTATCTTTGAGCGAGCATAATCAGCTCACAGGTGTTCAATTATTCTCAATGACTACTTCGATGGTCATGACTGTGTACGGTTTTGCGGCCTTTGCTAAACAAGGACCAACTGCTTTGTTCTTCCTATTTTTAGCAGGTGTTTTATGGTTTATTCCTGTAACACGTACTGCCGGTGAAATGGCTTCAGTCGATGGCTGGAGCAAAGGCGGGATCTTCACATGGGGCCGTCACATGATCGGCGAACGACTTGGATGGTCGGCACTATTTTATCAATGGATTCATATTACAGTCGGTATGTGTACGATGATGTATTTTATCATCGGCTGTTTATCTATTACTTTGAATGTTCCCGTGATTAATACAAATCCATTATTCAAATTCATCATTATGATGGTCATTTTGTGGGGATTGATTTTCGCCCAACAACACGGAACAAAAATTACCGGAAAAATTGCTCAATGGAGTTTTACGATTGGTGTTATTATTCCAGTCTTCCTATTATTGTTTTTAACCATTACTTATTTAGTTAAAGGAAATCCAATGTTGATCAAAATCAATCCGCATACGATTTTACCATCAAGTTGGAGTGGAAATGTTTTGGTCGGTTTTGTTCCATTTATTCTAGCTTTTGCTGGCGCTGAAGGATCAGCGACTCATGTAAAAGATTTAAAGAAACCATCAATCTATCCTAAGGTGATGTTGGCTTTAGCAATCAGTGCGATTGTTTCTGATATTATCGGAACAATCTCTATCGCTGCAACGATTCCAAACGCTAAAATCCAATTAAGTACAGGGATTGTCTATGCATATGGTGCTTTAGTTCAACAATTCCCAGGAATCAATGTTGTCTTTATTGAACGTGTAATCGGATTGCTACTTGCTATTGGAATCATCGGTGAAATCAGTAGTTGGGTTGTCGGACCAAATGCCGGCATGTATGAAGCAGCAAAAGAAGGGTATTTGCCAGAACGTTTTGCTAAAACCAATGCGTATGGTGTTGAGACAAACGTTATGGTCTTACAAGGTGTGATTGTTTCAATTATGGCAGCACTTTTAACATTCGGTGCTGGTGGAGATAAATCGAATCTTTCATTCCAAACAGCTATGAGTTTGACTGTTGCATTGTATACCTTAATGTATATGCTGATGTTCGTTACTTATTTAGTTTTAGTCTTCAAACACAATGATTTAGAGCGTACGTTCCGTGCAGCAAAATCTAAAGTAATGCGTGTCATCATGGGTGTTCTAGGTTTTGTATTGTCAGCTTTCGGATTTGTCGTAACATTCTTCCCACCAGCTGCATACAACATGCATCAAAAACATACGTATCTGACCTTATTATTAACAGCGTTTATTATCGTTTTCTTTATTCCGTTTATTATGTATTTGTTCCATGGAAACTGGACAGTGCATCATCAAGATAAAGCTAGAAACGATGTGCATCATCCAGCACATTAAGAAATATCGTGTTGCAAAAAAGGATTTAAGATCCTTCATCATAACTAAGGAGATTTTTAATATGCATACAGATTATTTAGAAAGTTCATTTTTAGGAAGTAAAGAAGCTGCTCGCAGCATGCCTAAAGAAGTATTACCTGATGAGGGTATGAACCCTGACACAGCCGAGACGCTCGTCAATCATATTCGGTTGAATGAAGCAAAAGCAGATCAAAACTTGGCTACATTTTGTACAACTCAAATGGAACCGCAAGCAGATCGCTTGATGATGGGCTCACTTGAAACGAATGCGATTGACAAATCAGAATATCCAAAAACTGCAGCGATGGAAAATTATGCAATCAGTATGATTGCTCATATGTGGAACATCGGTGAAGGCAAAAAATTATATAAAGATTTTATCGGGACTTCAACAGTAGGTTCTTCTGAAGGTTGTATGCTAGGTGGTCTTGCGTTATTACACAGCTGGAAACATCGTGCAAAAGCTGCTGGCTTAGACATTGACAACTTACATGAACACAAACCTAACTTAGTCATCAATTCTGCGTTCCAAGTTGTATGGGAAAAATTCTGTACGTACTGGAATGTCGAGATGCGGGAAGTTCCAATGGATGAAAACCATATGTCATTAAATACTGACACTGTCATGGATTATGTTGACGAAAACACCATTGGTATTGTAGGAATCCAAGGGATTACTTACACTGGCCGTGTAGATGATATTCAAAAATTAGATGAACTTGTTTCTGAATACAACAAAACAGCAAAATTACCAATCAAGATCCATGTCGATGCAGCATTTGGCGGCGTCTTCGCACCATTTATTGATGGTTTCCAACCATGGGACTTCCGTTTGAAAAATGTAGCATCAATCAATGTTTCAGGACATAAATACGGGATGGTTTATCCTGGTATTGGCTGGATTGTTTGGCGCGAAAATACGGAAGAATATTTACCAGCAGAAATGCGTTTCTCAGTTCCTTATCTAGGCAGCAGCGTGGATTCTATTGCAATCAACTTCTCACATAGTGGTGCCCATATCGTTGCCCAATATTACAATTTGATTCGTTTTGGTCGCGAAGGATTTACTGCAATCATGAACAATGTACGCAGTGTGTCTCAACGAATCAATAAGGAATTAAAAGAACTAGGTATTTTTGAAATCATCAACGATGGTTCACAATTACCAATCAACTGCTGGAAAATTGCGGATAGTGTTGAATTAACTTGGAATCTTTATGATTTAGAAGACAAGTTGAAAGAGTACGGTTGGCAAGTACCAGCATATCCACTTCCTGCAAATCTTGACGATGTGACAATCAGTCGGATCGTTGTTCGCCCATCCATGACAATGGCCATTTGTGATGACTTTATGGAAGATTTGACTCGTGCAATCGACGATTTAAATCAGAATCATTTGATTCATCACGCATCTTAACTTATAATAGCTACTGTTATTAAAGTCCTGATAATGCAATTCACCATCAGGACTTTTAAACTGGAGGGAATCAAATTGAAAAAAGAAAAAGTAGAAGTTACCGGCGACGTACGAGTGAGATACGCACCAAGTCCAACAGGTTTTTTGCATTTAGGAAACGCGCAGTCTGCGTTATTCAACTACTTATTTGCGAAACATTATAAGGGAACTTGGGTTTTGCGAATCGAAGATACTGACTTGAAACGTAATGTACCCCATGGCGAAGAAAGCCAGATGGAGAATCTTCATTGGCTGGGTATCGACTGGGATGAAGGTCCGGATAAACCTAAAAAAGAATTTGCCCCTTACCACCAAAAAGATCGTGTGAACTTGTATCATAAATATGTACAACAATTACTAGACGCTGGTCTTGCTTATTATGACTATGCGACAGAAGAAGAACTAAAAGAATTACATGACCAACAGATCGAAGCGAAAATCGCACCGCATTATGATGGTCGTTGGTATGGCGCAACAGAAGAACAAATCGAACAAGCCAAAGCTGAAGGGCGTAAACCAACTGTTCGTTTGCATCTTCCTGAAGATCATATCTATGCTTGGGAAGATATGATTAAAGGTCGAGTTGAATTTAATTCAGACAATATTGGTGGCGACTTCATCATCGAAAAAAGTAATGGAATGGCAACATATAATTTTGCGGTAGTCATTGATGACTATTTAATGAAGATTAGCCACGTGTTGCGTGGAGATGATCATATTGCGAATACACCAAAACAAATCGCTGTATATGAAGCACTAGACATTCCTAAGCCATTGTTTGGTCATATTACATTGATTTATAGTTTGGATACACATAAAAAATTAAGTAAACGTGATAAAAATACATTGCAATTCATTAGCCAATACCGTAAATATGGGTATTTGAATGAAGCATTATTGAATTTTATCGCCTTTCTTGGCTGGTCACCAGTTGGGGAAAAAGAATTATTCACCCGGGATGAATTGATCGAAGCTTATGATATCAATCGGATGTCAGCCTCGCCTGCTTACTTCGATCAAAAGAAATTAGACTGGACCAATGCCGAATATATCAAAAAACTTTCTGTCGATGAATTGACTAAACGAATCTTGACTTTAGTTGGTGCAGCAGAAACCGATGTTGCTGAAAAATTAAAAGCTATTGGAATCGAAAACGAACCAGACTTTATAAAAAAAGTCGTAGACATCTATCATACTGAAGCCAAAACGTTGATGACATTCATGGAAAAAATCTTGTTTATCAAAAATGCGAAACAAGTGACCTTCACTTATACCGACTTAGCAGAATTTGATAGCGAAAGCGTAAAACAAATTTTGACTGTGATGTCAGCAGAATTGAAGAACGCACCAGATCCTGTGGATTACCCAGCGATCTTGTCAGTGATTCAAAAGGAAACGGGACAAAAAGGCCGTAAGTTATATATGCCGTTAAATGTCGTCTTTACAGATAGCAAATCAGCACCACAAATTACCGATATTTTATCTGTTATGCCAAAAGCGACGGTAGAACAGTTAATCGAGAATGCACTCACTTCTTTAAGTAACTAATCTCTTACTGCAGCCTTGACTGAGGGCTGCAGTTTTTTTGTCGTATGATAATCCAAACAATAAGTTGGATAAAAAAACTGCCGCAAGATTTGCGGCAGTTTCTTTTTAAATAAATAAGGCTTTATATAAAGCAATCGCAATGATTGAAGCAACGATTGGGGCAACTACAGGGACCCAAGAGTAACTCCATTGTGAATCGCCTTTATTTTTTAATGGTAATAAGGCATGCATAATACGAGGACCTAAATCACGTGCAGGATTCAAACCTGGTCCAGTTGGTCCGCCAAATGAAGCAACTAAGGTCCAAACTAAGAAACCTAAAGCCAAATGAGCAGTCCCTAAATTGTCTTGGAAAAAAGGTGCTTTGGTAATACCAAGGGCACCAAAGAATAAAATAAATGATCCGAAGAATTCATTTACAAAGCCGTTGAACTTAGAACCAACACTGTTGATTGTTGAAAATGTTCCTAGCACATGTAATTTGTCTTCAGTTTGATCGTAATAGGGTTTGTAGCTGGCTACTACGACTAATTGTCCAACCATCGCACCAAGGAATTGTACAACGATGTAAGGAAGAACTTCCGACCAAGGGAACATACCGCTAACTGCTAAACCAATTGTAAACGCTGGATTGATGTGGTTACCGCTGATACCACCAAAAATCATGGCAGGAATCATGACCCCACAACCGTATCCTACTGCAATCAACATCCAGTCACTTCCGTAACCTTTCGTCCCTCTTAAATCAACATTGGCAACTGCACCATTTCCTAGCATAACTAACAAAGCAGTTCCCAAAAACTCAGCCGCTAACCGAGTAGTCAGTGAATAATCCATAAAGACCTCCTAAAAATAATTGAAATGAAAATACAAATGAAAATTTCATTTTATATCTTAATCTGATTTCCAAAATTTAGCAAATGTTAACTCCAAAAAAACAGTAAATTTATTTAATAAATGACGATAAATGTTGCGGAGGTGACGAATCTAAGCTTTTTAAGGAAAAATTTGCTTTTAAGTAAAAAAATCTCATTCAATTGAACGAGATTTTCTTAGTTTATTAGAACAAGGTGACGAAAATTTGGATTATTTTCAATCAATTTGTGGGCTCCATAGAAATTTTTATCTGAAAAACCATTTAATTGTGCGGTCAAAATAGAAGTCAATTGATTTTTACTCCATAAATAGACCAGTAATTCCATTGCTTTGTGGGAATAAGCAATGCCTTCTTCCGTTGCAAAAGAAGTTTCTAAAAATTCTTCGCAATAAAAATGCAAATAATCAGGATCAAAATTTTTCGTTTTCTTTTTGACGAAATGTAGTAAAAGGACTTTAGCAGTTTCTTTGAATTCAGCTAGGTGATCAAAACTTTTCTCTTTTTCAGTATCTAAGTTAATCACATAGTCGACTGGCATCATTTCTGCATTAGTCAATTCACGGGACAAATGGGTCGATTGTGAAAATACGACATCAGCACCCATGTTTTTGATCCAGATTTCTGAATTGTTTTTATTGATAGTAGCGGCAACTTTCAATCCAGCCCATTTAGCTAATTGGATAATAGTCGCTCCCAGTCCGTCAGAAGTGTTTAAGATTAATAGGTTTCCTTGATTTTTTCCTGGATGCGGAATCAATTTCAACTGATTGAACAATACTTCGAAAGCTAGGAAAAAGCTATAAGAAAAAGCAGCAGCTTCATCGGTAGGAAATGAGTCTGGTAGTTTTACGACAGAGCGGACATCAACGATTTGAAAGTTGCTGTAGCTGCCGTATTTTCCTACTCTATTTACATACAATACACGATCTCCAACGTTCAATCGCGAGTTGCTGCTACCTAAGCGCGTAATAATCCCTACACCACCAAAACCTAAAATATACGGTTTTTTCGCACCTTTGATTGTTTGGCGAATCTGTGTGTCTAATGTACTGATAGAGATCGCGGAAATCTTTATCATTAGATCATTTTCTCGCAATTTGGGGAGCATGATTTTATACTGTTCAAATTTGGTATCTTCTTTTAAACGAAATTTTTTCTCGAACCCTACTGCGTCTGAAATCATTCGTGTTATCCTCCTCAGAAATAAATTTCTGAATCTCCAATAATGAAATGGCTACTTATATAATATACTTGATTTAACAAAGAGAGGGAAATAATTTCTTTAAAATAGTGAAAGAATTGAAACGTTTTCCTAATTTCTGCAGCATGATCACTCAAAAATAAAAATTTGCAGAAAAAGAATCCTTCTCTTGTGAGTCAAATGCGGGATAGGTAAAATGAGATTGGTGCATTTGGCAATCACATCTTATATAGCATACCAATTTTATTTGAAAATCACCATAAAACGGAATGAAACAATGGAAATAAAATCTAACAATGAGAATTTTGAAATGAGGAGGAACAAGATGTTTAATGAACAGAGTTTCGAAGTTTTTGAAGTTGCCGGATTAGAAGAACGTATGGCAGCGATCCGCCAAGAGATTCAACCGACTTTTCAACAATTAAATGAAAGTTTTCAACAGTTGCTTGAACCATTGGTAAATGAAAAATTATTTATCCACATCGCACAGCATCGCAGACGAACGACGTATCCACCAGAAAATACGTGGTCTGCATTGAGTCGACAAAAACGAGGCTACAAGATGGAACCGCATTTTCAATTAGGAATTGGCGGAGAGTATGTCTTTATGTGGCTAGCGTGTATTGATCAACCAAAAAATGAACGGGAGATCGCACAATTGCTGTTGGAGAATCAAGCAGTTTTTGAGGATTTATCCCCAGACTTTGTTTTATCAGGAGACCATACGAAATCAACAGTCGAAAAGTTATCACCAGAAACCCTCCAAAAATTGTTGATAAGGTTTCGTGATGTCAAAAAAGGCGAGTTTCAAATTGGGAGAATTATCCCAAAAGGTGATCCCTTGTGGAAAAATCCTGAAGCAGCACAAGACTTTATGAGCGCTACCTATGAAAAATTAGCGCCCATTTACCAACTGGCGAACCAAGCAAATCTCTTATCAGTAGAAAACTAATTTCTTAAAAAAGTTGGATAAAAAAAGTTTCCAATAATGGAAACTTAATGAGCGGCATATGTTGTGATGGGCAATCTTTTACCGAGTAGGACGCCGAGATAACCTGCAGCAAGCGCCTTGATGATACCAGGTAAGATAAATGGAATCATTCCTGCTGAAAAAGCTGTGTTCCAAGGCAAATCGCCACTAAATTTCAACCAGAGGGAACCGAACAGCAACGTAATAAAAGCGCCGATTATATTTGCAACAATCGACCAAAAATAATTGAACTGGGTTTTTTCAATAATCAAGGCAGTAAAATAAGCTTGAAAAATAAAACCAATTAAAAATCCGCCGGTTGGTCCAAAGTAGTGGGCGATTCCTGCAGCACCGCCAGCTAGTACAGGCAAGCCGATCATCCCCATCAATAAATAAATCAAAACAGCGATTGTTCCAGTCTTTTTTCCTAAAATGGTCACGACAAATCCAACCGCAAAAGTTTGTAAGGTCAATGGGATTGGACCAAGAGGGATAGTAAATTGTGCTAAAATACTAATGACAGCTGCGAACAATCCAGCTAAAACAATTTCTCGACTACTTAATTTCAATAGATTCACTCCTTCGTTAACTCAATTAAATATTTAGGTTAACGAAAGTATAAGGGAGGATTGACAAGTTGTAAAGAGAAAATTTCATTGCTGTCATTTTTTTTAGTAACTAACGGAATAAAACGCTCTTTCATTGTTTAACAGAATAAGAAAAAACAAATAAAAAAGACATCAGCTGATGTCTTTTTTATTTGTTTTGTGCGACGTAATGATTATACAGCATATCTAAAAATTGGATCTCAGTCACGTTTTGATAGGGCATTACATAAAAATTAGTTACCTGGAAAATAGTAGCGATATGCCAGAAGAAAAATGAGTAGCGCAGAATTAAAAATTCTAGTTTATAGCCGTGCATGATTTGTCGACTTAGTAAAATCGCTTCAGAAGCACTTAAACGGTCATCTTTTTCCAACAAGTAATTGGTCATCGCATAGGAAGCTGACTTTATGATTCCAGGGATAACAAACAATAACGACCATAAAAAGGTATAGATTGCGATTAAGATGTTTGCTTTTAGGATCCGATCTTTTTGTGATTTGATAAAATAAGCAAATATTTTCAAGCCATCGGCACGGTTACCTCTCAACGTATGGATTGCACACCATTGCAATACTGCAGTGGATAAAGCCGCAATCAAAAAAATTAAAATGATTGCAATGATCATCAGTAAAAACCATAAGAATAATGAAAAACTAGCATACGGACTACCGTACCCATAATTATAACCGTAACCATACGCACTATAGGGCATAAATACGCTAAATAATTGAAGCATACCATTAGCAAAAAAATGGACGTAAGCAATTTGGAAAAGAAATCCCGCGATAAATCTAGCGACAACTAGTAAGATGATTGTTTTACACCATTCGCCGTATCTGCCGGATAATTTTTCTTGGGCGCGTTTTTTTATTGCCGCGCGAGTAATATTTAGTCCTTCTGCTTGTTCAAGCTCAAGTTTGAAGGTCTCTTGAGTAGTTTGAGTAGCTGCTTCTGCTGCTTCTGCTGCTTCATTCTCGATTGACTCATCTTGTACTACATTATAGCCGCATGTCGGACAAAACTTTGCTCCCGCTCGTAATTCCGCACCGCAATTTGGACAATAGTTCATTTTCCCACCCTTTTCTTTATCATTGAAACGTACAAATAATTTTCACTTGATAATTATCATTGATAAAAGTATATTCGTCAACAAATGTTTGAAGAATTCAAAAAAACACTCAAATCCCTGCAACACAAGGACTTGAGTGTCTGTAAGAAGTCTTACATTAATTTGTTGTAGAATTCAACGACTAATGATTCGTCGATTTCTGGGTTGATTTCATCACGTTCTGGTAAACGAGACAATGAACCTTCTAATTTTTCATCGTCGAAGCTAACAAAAGCCGGACGACCAACAGCTGATTCAACTGCTTCTTTTACAGTAACCATGTTTTTAGATTTTTCACGGATACCGATAACTTGGCCAACTTCTACTTCGTATGAAGCGATGTCAACACGTTTGCCATCGACTGTTACGTGACCATGGTTGACTAATTGACGTGCTTGGCGACGAGTTGAAGCCAAACCTAGACGGTAAACAACGTTATCTAAACGACGTTCTAGTAAGATCATGAAGTTAACACCGTGTTTACCTTCTTTGATTTTGCTAGCGCGTACGAATAAGTTACGGAATTGACGTTCGTTTAATCCGTAGATGAAACGTAATTTTTGTTTTTCTGACATTTGCAAGCCGTATTCAGATTTCTTTCCGCGGCTGTTTGGTCCATGTTGACCTGGAGCGTAGGGACGACGTGCTAATTCTTTTCCTGTTCCTGATAATGAGATACCAAGACGACGAGATTGTTTCCATGATGGTCCTGTATAACGTGACATTTAAAATTCCTCCAATAAATTGTTTTGGAGTAAAATAATCCGTTGAAAAATTCATATCCGTGTAGTTCGTTCTTCAATCTTCACCTTCGCAGCCGCAGTTACACAATTGAACCAAAATTGGCAACGAACTGGGGACGGGTTATTATTCTTCTGCTGCATTATTTTACACAAATGTCAGTATAACGGAAAAGCGTCAGCTACGTCAAGTTCAGGTGTTGCTTTTTTGAAAAAAATATGTTAATTGTTGAGAGGTGATAAAAAACAACACCTGTTAGTTGACGTGTCTGTAAATGAAACAATAGAATAATTTTTTTGCAAATGTTTTGAAAGTTCTCTACAATGTAGAGATAAAAATATCTGTTCAACAAATTTATTAAGGAGCAATGCAATGGATGCGTTGATTTTTCCAACACTAGCAGAAAATGCAGAAGCAATGGCTCATTATATGAGAGACCAGTTTTCTTTTTGCGGAGTCAAAAAACCACAACGAGCACAGTTGGAATATCCGTATTTGCAAGCGAGTCTAACTTTGTCGATTCCTGCGTTGATTCACGAAATTTTTAGAAATTATCATCAAACAGAACGCGAATACCACTATTATGCGATTGATCTAGCACAAAAGAATATCCAACGATTTTCACGTGCGGAGCTGATTGAATTGCTCCCATTGTTAGCTGAGAAAAGTTGGTGGGATAGTACCGATGCATGGCGTAAAGTCTATTCCACTTGGGGTCTTGCTCATCCAGCAGAGCTAGAGCAGATCTTTGGATGGTTTTATCAACATGAAAATTTTTGGTATCGACGGGTAGCAATTATTTTACAACTTGGCTTTAAAGAACAGACCGATACGGCGTTATTGACGCGAGCAATCTTAGCAGATCTGCCGACGGATGAATTTTTTATCCAAAAAGCAATTGGTTGGGCACTGCGAGATTATAGTAAAGTGGCTCCTGATTGGGTAAAAGATTTTATGCAACAGCATTCATTAAGTAAGCTAGCCTTACGTGAGGGTAGCAAATACATATAAATGGAGAGAAAAATTTTGGAAAGAAAATTAATCGCATTAGACATTGACGGTACCTTATTGAGTAGTCAAAGAAAACCATTGGACAGCACTGTAAAGGCGTTGAAGGCATTGCGTCAAGCTGGCCATCTAGTGATTATTGCGACTGGACGTTCCCGCTTACTGGCTGGCAGCGTGATCCATCAGTTAGGCTGTACGAATTATATTATTTGTAATGGATCAGCGGCGTTTCTTGATCATGAACAAGTGTACAAACATACATTAGATCGTGAAGTATTGACACGTATGATTGATTTTGCCAGTGAACGTAAGGTAGATATTGCTTTATTTGGATTAGATTCATTTGCCCGAGTGACTCGATTCGATGAGCCAAAAGTATTAGAAGCGATGGGTTCTTTTGGTCAAAAAGCGCCAGATTATGAAGAAAATTATTTTTCTCAACACGAAGTTTACCAAGGCTGTGCGTTTTATGATCAGTCAAAAGATGCTGAGTTTGAAGCAGCATTTCCAGAATTCCGCTTAGTTCGTTGGCATGAAAATAGTGTCGATATCATTCCTAATCCCGGGTCAAAAGCGCAAACGATTTTAGCTTTAGCCAAAAGAGTCGGTATCAAACCAGAAAATATCGTCACATTTGGTGACGGAAACAATGATATTGAAATGCTGAATTTAGCTGGGACGGGTGTTGCAATGGGAAATGCGGCAACACATGTCAAAGAAGCGGCTAATCTTGTAACAGATACAAACGATCAAGATGGTATTTATAAAGCATTACGAAAATTAGAGTTAGTTCATTAATAGAAGAGGCTGTGACCACTATCGGTCACAGCCTCTGGTTATTTTCAGACTTCCTGTTTGATTCTGAAAACGGATGACAGTTTATTTATTTGTTTCTAAAACAGCGACAGGCATTACTTTTACATAGAAGACACCAACGGCAAAACCAACTAAGGTTGGCACGATCCACCCTAATCCTAAAGAAGCAAAAGGCAAATAGTGATGATACAAGGCAAGTACCGTCTGAACAGCTGGTTGTGTTGCAATCATTTCTGGCGCATTAGCGAGCATGTCTAAAACAGCAGGAAGCAAGGTGAAACCGATAGTCAACTGATAAACAAATGGATGATTATCGAAATAGCGTGCTGTCAGTGATAATAAGATCAAGGCTAATGATAAAGGATACAAGAGCATCAATACTGGTAAGGACCATTGGATGATTCGATCTAATCCGGCATTAGCGACAACAAAAGAAACGACTGTAGTGATGCGTAACCAAGTTTTATAATTGACGCGCGGGAATAATTTATGAAAATCTTGCGCGAAAGAAACAAGCAGACCCATCGCAGTAGTAAAGACACCTAATGTGACTAAAACTCCTAAGAATACTGAGCCAAAATCAGATAAGTAATAATGAACGATTTGAGCAAGTGCAGTTCCACCGTTATCAGAAAGGTTAAAACGATTAAGACTCATTGCACCGACTAATACTAAACCAAAGTAGATCAAAACTTCTAATAAGACGCTGAAAATTCCGGCTTGAGCTGTGACACGAGCATCATTTTTATGAAAACCCATCGCTTTGACTGCATGGACAAACGTGACACTAAGTGCAAGTAAAGCGACAGCATCAACCGTGTTATACCCTTCTAATACCCCATTAGTTAATGGATGCTGTGCATAATTAACAGTTGCTGAGTGTGTCAAATTCCCCATTGGATGAAAGACAGCGATTAAGAAGATGACCGCTAACAGAACAAGGAAGATTGTGTTTAAGTATTTTCCGATATAAGTAACTAGTTTGTTTTGATGAAGCGTTAAAAAGTAAGCAAGTGAAAAGAAAGCCGCTGAGAAAAGCAGCATCCCGATTCCCCAGTTTTTTTCAGCTAAGAATGGTTTAAGCCCAATTTCAAAAGCAGTTGCAGCAGTTCTTGGTGTGCCGAAGAATGGCCCAATCGTTAAATGAACGAGGATCAGAAAGAGTGCAGCATAGGTTTTTCCGACCGGCCTTGCCAAATCATAAAGCCCATCGCTTTTTGTTACTACTACTGCAAGAATGGCCAGTAGTGGGAAAAGTGCACCAGAAATAGCAAATCCCAAAGCTGACACAAACCAATGACTGCCCGCCATTTGTCCTAAATGAACTGGAAAAATCAAATTACCTGAACCAAAAAACATGCCGAAGATCAAAGAGCTTAAAACGAATAATTGTTTCCAAGAGACTTTTTTTGTTGTTTCCATCATAGATAGTTCCTCCCAAATTTTTCAAATTGTTCAAAATGTCGCAAATATCAACATCCAAAAAAATCCCCCCTCTCAACTAGCAAGTAATTAAATTCTTTACAGTACATCAACGTTTTGATAAAAAAAGAACCCTTTTTTCCGGTATCGGAAAAAAGGGTTCTTGAATGAACGGTACCACCTTTTGTTTAACTCTTTCGCAGACGATGACAGCTATCTGCTAGCCTGATAATGGTGGCAGCCACAATGTTCTACTTATCGACATTGACTCAGGAATGATGTTCAAAATAGTTGGACTGCCGCTTTCCACTAGTGACGGCTCTCTGAGAATCCGATGCTAAATCTACTGTTTCCTTCTACGTTTTCTGTAATTAATTTTTAATCATTATAACAGGAATCAAATGAATTGCAAGAGCTTCGATTAAATTTTTTTAAGCAAAGAAACAAAACTATTTTCTAAGTAGCGATTAAGGGAATCTTTTATTTTCCAACGAAAACAACTATAATAAGACGAGATGCTTAACTAGAGAAGGGGAAAAAAAGTGCGCTTACTATTTATTGGGGATGTTGTTGGTTCTTTAGGTCGGCAAGTGTTAAGTGATTATTTGCCACGACTGAAAAAGAAATATCATCCACAGTTGACGATCGTCAACGGGGAAAATGCGGCCGCGGGTCGTGGAATTACGGAAAAAATCTATAAGAAATTTTTGCAAGACGGTGTAGATGTTGTGACAATGGGCAACCACACATGGGATAACCGAGCGATTTTTGATTTTATTCCTGAAGCGAAAAAAATTATTCGGCCAGCAAATTTTCCAGCGGGTACACCAGGTAGAGGTCATTTATATGTGAAAGTGAATGATTTAGAACTAGCGATTATCAATTTACAAGGTCGGACGTTTATGACGGATCTGGATGATCCCTTCCGCATCGGCGATCAATTAATTACAGAAGCGCAAAAACATACACCGTATATTTTTATTGATTTTCATGGCGAAACGACTAGTGAGAAACAAGCGATGGGCTGGTTTGTCGATGGGCGCGTTTCAGCGATTGTTGGGACCCACACACATGTTCAAACAAATGATGCTCGAATTTTGCCTAAAGGAACGGCTTATTTGACTGATGTCGGGATGACCGGACCTTATGACGGTATCTTAGGAATGAAAAGAGAGCCGGTCATTGAAAAATTTATGACGGCATTGCCGCGTCGCTTTGAAGTAGTTGAAGAAGGCCGAACGTTATTATCAGCTTGTGTGATTGATATTGATAAAAATGGTCACGGTCAGAAAATCGAAACGATCTTGATCAATGAAGATCGTCCATTTAGAGAATAGAAGCAGAGGTACGAAATGAATTTAAAAAATGAAGCCGCCGTTGATGCGGCTTTAACGCATTTAACGGCATTATTAAGTGAAAATGAAGTCATTCAGGATTATCAAAAACTCAAGAAACGAGTGGCTGAAAATGAGACACTTAAAGAATTGGAAGAAGGAATCAAGACTGCTCAAAAAGAAGCAGTTCAGTTTGCTCATTATGATAAACCCGAAGCAGAGCGGGCAGCATTAAAAAAAGCCGATCAGCTAACCAAAGAGTTCAATCAGCATCCACTGGTGATTGCTTATCGTGAGCAGTTATACGAAGCAAATGAGTTGTTGCAGCACTTGACTAATAGTATCCAAAAAGAAGTCAACGCTGCGTTAGAAGCCGACGAATTAACAAGAGAAGGGGAGCAATGATGCCTCAAAAAACGAAAAATACGCCGATGATGGAACAGTATTTGGCGATCAAAGAACAGTATAAAGATGCCTTTTTATTTTATCGTTTAGGAGACTTTTACGAACTTTTCAATGAAGATGCGGTCAAAGTTTCACAATTATTAGAGTTAACATTGACAAGTCGCAATCGAAACGCAGAAGATCCAATCCCAATGTGCGGCGTACCCCATCATTCTGCTCAAGGCTATATTGACACATTAGTTGAGCAAGGATATAAAGTCGCTATTTGTGAACAAATGGAAGATCCAAAACAGGCAAAAGGCATGGTCAAACGAGAAGTCGTCCAACTGATTACTCCAGGGACATTGATGGAAGGCAAGGGCATTGAAGCGAAAGCCAATAATTTTTTGACCGCGGTCACTCAAGTAAAGGATACCTTTGGTTTTGCTTACGTCGATCTTTCAACGGGTGAATTAAAAACGGCTGTATTACACGATGAAGAAGCAGTGATGAACGAAGCGACCGCCTTACAAACAAAAGAAATTGTTTTAGGCAGTGAAATCCCAGCAGGTCTGCAAAAAAATCTAGCAGAGCGGTTAGGGTTAGTTTTTTCTAAGCAAGAGACAATCGAAGACAACGCAGAATTTAGTTTTTTAACGGCTGATATTATGAATGAAGCTGAAAAAGAAGCAACGGGAAAATTACTGACTTATTTATCGGTTACACAAAAACGCAGTTTAGGTCATATCCAAAAAGCAGAAGAATATCAACCAGAACATTTCTTGAAGTTGGATTATTTCTCTAAGACGAATTTAGAATTGACTCGTTCAATCCGGACAGGAAAAAAACAAGGGACGCTGTTATGGCTGTTGGATGAAACGAAAACCGCAATGGGAGGTCGTTTGTTGAAGCAATGGATTGATCGACCATTGATACAAAAACGTCAGATCAATGCCAGACAAGCGATGGTCGCTTCTTTACTTGCTGCTTATTTTGAACGGATGGATTTGAATGAAGCACTAACGAAAGTCTATGACTTAGAACGTTTGGCCGGACGTGTTGCTTTTGGCAATGTCAACGGCCGAGATTTGATTCAATTAAAAACGTCATTGATGCAAGTACCGCAGATTCGTCAATTGTTGCTGGGGATCAATCAAGGAGAGTGGAATGAACTATTGGTGGATATGGAGCCAATGGATGATTTAGTTACGTTGATTGAAAAAGCCATCAACGAAGAAGCACCACTGCAGATTACTGAAGGAAATGTTATCAAAGATGATTATGATACACAATTGGATCAATACCGCGAAGCAATGAAAAACGGAAAAACGTGGCTGGCTGAATTGGAAGCACGCGAGCGTAAAGAAACTGGGATCAAGACATTGAAAGTTGGGTACAATCGCGTATTTGGTTACTATATCGAGATTACGAAATCAAATCTTGCCAACTTGGAAGAAGGAAAGTATGAGCGGAAACAAACGTTAGCCAATGCTGAACGGTTCATTACACCGGAATTGAAAAAATTAGAGACTTTGATTTTAGAAGCTGAAGAAAAATCAGTTGCCTTAGAATATGAACTCTTTTTAAAGGTACGTAACGAAGTTAAAAAAGCTATCACACGTCTGCAAAAACTAGCAAAAAGTTTGAGTGCGACTGATGTATTACAAAGTTTTGCAACAATCAGCGAGCGCTATCAATACGTGCAGCCGACACTGGGAGTAGGGACCCATCAGTTGCAGATTGATGAAGGACGTCATCCGGTTGTAGAAAAAGTGCTTGGTCATCAAGAATATATTCCAAACAGTGTCCACATGAATCCAGATGAGATGGTATTGCTGATCACCGGTCCCAATATGTCTGGTAAAAGTACTTATATGCGTCAACTTGCATTGACTGTAATCATGGCACAAATGGGATGTTTTGTTCCTGCTGAAAAAGCAGAACTGCCGATTTTCGATCAAATTTTTACTCGAATTGGTGCCAGCGATGATTTGATTGCAGGTCAATCAACCTTTATGGTGGAAATGATGGAGGCCAATCAAGCGCTGCGTCATGCCACACCAAATAGTTTAATTTTATTCGATGAGTTGGGACGTGGAACGGCAACTTATGATGGAATGGCGTTAGCTCAAGCAATCATCGAATATATCCATAAAACAGTCAAAGCCAAAACATTATTTTCTACCCATTATCACGAGCTGACAGTTTTAGAAGAAACATTACCTAAATTAAAAAATGTCCATGTCGGAGCGGTGGAACAACATGGCGAAGTCGTTTTCTTGCATAAATTGATGAATGGTCCTGCAGATAAAAGTTACGGTATTCATGTGGCAAAAATTGCGGGAATGCCAACGGAGTTGCTCTCGCGTGCGGCAACAATTTTAGCTGCTTTAGAAGCTGATACACCAGTGCAAAAGAAAGTTGAAGAGACAGAAGAGACAGAACAACTTTCACTATTCAGTGAAGTTTCCACTGCAGAACTAGGGGTAGTAGATCAGCTAAAAAAAGCCAATTTACTTGAAATGAATCCGATGGAAGCCTTAAACTTCTTGTACGAGTTACAAAAACAGATTTAATAAAGGAGGCATTCGATGGGGAAAATCCAAGAATTGTCCGAACGTTTAGCCAATCAAATTGCAGCGGGTGAAGTAGTGGAACGACCAGCATCCGTTGTAAAAGAATTAGTGGAAAATGCGATTGATGCTAAAGCGACCCAAATTGATATTTTGATTGAAGAAGCCGGATTGAAGAAAATTCAAATCGTTGATAATGGCGAAGGTATCAGTCAAGAAGATGTGGAAAATGCCTTCAAACGTCATGCGACGAGTAAGATCCATAATCGAGATGATTTGTTTCGGATTCGAACGTTGGGATTTCGAGGAGAGGCATTGCCATCGATTGCCTCTGTTTCTGAACTGTCGTTAGAGACAGCGACTGCAGATGAAGCACAAGGATCGTATGTGTTTTTAAAGGGTGGTCAGATTGAAGAACAACGGGCAACTTCATTACGAGTAGGAACGAAAATTACTGTGGAAAATCTTTTTTTCAACACACCTGCTCGTTTGAAATATGTCAAAACATTGCAAACGGAACTCTCGAATATTGGGGATATTGTTAATCGAATGGCGTTGAGTCATCCACAAATTGCTTTTCGACTGGTTCATGATGGACATAAAATGTTGACTACCAGCGGCAGTGGTGAGCTAAAACAAACGCTTGCTGGCATTTATGGAGTGGCGACTGCTAAAAAAATGCTGAAAGTCGAGGCTAAAGACTTAGATTTTACATTAACTGGATATGTATCGTTGCCAGAAGTGACACGGGCTAGTCGTAATTATCTTTCTGTGATTATCAATGGTCGTTATATCAAAAATTATGCGTTGAACAAAGCAATCGTCCAAGGATATCAATCAAAATTGATGGTCGGTCGTTATCCTCTAGCAGTACTTGAGATCACGATGGATCCATTATTAGTCGACGTGAATGTCCATCCCACGAAGCAAGAAGTCCGTTTATCCAAAGAAAAAGAATTGGTCGAGCTGATCCAACGAGCGATTGCTGAAAGCTTGCGGCAAATCAATTTAATCCCAGATGTGGGTGAAAATCCTAGTTTTAAACGAAAAGTCGAAAAAATTCAAACAGAACAATTAGACTTGCCGTTAGAAGAGCAACCTAAGAAAAAAAGCGATTTAAATTACGATCCAAAGACCGGCATTTTTTATGTTGAACCAAAACCGGCAGTATTTGAAGAATCTGTATCCACAAAAGAAAGATCGATTGAGGAAAAATACTCGATTCCAAAAACAGAAGATAAGTCACTAATAGAAGAAACATCTGATCCGCTCCTTGAACAAGAAGTCGAAACAGAAATTGAGGACGAACTTGCTAACGGGGATCATCCGGAATTTGATCTAAGCACACCATCAGGTGAAAAAGTGATCGAACAAGCCATCACTAAGTTGGAACAAGAAAAGCCGCAAGAACGTTTTCCGATGTTGGAATATTTTGGTCAAATGCATGGGACCTATTTATTTGCTCAAAGTAAAGAAGGGTTATACATCGTTGACCAGCATGCGGCACAAGAACGGATTAAATATGAATATTTCCGCGAAAAAATCGGAGATGTATCAGATGATCTGCAAGAATTGTTAGTTCCGTTTGTTTTGGATTATCCCAATAATGATGCAATCAAATTAAAAGAGCAGACAGATTTATTGCAAGAAGCCGGTATTTACTTAGAAGAATTTGGACCGAATAGTTTTATCGTACGGGCACATCCGACATGGTATCCAGCAGGACAAGAAGAAAGCATCATCCGTGAGATGATCGATATGCTTTTGCTCACTGGCTCTGTAAGTGTCAAAAAATTTCGAGAAGCAACGGCGATTATGATGAGTTGCAAACGATCCATCAAAGCCAATCATCATTTAAATGAAGCACAAGCCCGAGTGTTGTTATCAGATTTAGCCCAATGTGAAAATCCATTTAATTGTCCGCATGGCCGCCCCGTTTTGATTCATTTCAGCAACAGCGACATGGAACATATGTTTAAACGAATCCAAGATCCCCATTAAATATGGTAAAAGGAGCAGAATTATGACAGTTGTTTTAGCTTCACAATCACCAAGACGAAAAGAATTATTAAAATGGTTGATTCCAGATTTTATGGTTCAACCAGCAGATATTGACGAAGAAGTCAAAGATCAATATGCGCCTAAAGAGTATGTGATGGAGATGGCACGGCAAAAATCGGCAGTTGTGGCTGAAAAACAGCCGGAAGCATTAATAATCGCCAGTGATACAGTCGTGGTACTAGCAGACAAAATCTTGGGCAAACCAAAGAACCGGCAAGAAGCATTTACAATGTTAAAGAGTATGAGCGGTGGCAGTCATTTGGTTTATACTTCAGTAGTTATCCGCCAACAAGAAAAATTGGAAGAGCGTTTGACGTCTGCCAAAGTAACATTTTATTCTTTAAGCGATGAAGAAATCAATCATTACCTTGATAGTGATGACTATAAAGACAAAGCTGGTGCATATGGTATTCAAAATGGTGCGGGGGTTTTTGTCGAACGGATTGACGGCGATTATTACAGTATCGTAGGCTTTCCTGTAGGTGCAGTGAATCAGATGTTGAAAAATTTTGAGTATTGATCGATGAACAGAAAGTTCATCGATTTTTTTGTGAATACGAACAATGTTGAGCAGATTCTTCGTCTCTTTTTATTAGTGAGCGTATGCTTAATATAGAAAAAAACTGAAAGAAGGGAAATTTGATGGGTCAAGAAGAATTAAAGAAAAAACTTTCACCAATAGAATATGCAGTGACACAAGAAAATGCAACCGAAGCGCCATTTTCTGGAAAATATGACGATTTTTATCAAAAAGGGATATATGTTGATGTAATTAGTGGAGAACCCTTATTTTCTTCCAGTGATAAATATGATGCTGGTTGTGGCTGGCCGTCATTTACTCAGCCAATCGAAAAACGAGGTGTTGCTGAAAAAGCCGATTTTTCTCATGGGATGCACCGTGTAGAAGTACGAAGCAAAGAAGCTAACGCACATCTAGGTCATGTTTTTAGCGATGGGCCACAAGAACGTGGAGGATTACGCTATTGCATCAATTCTGCAGCGTTGCGCTTCATTCCATTTGATGAAATGGAAGCTCCTGGTTACGGAAAATATAAAGAGCAAGTAAAATAAGCTGTGCCAATTTTTGGTACAGCTTTTTTTCAGAAAATGTCTAGAAATTATACAAAACTTGGTGAGGAGGCCTTTCTTTTTTGGGTATACTAGAAACATCCTATTTAGAGAAGGCGATTTTTATGAAAATGTTTAAAGAATTGAGTCTGTTGCTACTGTATTCTATTCTTGGAGAAGGTATACGGATGTTTTTCCATTTACCAGTTCCAGGAAGCATTATCGGCATTTTGCTATTATTTCTTTCTTTCCAAACCAAAATTTTGAAGCCCGCAGCAATCGAAGACACGGCAAACTTCTTATTGAATCATTTAACTATTTTATTCGTACCAGCAGGTGTTGGTTTGATGCAATATTATGGTGCGATTAAGTATACATGGCCGATCCTTTTAGGTGCAGTTGTAATTTGTTCATTGGTTTCACTTGTAGCGGTTGGGAAAACAGCTGAACTCGTTGAAAAAATCGGTATAAAAAGTAGTGAGAGAAAATTACGTTTGATTGAAAAAGTTGAAAGTATACGAGGTGAGGCGGATGATCTCAGCGCTGGCGAATAACCCGCTTTTCGGGTTGGCTCTTACTTTGCTGATTTACACAGTGATGGAAAAACTTTTGAGTAAGGTCAATATTCCCTTTATCAATCCTTTGATTGCAAGTGTAGTCATCATCATTATCTTATTGAAATTCAGTGGAATTAGTTATAAAGAGTATAATATGGGTGGAAATCTATTCACCATGATGATCACACCAGCAACGGTAGCCTTGGCTTTACCGCTGTATCAAAATTTCGATAAGTTAAAAAAATATTTTTTACCAGTAATTTTAGGAACGCTAGTCGGTGTAGTCCTCAATTGTTTATTGAGTGTTAGCATCGGACGGCTATTTTCATTGAATCAAGGAATCGTTGTTTCGTTATTGCCAAAATCTGTAACAACGGCGATTTCAGTGGATTTATCGAGTCAGATGGGCGGTATTTCTCCTGTTACTTTGGCGATTGTCGTTTCTACAGGAATCTTTGGGGCTTTAGTAGGAACAAAAGTCTTTCAGATTTTCAATATCAAAAGTCCTGTAGCACAAGGAATCGCTCTAGGCAGTACGTCTCATGCAATCGGTACAGGCCGAGCAATCGAGATTGGCGAGTTGGAGGGAATTTTATCCGGCTTATGTATTTGTGTTAATGGGTTAGTGACCGTAGCCTTGCTGCCGGTATTGTTTCGTTTATTTGAAGGTTTTTAGTAACCACTCCTTGCGCTCTTTTGCTAAAATAAAGCGTGAAGGAGTTTTTTTTTATGTATATTAACGCGCTGGAATTGCAAAATTACGAAAAAGATATTTATTTTGGTGTTCGTTTGTTAGAAGAAATGAATGACAGACAGCCCCATAAAAAAGGCGATTTAGCTAAAGCGTTGACGTTAGATACTCGTAGCGTGCAGCGCTTATTGGAAGAATTAGGCAGAAGTTATCTGCGTTTTACTGAAGCAGATCTGCCTTTGTTTGAAAAAAATGGCAATAGTTATCAGCTGTTGATTGCCAATCAGACAATGGAACAAAATCAATTTCTCGTCGATTTAATTCGCCATTCGCTGGCCTATCGATTGCTTGATTTATTGATCGCTGGAAATGTCCGAACAATCAAAGAACTCAGTGAAAAACTGTTTCGCAGTGAATCAACGATCCGCCGTAAATTAAAAGAGATTCGCAAAGAATTGACTCCGTTACAACTAACGATTGAGCGAGGAGAGGTTTGTTTTCAGGCTCCAGAAGCGGTCATTCGAATGTATTTGTCAGTGTATTATTGGCGCTTGTTTCGAGGGAAAGATTGGCCTTTTGCCCCGTTGCAACATGAGTTGGTTGAAAAAGTCAGTCAAGCGATCCAACGCTTTTTCCAAGTTGATTTGAATCCTATCAAAGAACAGCGTTTGGAGTATTTAGTAGCGGCTCATCTGTTGCGGGAGGTCCAACATTATTCATTGGAACAAGCGGCTAGTCAAACGGTCTTGAAAAATGATCCACTCTTCAACGACTTTTCTCGACAATTGAAAGCGGCAATGCCCCCGTATTTTCAAAAACAAGAACCGTTGGGCAATCTGTTTTTGAATTTATTGACGCGAGAAGAATATTACCATGAACCGACTATCACAAAAAAAATCCACCGTTTATTAGCCAAAGCACCTTTTTCGGTAATTGACGAAGTAGATGCGATGTATCAGGTGCTAGAAAAGAAAATCAATGACCGCAGCACGTGGAAAAAATTCCAAGCCTTACAGGCGGAAAACTATTTAATCAGCGGGCATCTATATCACCGTTTGTTTCCTATGATTCACTTCAACATCAATGGCAAAGCTTTTTGGACGATGGTCACACAGCAACAGCCTAAATTAGTTGCATTTGTAGCAGAAATCTTGTCTGATCAAGGTGGAAGTGAATCCATTTTATTTGGCCGTTATTTATCTGTATTGCGCCGTTTACCAGAACTGACGGTACAACCGGTATTGCGAATTTTTTTACAAACAGATTTGCCAGAATTTGAAGAGCTGATTTTAAAAGAAGATGTCCGCCGCTTTTTAGCAAATGATTTTCAAGTGGTCTTTGCTGAGACACTAGAAAATAGTGATCTTTGTTTAACAACTAGCTTACTTTATGATAACGATGAGGTACCAACGCTAGCTATCACACAGGAATTACGTATGGCTGATTATTTTGCTTTATTAAGACTAGTACAAGGATTCGGCGGTAAGAGTTTTTAACCGCCGCTTTTTGTGCTAGAATAATGAGAACATATGTGCAGTTTATTAATGGCTGCAACACAAGAAAGGATCAACTATGTACGAATATATTACAGGTCGTTTGACTTTTATCAGTCCAAGTTATGTGGTGTTAGATGTAAACGGTATTGGCTATCAAATTGCGTTAGGCAATCCCTATCGCTACAGCAGCAAGATGGAGCAGGCGGTGACTATCTATGTGCAACAAATCATTCGAGAGGATGCACAGCTGTTGTACGGCTTTGAAACATTGGCTGAAAAGGAATTATTTTTACGTCTGCTTTCTGTATCAGGTATTGGTCCTAAAAGCGGTTTAGCAATCATGGCTAATGAAGATCACCAAGGATTGATCCAAGCAATCGAAGCGGGAGATGTGACCTATTTAACTAAATTTCCAGGTGTCGGTAAAAAGACTGCTCAACAAATGGTCTTAGATCTAAAAGGCAAGTTGGCGGAATTAGTCGATGATCCCATGTCTTTATTTTATGAAGGCAATGATGACACCGCTCTGGCTGAAGCATTGGAAGCTTTACAAGCATTAGGTTACAGCCCAAAAGAGATCAAGAAAGTCGAGAAAGTTTTGGAAAAAGAAACATTGCCAAATACCGACGATTACTTGCGAGCGGCCTTAAAATTAATGATGAAGAAATAGGAGGACAGCATAGATGGAGGAAGAACACTTATTATCACCTGATGCAGATGAAAGTGATAAAAGTTTAGAAAAATCGCTGCGTCCTCGGTATCTTGCTCAATATATCGGACAAGATAAAGTAAAACAAGAGTTGTCAATCTATATTGAAGCAGCAAAAAATCGTCAAGAAGCATTAGATCATGTCTTACTTTATGGCCCACCAGGACTTGGTAAGACAACGATGGCCATGGTGATTGCTAACGAAATGGATGTACAAATCCGTTCAACAAGTGGCCCAGCGATCGAACGTCCCGGGGATCTCGTAGCGATTTTGAACGAATTAGAACCTGGGGATGTCTTGTTCATTGATGAGATTCATCGTTTGCCGCGAGTTGCCGAAGAAACGTTGTATTCTGCGATGGAAGATTATTACGTAGACATTATGGTAGGGCAAGGCCCAACGGCACACCCTGTGCATTTTCCGTTACCGCCATTTACATTAGTCGGAGCGACAACGCGAGCAGGAATGCTCTCGGCTCCTTTACGTGATCGTTTTGGGATTATTTCTCATATGGAATATTATGAAGAAGAGGATTTACGAGAAATTGTATTGCGCTCGGCGGATATTTTTCAAACTGAGATTGTAGAAGAAGGTGCAATCGAGATCGCTCGTCGTTCACGGGGAACACCGCGAATCGCGAATCGCTTGCTGAAACGGATTCGCGACTTTGCCCAAGTTCAATCTGATGGGATGATCGACCAAAGAATTGCCGATCAAGCTTTGGGTTTATTGCAAGTTGATGGAGCTGGCCTAGACTACGTCGATCAAAAATTATTAAAAACAATGATCGAACTTTATCATGGCGGTCCGATCGGGTTAAGTACGCTAGCAGTAAATATCGGTGAAGAGCGAGAGACAGTAGAAGATATGTATGAGCCGTATTTGATTCAAAAAGGATTCATCAAACGCACACCGCGAGGACGCGTAGCAACACCATTAGCATACGAACATTTGAACTACCCTTATCAAACATAGATTGAAGGTGAAAAAATGGCGGAAGGAAAAGCGACCAAAGAAACATTTGTCCAAGCGTTAGTCGCATTATGCCAAGAAAAAACGTATGACAAGATTACAGTGCAAGACATCAGTCAGCTGGCCAGCTTGAACCGCCAAACATTTTATTATCACTTTAAAGGCAAAGATGATCTGCTTCACTATGCGTATTATCAGCGGGGGCTGCAATATCTAGTCTCTGATGAATTATCCTTGGGAAATTGGGAAGAATCCGTGCTGAAGATGTTAAAAGAGATGCAGATTTGTCATCAATTTTATTTAAATACCGTAAGGGCGACCCCCAAGGTACTAACCAAAGAATTCAATGAACTAGCTAAACGTTTATTTGTCCGCTTATTTGATGAAGTTGACCAAGAAGGTGAACTTTCGTTAACAGACAAAGAATTTTATGCTCGTTTTTTGGCCCATGGTTGCGGCGGTATTTTGATTGATTGGCTTTTGGCAGGCGCTGATCAGCCCCCAATCACGATTGCGGCCCAATTGTTTCGTTTTGCTAAAGATATTGAATTTTTTGCTTATCGTTTATATGAAAAAGACTGGCGTGAGCGCTAGGCTCATACCAGTCTACGGATTAATAATATGATGGATCGGCTGTTTTTCAAATAAAGCGATCGTATTTTTGGCAACAATCTCGGCCATATCGTTTCGTGCTTCTACACTAGCGTTGCCGATATGGGGCGTCAAGATCACATTACTTTGTTCTTTTAGGCCAGCAGTAACGGCTGGTTCAAATTCATAGACATCCAAAGCAGCACCAGCAATTTGTTGGGTAGTTAGTGCTTGAAGCAAGGCTTGTTCATCGACTAGCGGTCCACGAGCAGCGTTAATTAAAAGAGCACTATTTTTCATTTGTTCAAAAGTTTTGCTAGTCAATAAATGATGTGTCTCATTAGTCAGCGGCGCATGCAAAGTCAAGACATCTGCTTGTTGGATGAGCACGGCTTGTGAACAGTAAGTCGCCTGTAACTGTTTCTCCAATGCAAAAGGCAGACGATGGCGCTGGTAGTAAAGAATCTTCATGCCAAAAGCCGTCATCATTTTGGCTAAAGCTTGTCCAATCTGTCCCATTCCAATGATACCCAAGGTCTTATATTTTAATTCATGTCCTAAGAAAAAAAGTGGGGCCCAGCCATCGAAACCTTGTTCGTGCATGAGTCGATCTCCTTCGACAATCCGACGGGACAAAGCGATGATTAACCCAGCAGTTAATTCAGCGGTTGCATAGGTGGAGACGACAGGTGTATTTGTTACATAGATATTTTTTTCTTTAGCGTACGCACTATCGATGTTGTTGAACCCTGCACCAAAATTTGCAATCAACTTCAGTTTAGGCGCAGCATCGATGACTTCACGATCGACTATCGTGGAAAGTGGACAGATTAAAACTTCGCAGCTAGCGACATGTTCGATCAGTTCTTTTTTCGTAATTAAGCGATCGCCTTCATATACTGTATAGTCCAAGGCTGCCTCTTTTAATAATTTGGTACCAAGTTCAGGTAATTTAGCAGAAAGATAAATTTGACTCATTGACAATCCCTCGTTTCATTTCACTAATTTGACTATAGCACAGGAGGAATGACATGAAAAAGATTCTATTTGTTTGTATGGGAAATATCTGCCGATCACCAATGGCGGAGGCTATTTTTCGTGATGCATTAAAACAAGCACAGATTTCCGATAACTATCAAGTTGATTCAGCAGCTACGAGTCGTTGGGAAGTCGGAAATCCCCCTCACCATGGTACGCAAGAGATTTTATCGCGCTACCAGATTTCTACAAAAGGGATGCATGCGCGTCAAGTGACTGCTGAAGATTTTTATTCTGCGGATTACATTATTGGGATGGACCAAGAAAATGTCCGTGAATTACAAGCAATCGCTCCTGAAGGGACGAAAAATAAAATCTATTTATATTTGGATCGTGTACCTGGATATACAGGTAAAAGTATTCCAGATCCTTGGTACACAGGTGATTTTGCTGAAACCTTCTACTTGATTCAAAAAGGGTTAAACGAATGGTTAACTTTTTTTGAAAACGACTAGATTCCTTGTTTTTTCTTAGAAATTTAAGTAAAATCAAACTACGCTCTTGATAGGAGGAAGCTGAATGATTAAAAATGAAAAGCCTAAAAAGAATTTAATTAAGCTGTTTTCAAATTCGTCGTATCGTTTCATTTCGGATTTTTTGAATGATTCTGCTGAAAAACGAGCTCAAGAGCAAGCCAACGAGAATATTTTTCTTAAACTAAAGATGGCAGCTCTCCAAAATAGTTTAGTAGTCATTCAAGTTCAAGATGAACAAGACGAAGAGAAGTTTCAAACAATCTCCGGTTGGCTACCTAAAGTGGTGAACAATGATTCCATCGTGATTCGAACTCAAGAAAATCAATTAGTGATGTTACCGATTGAGCGAATCAAAAAGGTGACGACGTTATCCCCAAATGGTGTTCAAGAAAGTATCTCACGGTAAAAGTATTTTCTACCTTTACGGATAACCAGACATCTGTTATACTCGGAATGTATTAAAAATAGAATAATACTGTCGCAAAGGGGAGCCTTCGGGCTGAGATTGAGATGACTCTAAACCCTAGTACCTGTTTCGGTTATTCGAGCGTAGGAATTGTGATGAAGTAATGATAATTACTTCTCCTTTGTGGACTGTATGTTCAAAAGGAGGAGTTTTTTTATGTATAAAACAAGAATTTTAGTCGAGGGGACTGTCGTGGCAGCTTTGTCGCTAGTATTGTCGTTTATTCCGACTACTATCGGCAGCAGCTTTACGATCTCATTGGGAATGATTCCAATGACACTTTTTGCTTTGCGACGGGGATTGAAACCTGCATTGATGGCAGCTTTTATTTGGGGGATCTTGCATTTTCCAGCAAGCCAAGTTGTTTATCTCAGTGTCGTTCAAGTATTGATCGAGTACCCGATTGCTTTTACATTTGCTGGTTTTGCGGGATTGTATGCCAAAAAAGTTCAACAAGCATTAGTTGAACAAGATGTTCGAAAGGCGCGAAAAACGATTATTTTAGGTTCCTTTGTTGGAACGAGTACGCGATTTTTCTGGCATTTTATTGCAGGAGTTGTTTTTTGGGGAAGTTATGCATTGTGGGGCATGAATCCTTGGCTGTTCTCATTGGTCATGAATGGTGTCAGTGGGTTAGCAACCGCGATTGTGACAGCGATCGTCGCAGTATTGGTCGCAGAAAAAGCACCGCAATTATATCTGCCTAAAGATGGTCTGTTGGTTCAAAGAAAAAGTCAATAATAAACAGAAAAAGCATTTGTCTTAAAAAGACAAATGCTTTTTTTAGAACTTATCGAAATGAAAAAACGGGATCATCGTTTTCAACCTCCAATGACCATTGTTGGTTCGCCGTATCATAGGAGATTTCTGCAATCTGTTGTTCTTTCGTGTAATTATTAGGATTGCGTCGCCAACCTTTTTCATCAGAAAGAAAGATTGGAATACGGTATAATTTATTCTTTAATTCCGACTGGTTAAGACAAAAAATGGCACCTTCTTGTAACAGCGGGTATAATTCCTTTAATAATTCACCATCTAATGGCGCAACAGATGATCCTTTGCGGAAAAACGATCGCCGATCATTTACTTTTTCTAAGGCGATTCGGGTCAATTTACTAGCCAGTATTCGATAAAATTCATCTAAATAGCGATAATAAACACGCATCGTTTCATTGCCTAAATTGAAATAGACGAAATTGTTTTGTAATTTGTAAAAAAAGGGTGAATGCAAATGTGTTCGCATGTGCCCAAAATATAATAGTTCGGAGATTTCTAATGGTGTCAGTTCTTTCAACATCGCTAAATCATTAAAATCAATCCATTTGGTTCCTTTTGAATTAGTAAAAGTTTTGTTGTTAAAAAACTGTTGGACTTGTTCAGGACTGTTGACAATTTTCAAACCAGTATGAGGCTCGTATTCGCCTGTTTCTGCTACCGGATCTAGCAATAATAAATTTTTAGGTCGATGAACAATTCCCTCAACAAAATCATTGGGTGAAAGACCTTTCGAAAGCACCGCATTACTTGTGGAATCGATATAAGCAAATAATGTATCTGGCACAATTTTCACCCTTTCTAATAATTGTCATACTCATTTTAACTCAATAATAAAAAAAAAGCTCGTATCTTTTATTTTAAAATTAGATTACAAAGACCTTAAAGAATGTAAGGTTGAAGCCTTTTTCAAATCGCTGGAAAGACGTTAATAAATAACGAATAGTTCATCTAATTCTTACTTGTTTTTCATTTAAATCTCGAGTAAAAGTAGTTCACTGGATTTGAAAGAGTATGGTAGAATAGGTGCGAAAATACAGGAGGCTTATGATGAAGAAAAAAAGAAATTGGTTTATAAATATTTTTCTTTTCTTGCTATTATTAATAGGGTTGGCGTTGATTTTTAACAATCAAATCAAATATTTCCTTATGCAATATAATGGTGAACGCTATGCTGTAGCAAAAATGGAGCGTAGCGAGCTTAATGAAAATAACCAAAAAGAGGCTTCATTTGATTTTGATGCGGTACAACCGGCTAGTACAGAAGCCGTATTACAGGCGCAATTGAGTAATAAGAAATTACCTGTCGTAGGTGGAATCGCGATTCCATCAGTTGAAATAAATTTGTCGATTTTTAAAGGCTTAGCTAATGAAGTGCTGTTATATGGGGCAGGGACCTTATCACCTGATCAACAGATGGGCGAAGGCAATTATGCCTTGGCGAGTCATCGTGCAGATCGTCCAGGATTATTATTTACACCATTAGAGAGCGTTACAGAAGGTGACGTAATCTATTTGACTGATTTAACCAATATTTATACGTATAAAACTACCTTAAAAGTTCGAGTGCAACCAACAGAAGTAAAATATCTAGATGTTTTGCCAGGAAAAAAACAGGTAACTTTGGTCACTTGCGGGGAGATCGAAGGTGTGACTCGAAACATCGTACAAGGGGACCTTGCAGCAACAACTCCGGTCAATAAAGCGACAGATTCCATGCGAAAAGCTTTTGAGATGGAACAGCGTACCTATTAATATGTCCTTGTTTTTTAGTAATTGTTTCCGAATAAAAAGCTTGGAGAAGAAGTTAGTCTGAAAAGGCTAACTTTTTTATTGCTATTAGGCGAGATAGTTTTTTGAAAAAAGATTTCTGCTATACTAAAAGAACAAGAAGCTGTTGACCATAAGATCAATTAGGGAGGAAGCAATGGAACTAAAAAGAGTTTATGTCTCGGATTTGTTGATGGATTGGAAGAAATTTCAACAGACACAGTTGCTTTTTCCCTTTTATTCTTCGCATGGTCAAGCACGTACTGCTTTTTTTTCAGCGGTCAAACGTGGTGGGGGGTATCGTATTCAATACCACTCCTATTGGCTATTAGTAGACAAGATTGATCAAGAAGATTGTTGGGAGATTAATAACTTATTGATCTCAACCAATCTTGGCTGGCAGACTGCTTTTTTATTGCTGGAAAATGCTGCCCGACAGAAATTCAAACAAGCTTTACATTTAAAATTTGAAGCAAATATCGTTGTACATCAATGGCTAGTGTCACAAGGGTATCAGTTAAAGGCGGGCATTTGGCAAAAAGAGTTGGTTTACCATACAGGCTTGGTCCTAGGTGGAGACGGTGCGCGCGGAGCGTATCAAATAGGGGTCTGGAAAGCATTGTTAGAAAAAAATATCACAATAGAAATCATCGCTGGAACTTCTGTTGGCAGCTTGAATGGTGCGCTGATTGTACAAGGCGATTATGACCAGGCTTTAACATTATGGGAAAAGATCGAAACGAACAAAGTATTGGATATCACTTTCAAAGAAGTCGAAGCAGTAGATTTTTCTGCTCAAGTCGATCAATTACGAACCTTTATTCGAACTTCTTTGCAACAGCGAGGGATCTCTACTGAGCCGCTTCGGCAATTGTTAGCAGCTCATTTGGAATTGTCGAAAATTCAAACGGGTTGTCCTTTATATGTTGTAACGACCAAGGTCCCAGCATTTCAAGAAATAGTCATCGCAATCAATGATTGTTCAAAAGAAGAGATCATTGATTGGTTGTTAGCCTCTTCGGCTTTTTTTCCCATGATGGCGATGAGCAAAATCAAAGACGTCTTTTATGTGGACGGTGGTTATCGAAATAATTTACCAGTAGATGTCGCTTTACAAAATCCGGTCACAGAATTAATCATAGTTGATGTCCATGGTCCAGGTCTAGATAAAAACTATCGGTTACCGGCTGGAGTTGCGGAATTGGTATTAAGCACACCTTGGAGCTTAGGGGATTTATTTTTGTTCCAAAGTGATCGTTCAGCAGAAAATATTGAGTTGGGCTATTTAGAGGCGAAACGAGCATTGGGAGATTTGCAAGGGTATCGTTATTTTTTCTATCCACACGCAGATTTTGAAATGTTGACCAAAGATTTCTTACGGTATTTACAACCGAAACTAACATTGGATTGGAAAGAGCTTTATCCAGAGCTGCAAAAATTTTTTAAACAAGCTGTACCAGTAGAACTACTCAGTTTGGCTTTTTTAGAATTTTTTGCTTATTGGGTGAAGGTTCCGCCTGCCCGCATTTTTACGCCAAGTGAATTTATTAGAACGATCTTGGCACACGTTGAATTGCCGAATCAGTTGAATACAAATTTATCTGTACAGGAACAAATTGAAGAGTTCATTGAAAGTCGAAATGTTTTTTCAGACTATTATCGTGTTTTACAAATTCAACAGCAAAAAGGTTCATTGAAACCTTTTTACCGACGTTGGCCGATCCAGACTTTACTGGCGTTCTTTTTTCGCTATATTCGAGAGACTAATTTTTCTAGTGACTAGATGAATAAATTATTTTTATTAAACAACAAGAAATAACCTGAAAAGCAAGCAGAATATCAAATCGTTGAAATAATCAGGAGGAAAGAAAATGGCTGAGTTTAATTATGAAATCGTAGAGGAAATCGCTGTTTTATCGGAAAATCCGAAAGGGTGGCGCAAAGAATTGAATTTAGTGAGTTGGAATGACCGTCCGCCTAAATTTGATTTACGAGACTGGGCGCCCGGACATGAGAAGATGGGAAAAGGTGTTACGTTAAGCAATGAAGAATTTGCTGTATTAAAAGAAACCTTAAGTAAAATGTAGTTGAATTTAGAGCGAGAAAGGAACAAATCGAATGAAAAGTATGACGGGTTATGGACAAGCGGCACAAAGTAACGAAGCGTATGAACTGAACATTGAACTAAAAAGTGTCAACAATCGTTTTTTAGATTTACAAATTCGAATGCCTAAAGAATTGAATCCTTATGAATCAGTGATTCGTAAGATCGCAAAAGAAAAAATCCGCCGCGGACGAGTGGATGTGTTCATTAATTTGATACCATTAAAAAGCGGCAATAAAAAAGTTTCTGTTGATTGGAATCTTTTACAACAATTAGTAGCAGAATTACAAACGGGCAGCAAAAAACATTTTGGCATCATCGATTTTCCAGTAGAAAAAGTATTAGTCCAAGCGATGGAGCATGCTGATTTTGTGACCTTAGTCGATCAGCCGACTGAAGATGATACCTTAGAGGATTTAGTCCAAACAGCTGTCGATGATGCTTTTACACAATTAGCAATAAGCCGTGAACACGAAGGTGCAGGAATTCAAAAAGTATTGACTGAATATGGGGAAAAAGTCCAATCATTGGTGGCGAAACTAGGAGGATTTGTCACTGAGTATGAGGCTGATTTTCAACAACGTTATCAAGCAAAGCTGGAAGAATATTTAGGCAATACGGTTGACCAAGAGCGCTTGTTGACCGAATTAGCAATCTTATTAGAACGCGGAGACATTCATGAAGAATTGGATCGCTTAGGCATTCATTTAGAAAAATTGTCCAAACTTTTGCAAACGACTGAACCCGTCGGACGAGAGCTGGATTTTCTGCTGCAAGAAATGAATCGCGAAGTCAATACGATTGGGTCAAAATCAAGTCCAATCCAGATTAAAGACATCGTCGTCCAATTAAAAACGATCTTAGAAAAAATTCGTGAACAGATTCAAAATGTTGAATAATTCGGTGGTTTTTCATAAGAAATAGGCTGTAGCTTGTGGATGCCTCTTGAAATATTCGTAAAAAAAGTGCACAATAGGCGTTAGCTAAAACGAGCATGAAAGGGCGTTAGTATGTCTGAACGAGGACTGTTGATTGTATTGTCGGGACCTTCCGGAGTTGGTAAAGGAACGGTTAGAAAAGCCATTTTTGAACGAGATGATAATGAGTTTGAATACTCTGTCTCCATGACCACCCGTCCAATGCGGGAAGGCGAAGTTGACGGCGTTGATTATTATTTCCGTACTAGAGAAGAATTTGAGGCGATGATCGAAGCTGGTGAAATGCTAGAGTACGCTGAGTATGTTGGAAATTATTACGGAACACCGCTGACTTACGTAAATAAAACATTAGATGAAGGCAAAGATGTCTTCTTAGAGATTGAAGTTCAAGGGGCTCAACAAGTAAAAGAAAAAGTACCAGATGGCGTTTTTATTTTTTTAACGCCGCCAGATCTTGCAGAATTAAAAGCACGAATTGTTGGTCGCGGAACTGACAGTCCTGAAGTAATCGAAAAACGGATGAAAGTTGCTCGTCAAGAAATCGAGATGATGGCTTTATACGATTACGCTGTCGTCAATGATCAAGTACCAAAAGCTGTCGAGCGAATCAAAGATATCATCGTCAGTGAGCATTACCGAGTTGACCGAGTAATTGGTAAATATATAAAAATGTTAAAGGAGATATAAGCTTATGATGTTAAAACCTTCAATTGATACCTTATTAGATCATGTGAATTCGAAATATTCTTTAGTAATCTTAGCTAGCAAACGTGCACACGAATTAGATGCGGGGGCACAGCCAACTCTAGAATCATTTGATTCTGTCAAAAGTGTGGGTCAAGCACTAGAAGAAATCGATGCCGGTGCTGTAATCAATGATCCACATCCAGAGATCAAACGGGAACGTTTGAAAATGGAAGAAGAAGAACACCACTTGCAACGCGAACGTGATCAACGTGATCTAGAAGCGCGGATTCGCAACGAACAAAACTAAGCGTAGATTTTTCTCGCTGATGAAGTGTAACTGGGATTGTACCAATACTTTTGGCGCAGTCCCTTCTTTTTGTGTTAAAAGTACTGGTACATAGTTTCATAAATTTAGACGTACATAGTTAAAATTTAGTACACTAATTAGAAAATGGAGGCGGAACAAATGAAATTAGCACAAGTGATCGTAGATGTGCCTTCAATGCAGACAGATCAGCCGTTTAGTTACTTGATCCCGCCCCACTTAGCGGTAGAAATCGGGATGCGCGTAGAAGTTGGTTTTGGTCCGCGCCATGTTCAAGGGTTTGTAGTTGGTTTTGATTCAGCGCCTGCTCAATTACCTAATAATTTAAAACCAATCATTCGGGTGCTGGATCTGGCGCCAGTTTTAAATCAAGAATTACTAGCGCTAGCCGATTATATGAAAGAAACCACGTTTGCGTTTAAAGTGACTTGTCTGCAGACAATGTTGCCTAGCGTGATGAAGGCAGATTATCAAAAACGTTTGTATCTTGTTGCAGATGATCCCGTGGTTCGAGCAAATTATTTCGGCGAGGCAGATTCATTGAGTTGGGAAGAAGCGGAAGCACAAGGTTGGTTAAAAGAATTGGCTGTCTTGCGGGAGCAAGGAATCGTGGAGTTGCGCTATGAAGTTCATACGAAAAATAAAATTAAGACTGAACGCTACATCAAACGGATTTTCAAACCTGAGAAGGTACAAGAATTAAAAGCCGGCCTACGTAAAAATTCGTATAAACAAGAACAATTACTAGATGATCTTGCTAAATTGGCTGACGAAGAATTGGTCGCGGTCAAACAACTGAAAGCTGACTATTCTACAGCTAATTTGAATCAAGCAGAGAAAAAAGGCTGGTTGACGTTTGTAGCAGTTGAAACGTACCGTGATCCGTATGCTGAAAGAACGATTCAACAAACGTCTGCACTGAAATTGAACGCGGAACAAAAAAAAGCTTATGAAGAAATCAGTCGAGCAAGTGCTGAGAAGAACCATCGAGTCTTTTTACTAGAAGGTGTGACAGGCAGCGGCAAGACCGAAGTTTATTTGCAAGTCATTCAAGATACGCTAGCTAATGGGCAGACTGCCATGATGTTAGTACCGGAAATTTCTTTGACGCCGCAGATGGCAACTCGTTTTAAAGCGCGTTTTGGCAGTGAGGTAGCTGTTTTGCATAGCGGACTATCACAAGGAGAGAAATATGATGAATGGCGTAAATTAGAACGAGGAGAGGCCCATGTAGTAGTGGGTGCTCGCTCTGCTATTTTCGCTCCGTTAAAAAATTTAGGGGCAATCATTATCGATGAAGAACACGAGACTAGCTATAAGCAAGAAGAATCACCTCGATACCATGCTCGTGATTTAGCGATTTGGCGCGGGAAGTATCATCACTGTCCAGTGGTTTTAGGCAGTGCGACCCCTTCGTTGGAATCCCGTGCCCGAGGGCAAAAAGGTGTCTATCAGTTATTGAAATTGACTAGACGGGCCAATAACCAAGCAAAATTACCGACTGTTGAGATTGTCGATATGCGTGAAGAGATGCAGCGCCGATTAAATTCTTCATTTTCCGAAAATCTGGAAGAAAAGTTGCGTGACCGTTTAATAAAAGAAGAACAAAGTGTACTTTTATTGAATCGCCGAGGCTATTCTTCATTTGTAATGTGCCGAGATTGTGGATTTGTTTTACCATGTCCAAATTGTGATATTTCATTGACGTTGCACATGGATACAAAAACAATGCGTTGCCATTATTGCGGGCATGAAGAAGGAATTCCTCATCGTTGTCCCAATTGCGGAAAAGATAAGATCCGTTATTTCGGGACAGGAACAGAAAAAGTTCAGGAAGAATTAGCACAATTGATTCCAGAGGCACGTGTTTTGCGAATGGATGTAGATACGACTAGACGTAAAGGGGCCCATGAAAAAATTTTAACGGCCTTTGGTGAACGAAAAGCAGATATTTTACTGGGGACACAGATGATCGCTAAAGGTTTGGATTTTCCTAATGTCACGCTAGTAGGGGTATTAAATGCAGATACGGCATTGAATTTACCAGATTTCCGCGCCAGCGAACGAACGTTTCAATTGTTGACCCAAGTTAGTGGACGCGCTGGTCGAGGAGATAAAGCCGGTGAAGTTGTCATTCAGACCTTTAACCCGGAACACTACACGATCAAATTAGCGCAACACCATGATTATGAACGATTTTTTAAGCAAGAGATGCAGATCCGTCATCAAACGGATTATCCACCATACTATTACACGGTTAAAGTGACAGTGTCACATCAAGAAGAGATGCGAGCAGCTCAAAAAGCATTTCAATTGGCAAAACAACTGCAACAGCAATTAAGTTCACAAAGTATTTTGCTAGGGCCCACACCAGGCGCCATTTTACGAATCAAAAATCGTTATTACTATCAATTGATCATAAAATATAAAAATGAACCAAAATTACAAGCGACTCTAACAGATATTTTACAAGTTAGTCAAAAAGATCAGCGTCAAGGCTTATTAATCGCCATTGACAATGAACCTATGTATTTTATTTAAAGAGCGATTACAAAGGAGGATGGACGTTATGCGTTACCCAATCATTATTCATCCAGATCAGCGTCTGTATGAACAAGCTGAACCAATTGATTATATTACTGATGAGATTGTCGTATTATTAGACGATATGTATGAAACGATGGTCGCTCACGATGGAATCGGTCTTGCAGCGCCCCAGATTGGAAGGAAACTGCGTATTGCAGTAGTAGAAGTAGATGAGGGCGACCGCTTTGATCTTATTAATCCAGAGATCATAGATCGCAAAGGGACCAGTATCGATGTGGAAGGATGTCTTTCAATCCCGGAAGTATATGGTACGGTCGAACGAGCTGACGAAGTGACTGTACGTTATTACGATCGCGATGGCTCAGAGATGGAAGTTACAGCGTACGGTTATTTGGCCCGTGCCTTTCAACATGAGATTGATCACTTGGATGGAAAATTATTTATTGATCAACTGATTGAGCGGATCAAACCGGAAGACTTAGAACGTTATATGGAGGAACATGCCGATGACTAAAATTATATTTATGGGAACCCCAGCTTTTTCAGTGCCGATTCTAGAAAGTTTGATCACAGCAGGTTATGAAGTTGCTGCGGTAGTCACTCAACCAGATCGCCCCGTGGGACGAAAAAAAATTATTACACCGACACCAGTGAAAGAAGCAGCATTAAAACATAATCTGTTAGTCTTGCAACCAGAAAAGATCAGCGGCTCCCCAGAAATGGAAAAAATCAAAGAATTGGCGCCGGATCTATTGGTTACTGCTGCTTTTGGCCAATTTTTACCAGAAAAATTACTGCAAGTACCTAAATTAGGTGCGATTAATGTCCATGCGTCACTGTTACCAAAATATCGTGGTGGTGCACCCGTACACTATGCCATTATGGAAGGTGAATCAAAAACAGGTGTGACCATCATGGAAATGATTAAAAAAATGGATGCGGGCGGAATTTTTAGCCAACAAGAAATCGCTATTACTAAACAAGACGATGTTGGTACGATGTTTGAAAAACTCAGTCAAGTTGGTAAGGAGTTATTACTAAAGACGTTGCCAAAAATTATTTCTGGTGAATTGAAACCTATTCCGCAAGATGAAGCAAATGTCACTTTTTCGCCAAATATCAGTCGCGAACAAGAAGCGATTGATTGGGAAAAAACGGCAGAAGAAGTGGATAATCAAGTTCGTGGAATGCATCCATGGCCAGTAGCTTTCACAACTTATAAAGGTACGCGCTGGAAAATTTTCCGCGTGACGCCATTAGAAGAAGAGACAACTGCTGTACCAGGTACGATCATTACTCGGACAAAAAAAGCCCTACACATCGCTTGTGGCGGTGGAACAGTCGTTGCAATTGATGAACTACAACCTGCAGGTAAAGCAAAACAAACTATTCAAGCTTTTTTAAATGGCAGCGGTCAAATAGTTTCAGAAGGGCAGCTGGTGGGTTAGATGGCAAAGATTCCCAAAAAATTATTACGCTCTGTTCGATTCACTGCGCTAGAAGCAATTGAACGTATCAATCGTGGCGGCGCCTATTCCAATTTATTATTGAACGAATTAATCCAAAAAAATCAAGTGGACGGCAAAGACACCGCTTTATTAACAGAACTTGTTTACGGCACGATCAGTCGTCAACTGTTGTTGGCATACGACATTGAACCGTTTATCAAAAAAGCAAAAAAAGTGGACCCGTGGGTTAAAAGTTTATTGCAGTTATCTGTTTATCAAATGCTTTACTTAGACCGTGTGCCTGATCACGCGATCATCAATGAGGCAGTTGAGATTGCCAAAGCTAAAGGAAATCCTGGTACCGGCAAATTTGTCAATGGTGTCTTGCGTTCGATCCAACGAAAAGGTGTGCCACCACTAGAATTGATTCAAGATCCTTTGGAACGCTTAGCAACAGAGATTAGTTTACCCAAATTTCTAACAGAAAAATTTGTTGCACAAATCGGTGAAGAACAAACTCGAAAGATGGGTCTTTCTTTATTTGAACCTAGTCGTGTCAGTGCGCGGATTGATCTACGCTTTTTGACTCGAGCAGAAGCAATCGAGGCATTAGCTGAAGATGGAATTGAGGCGCGAATCAGTGAACTTTCTCCTTACGGAATTGTAGCAGATAAAGGATTTCTGGCCGGCAGTGAACTGTTTCAAAACGGTTGGCTGACAATCCAAGATGAAAGCTCAATGTTAGTAGCGCAAGCATTGCAAGTGCAACCAGGTCAAACGATTTTAGATGCTTGTGCAGCTCCTGGCGGAAAAACAACTCATATTGCTGCTTTGCTGGAAGGCAAAGGATCAGTGACGGCATTGGATATTCATGATCATAAGTTAGAGTTAGTGCATGAAAACGCAGAACGTTTACGGGTGGCAGATACGGTAGTCACGAAAAAAATGGATGCACGGGAAGCGTCAGTAAACTTTTCACCTAATAGTTTTGATCGTATTTTAGTTGATGCACCTTGTTCGGGTCTAGGTTTGATGCGACGAAAACCCGATATTAAGTATCAGAAAAAACCACAAGATTTTAGTCAATTACCGACAATTCAACTGGAAATTTTAAAGAATTGCGCTCCGACATTGAAATCTGGTGGAATTATGGTATACAGTACATGTACGATTGTGCCTGCGGAAAATCAAGCAGTCATCGCTGAATTTTTAGCAACACATCCTGATTTTGAAAAAATAGAATTAGACATAGAAGAAAAATTACAGCCGGCGATTCATGAACAAATGTTGATTTTATATCCGGAAATGTTTATGACAGATGGCTTCTTTATTTGTGCAATGCGAAAAAAATAGATAAACGAGGTGGAAAGATGGAGATTCAGTTTCAATCAGACATCGGCAAGCGGCGAAATATGAACCAAGACTATGCAAATGTTTTTATTAATCAAGCTGGTATGGATTTAGCGATATTAGCCGATGGCATGGGCGGTCATCTAGCAGGTGATGTAGCTAGCAAAATGGCTGTGGATGGTTTAGGTGCTGCTTGGTCGACCTCGACTATCGCACAACCAGAAGAAGCGACTCAATGGTTTTTGCAAGAGATCCAAAAAATCAATGAAGCGATCTATCAAGAAGGTATCGCCCATCCAGAAATGCAGGGAATGGGAACAACGATTGTCAGCACGGCTTTGTTGGATGAAACCTTTGTCTTAGCACATGTTGGCGACAGCCGTGCGTATTTGGTTCAAAAAGGACAACTGCAACAATTAACGGATGATCATTCGTTAGTAAATGAATTACTGAAATCTGGAGAAATCACTGAAGAAATGGCAGCAATCCATCCGCAAAAGAATGTTTTGACTCGTTCAGTAGGCTTTGCTGGAGAAGTAAAGACAGATGTTTCGCAACATCAATGCCAGCCAAACGATTATTTATTATTATGTTCTGATGGACTGACCAATATGGTAAGTGAAGCTGATATTTTAGCGATTGTAGAAAGTGACCAATCATTGGAAACTAAGACGAAACAATTGATCGATGCTGCCAATGAAGCTGGCGGCGCAGATAATATCACCGTTTTGCTGATCCATTTTGAAGGGGAGGCTCGTCCATGATCGAAATAGGCAAATTGGTCAATGGACGCTATAAAATCATCGCCACTATTGGTAGCGGCGGTATGGCTAACGTCTTTTTGGCCCACGATTTAATCTTGGATCGTGATGTTGCCATCAAAATATTACGCTTCAATTTTCAAAATGACCAAACTGCAATTCGACGTTTTCAACGAGAAGCTTTAGCGGCGACAGAAATGGTTCATCCTAATATTGTCGGTGTTTATGATGTAGATGAAGAAAGCGGCATGCAGTATTTAGTCATGGAATATGTGAAGGGGATGGACTTGAAACGCTATATCCAGACGCATTCACCGATTCCTTATAGAAAAATTGTAGATATTATGGAACAAATTTTATCTGCAGTGAGTTTGGCGCATGCTCATGGAATCATTCACCGTGATTTGAAGCCGCAAAATATTTTGATGGATCAAGCTGGCGTGGTAAAAATCACTGATTTTGGGATTGCTATTGCTTTGTCTGAGACATCACTGACCCAAACGAATTCTATGTTAGGCTCAGTCCATTACTTATCACCAGAGCAAGCTCGTGGCAGTATGGCGACAAAACAATCGGATATCTATGCTTTAGGGATCATTTTATATGAAATGATTACAGGGAGTGTCCCTTTTGATGGAGAATCAGCTGTGACGATCGCATTGAAGCATTTTCAAGATGAGATGCCGTCGGTAAAAGGATTTGATCCAGAAGTCCCGCAAGCATTGGAAAACATCGTAATGCATGCAACAGCTAAAGAACCCATGGATCGTTATCATACAGCTGATGAGATGGCAGCTGATCTTGCGACTGCATTATCTGTTGAGCGTGCCAATGAATTACCTTGGCATCCTACAGCAATGTTGGATGAAACAAAAGTATTGACTCCAATCCAGCCAGTAGAAATGCCTGCTGAAGAAAAAGAGCCAGAACCGCCGATAATTGAAAAAAAACCTAAGAAGAAAAAGGGCAAGAAGCGATTCCTTTTTATTTTCTTTTTGTTGTTGCTGACGGTTGGTGGAACTGCAGCTTATCTGCTGACCAGCTCTGCCGAAATCAGAGTCCCGCAAGTCAAAGATATGACTGAGTCGGAGGCGCGTTCAGCGTTAGAAGCGGCTAAATTAACAGTCGATAGCAGTACAGACGAGGTACCTAGCGATACAATCAAAAAAGGTCGGATTGTTAAAACAAATCCTGAAGCAGGCACGATGATCAAAAAAAGCCGCTCGGTTCATTTGTATATTAGTTCTGGCACGCAAAAAGTCACGATGAAAGATTACGCAGGTGATCTGATTGAAGATGTCAAAGAAGACTTGAATAAGATTGGTTTTTTAGATAAAAACATTCGAATAGAAAAAGTTAATGATGAATCTGTCCCAGCTGATGAAGTAATCAGCCAAACCCCCAAAGCAGGCTCAAAAGTCGATCCCAAAGAAGACGAGATTGTTCTTGAAGTCTCGGATGGACCAGAGACAATTAAAATTGGCAAGTATTCTCAGATGACTTATGAAGAAGCCGAACAGAGCTTATTGCAATTAGGAATTACTAAAGATCAAATCGTTCGCGAAGATGAGACGAGTGAAACAATCCCAGCAGAAGAAGTTATCCGCCAAAATCCAGTGAGTGGTTCGGAACTAACGACTAAAGATAAAATTACGTTGACCGTCAGTTCTGGCTCGGCATACATCAAATTAGATAATTTAGCTAATAAAGATAAAGCTGAAGCAGAAGAGATTATCGCAAACTTAGGTTTGAAATATGAGGAACAGCAAGAATTTTCTGATGAAGTGGAAGAAGGCAAAGTGATTCGAACCGATCCGGGTGCAGGCTCAACTTCGCTTAAAGCTGGCGATACAGTAACCGTATATATTTCAAAAGGATCGGAGAATACGACTTTTGACGTGACGATCTCAGCTGAATTTACTGGTCCAGATAATCAGCAAGATACAATCACTGTACTGGTAAAAGATGAAAAAAATACTACTGCAACGCCTGTTTTAGATTTCAAGTTAGATAAGAATACGCCTTCCACAGAACAAACAGTCTCTGTAACGACTGCTGAAGGTGGATCAGGAACGATTGAAGTCCAACGAAACGGCAAATCAGCCGTTACCAAAAATGTACAAAAAGCAGAAACAATTATAGTACCGTAGATAAAACCTTTCCTAATTGCTTAGGAAAGGTTTTTAGGTTATTTGTACTGAAATTGATTTTAAAGTATGCTACAATAAAATTGAATAAAAGTGGGTACGTTCATACTCATAGAAAATTATTTAACAATAGCGTGAAGATTCATTGATTGAATCCGCTGAAAGATAATTTTTAGAGCAGTACCTCATAAATTATGGAAAAACAGTAAATAACTTGGAGAACGAATTGATTTTTGTTGGATAAATCAATTCCGTTAGTATAAAAAAGGAGATGAGCCGGATCAAAGGACAGATTCGTAAAGCCCTCAGTGGTTTTTATTATGTTGCTAGTGAAGGAAAAATTCATCAGACCCGTGCACGAGGGAATTTTCGTAAAAAGAAATTGACCCCGTTAGTCGGAGATGAAGTGATTTTTAGTAGTGAGGAAAATAGCGAAGGGTATATCCTTGAACTGTTGCCGCGAAAAAATGAATTAATCCGTCCGCCAGTAGCTAACGTGGATCAAGGTGTTGTTGTTACAAGTTTGGTGGAACCTAATTTGTCGTATAATTTATTGGATCGTTTTTTAGTCACTTTAGAAAATAAATATATCCATCCGATCATCTATTTATCCAAAACGGATCTAGTTGCTGATCAAACGCTGGTCGCAGACATTCGTTCGATATACGAACCTTTAGGTTATCCCGTTATTGACGGGGAACAAGATAAGCAAAAACTGACTGATTTATTTGCGGATAAATTGACTGTTTTTATGGGACAATCGGGAGCTGGAAAATCAACGTTGTTAAACGATGTCTCACCAGGTTTGAATTTAGAGACTGGAGAGATTTCTGATTCATTAGGTCGAGGACGCCACACGACCCGTCATGTAGAATTGTTGGAATTGTTTGGCGGGTTAGTAGCAGATACCCCAGGATTTAGCTCAATCGATTTTTTGGAGATCTCATTAGAAGAATTGCCTAAGGAGTTTCCAGAATTCCGGGCAGCCGCTTCAGAATGTCGGTTTCGCGAGTGCCGCCATGTAAAAGAGCCGGGATGTGAAGTGAAACGGCGGGTGGAAGAAGGAAAAATTTCCTCAATCCGTTATGATAATTATTTGCAATTCTTACAAGAAATCGAAAAACGCCGCCCAATCTACAAAAAAAATAAAAACTAAACACAAGGTTTTGGCGCAGGTGTTAAAAGCGAGCTGTCATCGTAGAAGATAAGTTCAGTCTTGTAGAAAAAACAGACTTATTTTTTCTGAAAAGAAAAATAAATGTAAATTAAAAGAAAGAAGGAGTACAGATAATGAAAATTGCCCCATCGATTTTAAGTGCAGACTTTGCACGATTAGGCGAAGAAGTGAAAATGGTAGAAGAAGCAGGAGTGGATTACATTCATGTGGATGTGATGGATGGAAATTTTGTGCCCAATATTTCGTTTGGGCAAGTTGTCGTAAGTGCATTGCGTCCGGTGACTAAATTACCGCTAGATGTCCACTTGATGATCGCTAATCCAGAAAATTATATCAATGACTTTGCTAAAGCAGGCGCTGATATTATTATGGCTCACGTGGAAGCAACACCGCATATCCATCGTGTAGTCCAAATGATCAAGGCCGCTGGTGTAAAACCTGGGGTAGTATTAAATCCAGGAACACCGGTCGAAGCAATCAAATACGTGTTGGGTGATGTTAATCAGATTCTAGTGATGACTGTCAATCCAGGATTTGGCGGACAATCATTTATCGAAAGTACTGTTGAAAAAATTGCAGAGCTAGATCGTTTACGAAAAGAACATGGCTATCGCTATGAGATTGAAGTAGATGGCGGGATCCAACCTGAATCTGCTAAAAAATGTGCAGCTGCTGGTGCAGATGTTTTTGTGGCTGGTTCATACATTTATGACGCAGAAAATTCACAAGAAAAAATCAACGCTTTGCGCGCAGCCATCGATTAATGAAGATCTTACTTGTGGCAGGCGGTGATCCTACATACTGGCCTGCTTTTGCTGGATTTGATAAAATCATTGGAATCGATCGCGGCAACTTGTTTCTTTTGCGTCGAGGAATCGTGCCAGATTTAGCGATCGGTGATTTTGATTCATTGAATGCAAGCGAGAAAAAAGAAGTTTTTAGTCAAGTTGCAGAAGTGTTGACTTCACCTGCAGAAAAAGACGATACAGATACGCAATTAGCCTTGTTGACAGCCTTTGAACGATTTCCAAAAGCACAAGTGACCTTGATTGGGGCGACCGGTGGCCGTTTAGACCATCTGTTGGCTAATCTGTGGTTAGGGGTCGAACCGCGTTTCCAGCCGTTTTCAACACAAATCCGTATCGCAGATAAAGGAAATAGCGTTGATTATCTTATGCCTGGAAGTCATCAGATTGTTAAAGAAGCACAGATGAGTTATCTTGCTTTTTGTTGTTTGACTCCGGTAAAACAATTGACATTGAAAAATGTTAAATACGAACTTTCAGATATCGATTTTTTACAGCCGACTAGTTTAGCTAGTAATGAGTTTTTAACCGGGGAAGCTGAAGTAAGTTTTTCGGAAGGAATAATTGCAGTAATCCAAAGTAGAGATGTGTAAAAAAGCAGCAGCGTCGTTTTTTTTGAAACGAATCTGCTGCTTTTTTTTCTTTTAACGAAGAGATCCTAAAATTCTCTAAAATCAGCTGTCGATGCTTTTTAATCCCTTCATTTAGTGGTAAAATTCAATCTATATTATAGCGTTCAGAGGTGCCTAAGTGAGAAAGTCTAATCCAAATAAAAATATTATTATCATATTAATCGTGGCAATTATTGTAGTGACAACTATCTCGATTACTGCAGCAAGTCGTGCAAGAGACAGCAAGACAAATATTGTTCAATCAGCTGTGAATGATACAATCAGTGTGGTTGATAAAGTAATTACTGCACCCGGACGTTGGCTTACTGGCGGAGTTCAATCAATCGCCAATTTGCTCAATACTTATGAGGAAAATCAAAAGTTAAAAAACGAAGTCGATCAATACGATGAAGTGAAGCAACAAACCAAAAACCAAGCACAAGAAATCGAGCGCTTAAAAGATGAACTTGAATTAAATCAGACCTTGACCAGCTATCAAAAAGTGACAGCCAATGTGATCACTCGTTCTCCAGATACTTGGCAAGACATGTTGATCGTGGATAAAGGCAGCAGCGATGGCGTAGAAGGAAATATGGCAGTCATGTCTAAAAAAGGATTGATTGGACGCGTCATGGAAGTAAATGCGCACTCTTCCAAGATTCAGTTGTTAACTTCTGACAATAAAAGCAGCAATCATTTTCCAGTAAAAATAAGTTCAGCTAAAGGCGAATCCTTTGGTGTTTTAAACAAATATGATGTGAAAGCACAGCAGTTGATTGCTTCAGAGATCACAGGAGAACAAGACATCAAAGCAGGCGATGTTGTTCAAACATCGGGGCTGGGAGGTAATTCACCAGCAGATCTTGCTATTGGCACGGTTATTAAAGTGAAACCTGATAGTTATGGATTGAATCGAGAAGTATACATCAAACCTTATGCACAGATGTATGATATCTCCGTCGTAACAATCATCCAAAGAATGGCGGGAGCAGCCGAATGATTAGACGAACAACTTTAAAAAATATTACACCAGTACTATTGTTTTTATTGTTCTTGCTCGATGCTCATGTGACACGAATCATTGCCGCTTTGACGAATAATGCGTACGTTGCCAATGCTCATTTGGCGTTACTTGTGTTACTGCTTGTTTCTCGCGTTGTTAATCAACGATTTTTACTTGGAACTTCATTAGCCATAGGTTTTTTGTATGATCTGTATTATATCGGAGTCATCGGGATCTATGCGGTGATCTTCCCGATGTTGGTTATGTTGTTTTATCTTTTTAAACAAATCATCCAACAAAATATTTTGACTCTTTTTTTCACGGTCATTATCAGCGTGACGTTATTTGAGACAATTAGTTTGCTCCTTCAAACTATTTTTGGTCTGACTGGAGTCAGCAGTGACTTCTTTATTCCGCGATATTTAGGACCGACACTGTTGTTCAATATTCTAATGTTTGTGATTTTAATCTTTCCATTAGAAAAACTATTGATAGACCCCACAGAAGATGAGCTTAGTATTTAAAAAAGTAGTAGTTATATTAACGAGTAAAAAGCAGAAGGATTTTCCTTCTGCTTTTTTGTTGGGCTCGCTTTGTAATTTTGGAATAGTAAAATGAAATATTTTTGTAACAAAGCTATTATATAGATGACACACAGCTATGGTAAACTCATCAATGTGTTAGAAAAAAGTCTAATAAAATTCAAAATAAAACGAATAAGTAGTCGGAGGACATAAGAGTGAAAAAAAGTTTGTTATCAGCATTAATGGTATGTTCAGTAACATTAAGCGCATTAGCAGCTCCAGCCGCAGCTTCTGCCGATGAATTTGATAGTAAAATCGCAGATCAGGATGCAAAAATCTCTAGTTTACAAAACCAACAAACTGATGCACAATCACAAATCAGTGCATTAGAAGGCGAAGTTGCTTCAATTAACGACAAAGCGCAAGGGTTATTAAACGAACAAGCATCATTAAGAGAAAAATCACAAGAATTACAAAAACAAATCGAAACATTACAAAAACGTATTGAAAAACGTTCAGCGGCGATTAAAGAACAAGCGCGCGACGTACAAGTAAAACAATCGTCAGCTAATGTTATTGATGTTGTATTGAATGCTGAATCATTCAGCGATGCTGTTGGCCGTGTTCAAGCTATGTCAACAATTGTTAAAGCAAATAATGACCTAGTTGAACAACAAAAAGCGGACAAAGCAGAAGTTGAACAAAAACAAACTGAAAACCAAAAACAACAAGAACAAATTGCTGCAAACCAAGCAGCCTTAGAAGGTCAAAAAGGCGACTTGATTGCAAAACAAGCAGATTTGAATGTTCAAACAACGACTTTAGCTGCAGAACAAGCAACAGCTGAAAGTGAAAAAGCAAGTTTGAAAGAAAAACAAGAAGCAGCAATCAAAGAACAAGAACGTGTTCAAGAAGAAGCTCGTAAAGCTGCGGAAGCACAAGCAGCTGCTCAAAAAGCAGAGGCCGATGCCAAAGCGGAAGCTGATGCAAAAGCAGAAGCAGATCGTCAAGCACAAGAAGAAGCAACTGTTTCAACAACTGAAAGTACAACAGTGGAATCTACAGAATCTACAACTGAAGTTTCATCAACTGAAAGCACAACTGTAGAATCTTCTTCAACTGAACAACAACCAACAACAGAACCTTCAACAGAAGTATCTAATGAAGATAATTCTCAAAGTAGCGAAACACCAGCTACACCTTCTGATACTGGAAGTTCAAGTAACAATCAAGGTTCAACTGAAAATCAAACACCAGCTACACCAGCACCATCAACTCCGACACCAGCTCCAGCACCGTCTGGAAATGGTTCATCAGTAGTTGCTGAAGCAATGAAATATATCGGTACACCTTATGTATGGGGTGGTAAAACACCATCAGGATTTGACTGTTCTGGTTTTACTTCATATGTTTTCCGTCAAGCAACAGGCCGTGAAATCGGTGGATGGACAGTTCCTCAAGAATCAGCAGGAACACAAATCTCAGTTGATCAAGCACAAGCTGGCGATTTATACTTCTGGGGTAGCCCTGGCGGCACATACCACGTAGCAATTGCAATGGGTGGCGGACAATACATTCACGCTCCTCAACCTGGCGAAACTGTTACAGTAAGTTCTGTAAGCTACTTCGCACCAAGCTTTGCCGTTCGTATGTAATTTAATTTATCAATCATGGTCGGTACGAAATTCGTACCGGCTTTTTTTATGGAGGAAAAAATGCAGAAACAATTAAAAAATGGGAATTTTTACTTGGGACTGGCTATCTTGATGATGGTCATTTTGTTTATTAGCTCTTCAATGACGTATCAGCAACAGAGTCAAGTCTCATCGATTCAAAAATATTTGGCCCACAAGCCGTTAAAAGACTTTTTCAGTCGAATTTCTTTTGACTATGCGGGTAGTGAAGTGAGTATTGCAGCCAAAGGCTATGATAAATTTATTGAATTTTTTATTCGTAAAGCGGCTCATTTTATGACATATTTTATTTTAGGCGGTAGTCTATACTTAGGATTATCACCGAAATTGAAACAAAAATCATCGGTCTTAAGTCTGTTTTTTGCTTGGCTAGCCGCAACTGGTTACGCGGCACTGGACGAATTTCATCAAATGATGACAGGTGGCCGAACACCGTTGTTTCAAGATGTCATGCTGGATGCTTGTGGAGCTCTGACAGCGTGTCTGCTTATCGTGCTCTATCAAGCTATTAAGAAACGTTAACTGGCTTCTTCTTGACGAAAAAAGATTTCAGGTGGACAATAATAGAGAACAAAAAGTAATTGGAGGAATGTACTATGTCAGGACATAGCAAATGGCACAATATTCAAGGGCGGAAAAATGCTCAAGATGCGAAAAGGGGAAAGATTTTCCAAAAAATATCGCGCGAGATTTATATGGCCGCTAAAGCCGGAGGGCCTGACCCGAGTACAAATCCTGCGTTGCGGTTGGTGATTGATAAAGCCAAATCAGCAAATATGCCTAATGACAATGTCGCACGAGCAATCAAAAAAGCGACTTCAGCTGGAGAAGGCGAGCAGTATGACGAGATAACTTATGAAGGGTATGGACCTGGTGGGGTTGCGATCCTAGTTCATACACTGACTGATAATCGTAATCGAACAGCGACCAATGTTCGTGTCGCTTTTAATCGAAACGGCGGTAATTTAGGAGAAACTGGCTCAGTAAATTATTTATTTGATCGCAAAGGATATATGGCAATCGAACGTGAAAATTTATCTGTAGATGAAGAGACGATGTTTGAAGATGTGTTAGAGGCTGGTGCAGAAGATATGGAAATCTTACCGGAAGTCTTTGAGATCTATACTGCTGCAGAGGATTTTACTCAAGTTCGTGATCAATTAGAAGCAGATGGATTTACTTTAGCTCAGGCGGAGCTGACGATGATTCCACAAACAACAATTCGTTTGGACCAAGAACAACAAGAAAAACTAGATCGTTTGGTAGAGAAATTAGAAGACGATGACGATGTTTCAGAAGTGTTTACTTCGGCTGAATAAAACGTGATCTTTATTGATGAGAGTAGTAAAAAATTGCCGATTTTTTTGTAAATATAAATCAAAAAACGTTTCAGAGAAAATACGATTATTCTCTCTGGAACGTTTTTATTTTGTATAGTTATTACAAGGTTGGATTTTTAAAAGACTAATACAGGAGTTCCGACTTCAACCATATCGAAGAGTTTCGCCATTACGTCAGGCGGTGTATTCACACAACCGTGGGAACCGCGAGTCTTCCAAAGATCTCCACCGTATGCAGGTTGCCAATCTGAGTCGTGCAATCCCACACCGGTCCAATCAATCGGCATCCAGTAACTAACAGGACTGGCATAATCAGAACCGTCGTCATTTTTACCTTTTAACGTTTTGTTTCTTTCTTTCGACCAAACGTAATCAACACCTGTTGGGGTCTGTGTGCTTGGTTTTCCACTAACGATATCTGTTTCTAACGCTACTTTGCCATCTTTGTAATACCACATATGTTGATTTTCTAAATCTACTTCAATATAGGTCTTATCTACTAAAGGCTTGTCGGCTGTTGTTGCTCCTGTAACAATTGGTGAGCGAGTGAAGTCTTTGCCGGCTAAAATCTGTTCTGTCAAAGCGGCTACTTCTTCAGGCGTGTTGATCGTCCAACTATAAGTGCCGGCTGGGACAGAAACTTTTCCGCGACGGGTGCTGTTAAATTCAGTTGGGTTAGTCTTAGTATTGTATTTTTCACCTAAGCTTGTTACGTATGCCGTTACTTTATCTTGATCAAGTGACATCGTTCCGTTGTCGTCGATCAACCAAGTGTTGATGTCTGAGGTAGGGATTTGAATCGTTTTTCCATTGATACTGTACGTTGCCTTTATTTTTGCTACTGCGTTCATTTTATCCATCGTCTTTTTCAAATCGGTATCATCTTTGGTGATGGTTGGTTTGGCAAGATAATGTTCAAAATCAATACTGTGTTTGCCATTTTTAGCTGCTTCTTTAAAAGCTGTCACAGCTGCTTCAACATCGATTGTTGTTCCCTGTTTTTCGGGAGTGATCTCAAAGCCTTCGTTTGTCCGAGTGACTTTGGCATTTTCTGTAGCGGTTCGAGTTGTATTGGCTTGGGTAAGTTCTGCTCGTACCGCTTCGCCGACTGCGTTCAATTTATTTTCGTCCAAGGTATTGCCATCGACGTCTTTCGTATCTGCTGCAGAAACTAGTTGCATTCCCCAGCTGAAAGGGTTTTGATCTTTTTTCACAGCTTTTAGACCTGGAAGGTAGTCATTTTGCCAACCTAAATCTGCTCGTTTGATCTCTTTCCAATTTTTGTTATCGATCTTGATCAAAAAAGGCGAATCTGTTAATTCGCGAGTAATTTTGCGATTGGCTTCACTGACTGTCAAATTATTAATCTTCACACCGTTAACGACTGTATTAGGTAGAAATCGTTCGGAATAATATGTACTACGGATAGCGTATCCGCCAACTAAAACTACCAATAAACCTAAAACAACAATCACACCGATATGTTTTCGGCTATGAGAATTTCTTCTTTCGTTTCTTGTCATCGAAATAACTCCTCATTGTTTTTTCTTTTGGTTTGTATCAATTATCAAAGCATGTCAATCAATAATAATAGCCGCTGAATAAATGATATACCGAATACAAATATACCACAGAATGATTGAATTACGAGTGATATGCTTAGAATATAAGAAATATTAAAAAAACCACAAAGAATATGAATATTCTTTGTGGTTGAAGATTGTTTTATTTTCCTTCAGCTTCAAGATCAGCAAAGGCTTGTTTCATAACATCTTTAAGTTCTTTAGCAGAAGCGTTCATACGATCTTTTTCAGCATCGCTCAATGGAATTTCGATAACATTTTGAACACCTTTTGCATTGACAACTGCTGGAGCACCGATGTAAATGTCGTTTTGTCCGTATTGACCTTCTAAGTAAACAGATAGAGGGAAGACAGCACTTTCGTCATTTAAGATAGCACGAGTAATACGAGCTAATGCAACAGCGATACCATAGAAAGTAGCACCTTTTTTCTCGATGATTTCGTAAGCAGCATCACGGACACCGAAGAATAAGTTAACTAAAGCTTCTTCATCTACTTCAGGATTATCTTTGACCCATTCGTAAATTTGTAAGCCGGCAACGTTGGCATGTGACCAAACTGGGAATTCTGAGTCACCGTGTTCGCCTAAGATGTAAGCATGGACGTTACGTGCATCAACGTCAACTAATTCAGCGATTGCTTGACGGAAACGAGCTGTATCTAAAGAAGTACCTGAACCGATAACTCGTTCTTTAGGAAAACCTGAGAATTTCCAAGTAGAGTAAGTAAGAATATCTACAGGGTTGGCAGCAACTAAGAAGATACCGTCGAAACCTGAAGCGACAACTTGTTCAACAATGCTTTTGTTGATGCGTAAGTTTTTACCAACTAAGTCTAAACGAGTTTCGCCTGGTTTTTGAGGAGCACCAGCTGTGATGACTACTAAGTCAGCATCATGGCAATCTTCGTAAGTTGCAGAATAAATTTTCTTAGGTGAAGTAAAGGCTAATGCGTGTGATAAATCGATCGCATCTCCTTGTGTGCGGTTGGCATCGATATCGATAATACCGATTTCTTGAGCGATATTTTGATTGACTAAAGCAAAGGCATAACTTGAACCTACTGCGCCGTCTCCGATTAACATTACTTTTTGATGGGTTTTACTAGCTGCTGTTGCAGTCATGTGTACCAATCCCTTCTTTTATTTGTTTTCCAGTGGAATGATACCATTAATTAATGAAGTTTGTCACGTATTTTACTCATTAATAATACAGTTATTTTTGCTGTTTCAAAAGAAAACGCTTCATGTGTTAATAGCTCAAGAGGCTGTTAGTATAAAGTTTTTTCAAAAATAACAGAATCTTAAGGGAGACTTAAAGTGCTGAAAACGGTCACTACAGATAAGTTTGTGTTATACTGGATAAAGAAAATTTTGGACTGGGTAGTCATTTGACTATCCAGCATTTTGTCATGCAGCTAAATGGTGAATAATTTTTTTATCCACACCACACAATATTTATTTAAAAGAACGAGGCGAAATTAAATGAAAATGATCGTAGGTCTGGGAAATCCAGGAAAAAAATATGAGAACACAAAACACAATGTCGGCTTTATGGTCGTTGATCGATTGGCGTCTGAGCATGGCGCAGTATTCAAAAAAAATACGTTTGAAGCCGAAGTCGCAGATTATTTTGAAAATGGTGAGAAGATTCTATTGGTAAAACCGCTGACTTTCATGAATGAGTCTGGCCGAGCAGTCGGCCCTTTAATGACTTATTTTGGTGTTGATTTAGCAGAACTGGTCGTCATTGCGGATGATCTGGATATGGAGCTTGCTAAACTGCGCCTAAGACAAAAAGGCAGTGCAGGGGGACACAACGGGTTAAAAAGTATTATCGCACATATCGGCACACAAGAATTTAATCGAATCAAACTCGGAATCGGCCGTCCGAATGGAAAGACCGTGGTCAATCATGTATTGAGTACATTTAGTAAAGAAGATGCGGCAGTGATTGCGACAAGTGTAGCACGAGCGGCTGATGCGGTGGATGATTTTGTCAGCGGCAATGATTTTTTGAAAACAATGAATCGCTTCAACTAAGGCTGTTTGGCTTTGAACAATTTGGTTCGTATAAGGTTAAATGGATCAAACAGAAAAATGAACACCTAGTTAGTATCTATATCATTCAATGAATAGATCAAGAAGATCAATAAGGAGTATAAACATGAATGTGATTGAATTTGTGAATCGGCTGCCATTAGTCAAGAGTTGGCAAGCAGATCTAGAAAATAAAGCAAAACGGCAATTGTTGATCGGTCTTTCTGGTTCAGCAAAAGCCTTAGTCATGACAGCGACTCATCAGGCAAATCAAAAGCAAACCGTTGTAGTCGTGCCGAATCTTTATTATAGTAACCAATTGGCAGAGGAATTGAGACAAATCGTTGATGATGTTCATCTTTTTCCAGTAGATGAAGTGCTGTCAGCAGAGATGGCTTTTGCTTCTCCTGAAGCTCGTGCAGAACGCGTATCGACACTGCAGGCCTTGTCGCAAGGCCAAAAGGGACTATATGTCGTACCCGTCGCAGCGTTACGAAAGTTTTTACCGACAGCAGAAACATGGCAAGCCAATCAATTCCATTGGCAGATTGGCAGTGAAGTCGACTTAGAACATTTGGCTCAACAATTAGTTTTAATGGGCTATGAACGTCAGACGATGGTTGGAAAACCCGGCGAATTCAGTATGCGCGGCAATATTGTAGATGTCTATCCATTAACGACGGAATACCCCGTCCGAATGGAGTTATTTGATGTGGAGATCGATTCTCTGCGCTACTTTGAACCAGAGACGCAACGTTCAGTGGAAAATTTGGTAGAAGTTTGGATCACCCCGACAACAGATTTGGTTTTTTCTAAAGAAGATTTGACCCAAGGAGCAGAGAAAGTAAATCAACTTTTGCAGAATCGCTTAGTTGTTACAAAAGAAAAAGCCGACTATCATTTTTTAAATGATTATTTTGGTCAATTGATCACTTCTTGGGAAGCGGGGATACCGACAGAGCAGGCGAAGTATTACACTGATCTATTATATGAAAAAAAAGTTTCATTATTGGATCATTTTGCCAAAGATGCACTGTTGTTTGTCGATGATTATCCTCGTATGATGGAGACTCATCGTGAAATGGAACGAGAAGAAGCCGAGTGGCATACGCAGAAAATCGAAGAAATGCGGGTCTTTTCAGAACAGACTTTTGGAATGAATGCACACGACCTGATCAAAAAGTCCAAACTTGTTGCCAGTTTCTTTTCATTGTTTCAAAAAGGTATGGGAAATTTACGGTTTGAAGCAATCCATAATTTCCAATACCGCTCCATGCAGCAATTTTTTGGACAGATGCCTTTATTAAAAACAGAGGTCGATCGTTGGCAAAAACAAGAGCAAACAGTGTTATTCCTTGTTTCTGATCCGGAGCGGCAAGAAAAATTGACACAGGAATTTCAAGATGTCGGGATTAAAGCCGTCCAGACTACACCAGAACAATTATTGATTGGACAAACACAGATTGTTACAGGCAGTTTAACGTCTGGATTTGAATTGCCGCAAGACAAATTGGTCGTAGTGACAGAACGGGAGATTTTCCAAAAAGTAACCAAAAAGCGTGCCCGACGTCAAACAATTTCTAATGCCGAACGATTGAAGAGCTACAATGAGCTGAAACCTGGTGATTATGTCGTTCATGCTAACCATGGGATCGGAAAATACATTGGGATGGAGACAATCGAAATCGATGGTGTTCATCAAGATTACATGTCGATTTTGTATCAAAAAGACGACAAACTATTTATCCCAGTGACTCAATTAAACTTGATTCAAAAATATGTTTCTTCCGAAGCAAAACCACCAAAAGTAAATAAATTGGGTGGGAGTGAATGGACGAAAACTAAAAGTAAAGTTTCGAAAAAAATTGAAGATATTGCTGATGATTTGATTGAATTATACGCAAAACGAGAGGCAGAGCGCGGCTATGCCTTTGGACCGGACGATGAATACCAAAAGGAATTCGAAGATGCTTTTCCTTATAGTGAAACGGACGATCAACTGCGTAGTACAGCTGAGATCAAGCACGATATGGAGCGAGCACGTCCGATGGATCGCCTGTTGGTCGGTGATGTTGGTTTTGGCAAGACTGAAGTTGCTTTACGAGCAGCCTTCAAAGCAGTTAAAGAAAACAAACAAGTCGCTTTTTTGGTCCCAACGACAATCTTGGCTCAACAGCACTTAGAAACAATGACTGAGCGTTTTGAGAATTTTCCAGTCAATATAGCGATGCTAAGTCGCTTCCGCACGAAAAAACAACAAAACGAAACGATTGAACAAATTCGTACAGGGCAAGTGGATATCGTGGTAGGGACTCATCGCCTTTTATCAAAAGATCTACAATTTGCTGATTTAGGGCTGTTGGTGATTGACGAAGAACAACGGTTTGGCGTAAAACACAAAGAACGATTGAAACAGCTTCGTTCTCAAGTCGATGTATTGACCTTGACTGCCACACCGATTCCTCGCACATTGCATATGTCGATGTTGGGCGTACGAGATCTTTCAGTGATCGAAACGCCGCCGGAAAATCGTTACCCAATCCAAACATATGTGATGGAGACTAATCCTGGGGCAATCCGTGAAGCGATCGAACGAGAAATGGCTCGCGGAGGACAAGTTTTTTACCTTTATAATCGAGTAGAGACAATCGAACGAAAAGTGGAAGAACTGCAAATGCTAGTACCCGATGCTAAAATCGGCTTTGCTCATGGACAAATGACCGAAGTGCAATTGGAAAATACTTTGATGGATTTTATTGATGGACAATATGATATCTTAGTGACAACGACGATCATTGAAACCGGGGTAGATATTCCCAATGTGAATACGTTGTTTGTTGAAAATGCCGATTACATGGGACTTTCAACTTTGTATCAGTTGCGCGGACGAGTGGGGCGGAGCAATCGAATCGCCTATGCTTATTTCATGTATGAGCCGCAGAAGATTTTAAATGAAGTCAGTGAAAAGCGTCTACAAGCAATCAAAGACTTTACAGAACTTGGTTCAGGCTTTAAGATCGCGATGAGAGACTTGTCTATCCGTGGTGCAGGAAATCTTCTCGGAGCACAACAACATGGCTTTATCGACGCAGTCGGATTTGATATGTATTCACAAATGTTATCTGAAGCAGTTGATCGTAAGCAAGAAAAAAATACTCAGATCGAGCGAACGTCAGTTGAGATCAATCTAGGGATTGATGCCTATATCCCGGGAGATTATATTGAAGACGAACGACAAAAAATTGAAATCTATAAACGAATCCGTGAATTGGAAAGCACTGAGATGCTCGATGAAGTAGAAGCAGACTTAGTCGATCGTTTTGGCGATTATCCGGATGAAGTGGCTAATTTATTGAACGTTGGTCAGATCAAGATGGATGGCGATCGTGCCCTCGTAGAAAGCATCCAAAAACGTCAGCAACAAATTATTTTTACTTTAAGTAAAGTAGGCACGAAGGCGTATAAAGTCGAGCAATTGTTCGAAGCGCTTGGCGCGACGAAAATGAAGGCGACTTTAGGAGTGGAAAAAGACCAGATGGTGATCAAATTAATGATTGCAAAAACGATGGATGAAGCGGTCTGGTTGCGAGAGATTAGTCTATTTGTCCGAGCATTGCGAGAACAAAAATACAAAGAATAGGTGGTGGCGGCACTGGCGAATAAAGAAATGCGTGTCATGATGCAAGGTGCCTTCGTCTTGACGGCGGCATCTTTTGTGGCGAAGTTATTAAGTGCTATCTACCGCGTACCGTATCAAAATTTCGTTGGAGATGAAGGTTTTTATGTCTACCAGCAAGTCTACCCAATCTATGGTATTGCCATGACGTTAGCTTTGTCGGGATTGCCGCAGTTTATTTCAAAATATGTGGCAGAACAAAAAGAACCGAACGAACAACGGCGAGCGTTGAAAGAATTATTTCCGCTGATTAGTAGTTTTGGATTGATTTTATGGGCTCTTTGTTTTTTTAGCGCGCGTCCTTTGTCTATCTGGATGGGAGATGAGCAGCTGGCTCCTTTGCTGCGGGTCGTGTCGTTCACTTTTGTAATCATGCCTTTTTTAGCGATTACACGCGGCGAGTTTCAAGGGAAACTGCTGATGATTCCTACGGCTGTCTCGCAAGTGGTCGAACAATTGCTTCGTGTAGGTGTGATCATAAGCGCTGCCTGGTCATTTAAACAATTTGGCTGGGATGTGTATCATACTGGAACAATCGCAATGTCCGGTGCGCTAGTGGGTGGAGTAGTTGCAGTCTTTGTCCTACGCTATTACCGTCAAACAATTTTAGGGACAAATATCGCGTATATACTGCCTAGCTTGGACGCTAAAACAAGGGCGTTAGGCAAACGATTAGCACTTGAAGGCGGCTTGATGACTGCCTACAGCGGCTTGTTGATTTTGTTCCAATTGATCGATTCTTTCACTGTCAAAAAAGCGTTAGTTGAATTTGGATTAAGTGAACATGGTGCTAAATTGGCAAAAGGAGTCTATGATCGGGGACAGCCGCTGGTCCAATTAGGATTAGTCGTAGCCCTAGCATTGAGCTCAAGTTTTCTGCCGGTCTTGACCCGCTACTTAGCTAATCGTGATCGCAGACTGTTTGTTAAAACCAGCCAAATTTTTTTACGGTTGACTTGTGCAATCGGAGCAGCCGCGTCAATAGGTTTGGCGCTATTACTGCCTTATGTCAATTATGGCTTGTTTAAAGACTACAAAGGAAATGCTCCATTAGTGTTGTTTGTCTTTGCGATTTTTCTAATGGCGCTGGTGCAGGCGTATCAAAGTATTGCCCAAAGTCAAAACAAATACCGACGATCACTGCAAGCAGCAGGCGTTGGACTCATAGTAAAAGGCGTGACTACTTTTCCATTGACCAAACAATTTGGGACAATCGGTGCTAGTCTCTCCACATTGCTAGGTCTAGCCGCAGCACTAATCCTCTTGCATTATGCCTGTGAACAGGAAACGAGGAATTATTATAGACAACAACATTTTGCTGGGAAACTTTTTATTTGTTTAGCGGGTATGATAATCGTCCTCTTGTGTTATTATGGCAGTATCAGTATTCTTTTTGGAATGGTACAAAGCAGAGGTTTCGCATTGCTCGCAGCTGTTTTTGGAGTGTTGATTGGCGGGAGCGCTTTTTTGATCTTAGCTATACGCTTGCGCTTGTTAACGATTCGCGAGTGGCTGATGTTGCCTTTTGGTAGTAAATTATTGAGAATACATTGGAAAAGGAGATAATTCATGCGATTAGATAAATTTTTAAAAATTTCACGGATCATCAAACGTCGGACGGTGGCAAAAGAAGTCGCCGATAAGGGACGGATTCAAGTGAACGGGAAACTAGCCAAATCATCCACTGATGTAAAAATCGGTGATGAATTGCGTATCCAATTTGGTAACAAAGTCTTGGTGATTGCGATAGAAGAGCTGCATGAGTCAACGAAAAAAGAAGATGCTGCAAAAATGTATCGGATCATTAGTGAGACACGTGTGGAAAATAACGGGAATTAACGACAATTCAAATAGACAATGATAGCCTGAATTGATATAATAGTAAAGAATTTCAAGGTGAGGAGCGAGCAGTGATGAATGAGAACGAGACGCCGAAAATTGCTTCATTAGATACGCCGTATGCAAAAGAGCAATATCGTAAATTTCAAAAGCAACATCGTCAATTGATCTTCAAGCGTCGCCGTTTGGCTGTTTTATTTGCTGTTGCTGCTTTTGCAGCTATCGTCATGGGTGTCCAGATCTTCAACGAACAGCGTCATTTGAGTGAATTAAAAGAGATCAAAACTGAAACGATCGCTAAATCTGCTGAAATTGATAATCAAGTATCAGGCTTGAAACAAGACGTAGAATTGTTGAAAGATGAGAACTATGTGGCAAAATTGGCTCGGAGCCGGTTCTATTATTCAAAAGAGGACGAATTGATTTTTGTTTTACCAGATTCAGCAAACACGCATACAGACAAACAAGCTGCTGAAAAATAAAGACCAAAACTGTCATTACGTACAGTTTTAAAATAAATTGGAAAAAAATTAGGAGGAACGTTTTTTTTATGTCAATCGAAGTAGGAGCTAAGCTGCAAGGAAAAGTATCAGGGATCACCAATTTCGGTGCCTTTATCGACTTGGGAGAAGGTAAAACGGGCTTAGTCCATATCAGTGAAATATCTAATGGTTTCGTCAAAGACATTCACGATGTGTTAACTGTCGGGGATGAAGTAACGGTGAAAGTAACTTCAGTCGGAGACGACGGTAAAGTAGGTCTTTCGATCCGTAAGGCACAGGATCAACCACAACCAGAAAAGAAACCTTTCAAACGTGAGTTTCGTGATAACAATCGTCCGAAACCATCTGCTAAGGGCAAACCCCAAAATAGCGGCAAACAAGACTTCGATTCATTGATGAGTTCCTTTTTAAAGGATAGCGATGATCGTTTGTCATCGATCAAACGCAATACTGAAGGAAAACGTGGAGGCCGAGGCGGTCGCCGTAGTTAGAGTAGTTAAGCTGGAATTCTTATGGGATTTCAGCTTTTTTTATCGAATCCAGCAACTAGAATGAGGAGTTTGATATGGAGCAAGCATTTTTTCGTGGGAATCCTGAATTACTAACAGGAAAGAAATTATTAGTGGCCGTTTCTACGGGTGTTGATTCAATGGTTCTTTTACACTTATTGGAACAACAAAAAATACAAATCGGTATCGTACATGTGAATCATCAGCTACGGACGGAATCAAATGATGAGGCCCTTTTTTTACGGGAGTATTGCCGGGAGCATCAATTACCATTTTATTTAAAAATCTGGGAACAGCCTGCAAAAGAAAATATTGAGGCCCAAGCGCGTAGTTTACGTTATGCTTTTTTTGAAACCATCATGGAACAAGAAAATTACGATGTTCTTTTAACGGCCCATCATGGCGATGATCAACTAGAAACACTTTTGATGCGACTGGCTCGAGGCGGCTCATTAATCGGTCACAGCGGAATTGCACGCCAACAACCATTTGGTACAGGGACGTTGCTTCGTCCGCTGCTGTCTTTTTCTAAAGAAGAGATTTATTGTTACGCAAAAGAAAAGAATTTGACCTATTTCGAAGATGCGACGAATGCTTCAACAGTGTATTTTCGAAATCGTATCCGGCACAATGTCGTCCCAGAACTTAAAAAGGAGAATCCGCAAATTTTGACACACGCCCAGCAGTTTCACCAACAATTGGCGTGGGCAGATCAGCTGATTAACCAGCTGCTAAAAAAAAATTTAAGAAATGTCGAATATGACGGTCACCGCTGGAACTTCACTGCTGAAACCTTGCCTGCGGATCCAGGCGGTCGTTATTATTTTCTATCCAGCTTTTTCCAGCAAGTTACGGCACAAACAAAGTTGGCTGTCTCGCAAAAACAACTTTTTGCCTTGTTAGATCAACTTCAACGACCAGTAAGTCAATGGGCCGTCGATCTAGGGGATGGTTGGCGATTTTCCCGACGTTACCAGCGGTTTTACTTAGAAAAAAGGACAACTGCAGCTGAAGGTTCTTTTTATTTGGCAGAAAATGATCAGCAGATATTGCCAAATGGAGCAAAAATCACACTAAAAAAAAGTGATATGGTTTCTGAAAAAACGCCGACATCTATTCCGTTACCATTGACGATTAACTTGCCATTGACTATCCGTAAAAGGCAAGCTGGGGACCGTATTCGATTGAGCAAGACGTTGACAAAACGAATTAGTCGTTATTTTATCGATCGAAAAATCCCTGCGGATGATCGTGAAGAAGCGTGGGTAGTAGCAGATGCAGCCGGGGAAGTCGTTGCACTTTTACCTTTTGTCAATTCCTATTTGAGTATTGCAACTGAAACTGATAGAATACACTACATACTTGACTACACGCTTCAAGTAGCGAAATGAAAGGAGTTTCTATATGCTAGCAAAAGATATTGAGAAAATCTTGATTACTAGAGAAGATATTCAAAAACGTTGTGCTGAATTAGGCGCACAATTAACCGCAGATTATGCCGATAAAAATCCATTAGTGGTTGGTATTTTAAAAGGAGCTGTTCCTTTTATGGCAGATATCGTTCGTGAGATCGATGCCCATCTAGAATTGGACTTCATGGACGTTTCAAGCTACGGCAATCAAATGGTCTCTTCTGGAGAAGTAAAAATCATTAAAGACTTGGATACGAATGTCGAAGGTCGCGACTTGCTAATCGTTGAAGATATTATCGATAGCGGCCGCACATTGGGGTACTTAGTCGATTTATTCAAATATCGTAAAGCTCGTTCAGTGAAAATTGTCACATTGTTGGACAAACCAGAGGGGCGCGTAGTAGATATTCATGCAGATTATGTTGGATTTGATGTACCGAATGAATTTGTCGTTGGGTACGGTTTAGACTATGCAGAAGCGTATCGCAATTTACCATACGTAGGTGTATTAAAGCCTGAAATTTATCAATCAAATTAGTGACCGAAAAAATCACAGTGTGATATACTTAAAAGGTCAAAATTGATAAAACTTTTTTAACAAGCTAAGAAACTAACAAGCACGAGGAGGACCTAGATGAATAAGAACAATAAGGGGGCAAAAAACGCTCTCTATTATATTCTCGTCATCTTAGCGATGGTCATGGTTGTTTATTTCCTTTTCGGAGATAACAAGTCAGCTTCGCCAGATGTCGAATATTCAACTTTTACAGAACAGATGCAAGACGGCAAAATCAAAAATGTGAAGATCCAGCCGGCTAGTGGCGTCTACAAGATCACCGGTGAATACAAAGAAAAACAAGAAGTGGCTAACTCTGGTGGTTTGAGTATCATTGGATCAACAGATTCAAAAACGACTCATTTTTCAACAATCATTTTGCCAAATGATACGACTTTGAGTCAAGTTACTGATCTTGCAAAAGAAAACAAGGTTAAAACAGTAATCGAAGAAGAATCAAGCAGCGGTATGTGGGTGACATTATTAATCAGCTTCTTACCAATCTTGATTATGGTTTTCTTCTTCTACATGATGATTGGACAACAAGGCGGCGGTGGCGGCGGAAATGGCCGTGTGATGAACTTTGGGAAATCTAAAGCCAAAGAAGCCGACAAAAAAGCCAATCGTGTCCGTTTCTCTGACGTAGCAGGTGCTGAAGAAGAGAAACAAGAATTAGTAGAAGTCGTGGAATTCTTAAAAGATCCGCGTCGTTTCGTTGAGCTGGGTGCTCGTATCCCAGCAGGTGTTTTACTAGAGGGACCTCCCGGAACTGGTAAAACATTGCTTGCAAAAGCAGTAGCCGGTGAAGCCGGTGTACCATTTTATTCTATCTCAGGGTCAGATTTCGTGGAAATGTTCGTTGGGGTCGGAGCTTCTCGTGTCCGTGACTTGTTCGAAACAGCCAAGAAAAATGCGCCAGCGATTATCTTCATTGATGAAATCGATGCAGTCGGTCGTCAACGTGGCGCCGGTATGGGCGGCGGTCACGATGAACGTGAACAAACCTTGAACCAATTGCTCGTTGAAATGGATGGGTTTGATGGAAACGAAGGCGTGATCGTTGTTGCGGCAACGAACCGTTCAGATGTTTTAGACCCAGCGTTGCTTCGTCCAGGTCGTTTTGACCGTCAAATCTTAGTTGGACGTCCCGATGTTAAAGGACGTGAAGCGATTCTTAGAGTCCACGCTCGTAACAAGCCTTTGGCTGACGACGTTGATTTAAAAGTCGTTGCACAACAAACACCAGGATTTGCTGGTGCTGACTTAGAAAATGTCTTAAATGAAGCAGCATTAGTAGCTGCTCGTCGCAACAAGAAGAAAATCGACGCTTCTGATGTGGATGAAGCGGAAGATCGTGTAATTGCAGGACCTGCTAAAAAAGACCGGGTCATCAGCAAACGCGAGCGCGAAACAGTGGCTTACCACGAAGCCGGCCATACAATTATTGGGATGGTCTTGAACCGAGCACGTGTCGTGCATAAAGTAACCATCATCCCTCGTGGACGCGCAGGCGGCTATATGATTGCTTTACCAAAAGAAGATCAAATGCTGATGTCAAGAGATGATTTGTTTGAACAAATCGTTGGTTTGTTAGGTGGACGTACGGCTGAAGAGATCGTCTTCAACGTCCAAACTACTGGCGCTTCAAATGACTTTGAACAAGCAACGGCATTAGCGCGCAGCATGGTAACTGAATATGGAATGAGTGATAAACTCGGTCCAGTTCAGTACGAAGGAAATCATCAAGTCTTTGTTGGTCGCGACTATGGTCAAACAAAAGCTTATTCTGAACAAGTTGCTTTTGAGATTGATGAAGAAGTTCGTCATATCTTGATGCAAGCACATGAAAAAGCACGTGAGATCATTGAAGCACACCGTGAACAACATAAATTGATTGCCGAAAAATTATTGGAATTTGAAACATTGGATGCCAAAGCAATCAAGTCATTGTTTGAGACCGGCCAAATGCCTGGTGGCAAAGACAGTCTTTATCCAAGTGAAAAAGCGCAAGCACAAACTTTCGAAGAAGCCAAACGTGCTTTGGAAGAAAAAGATGCTGAGAAACAAGCAGAAGATAAAACCGAAGACAACGATTCAATCGAATCAGATAATACAAGCGACAAGCAAGATTAAAAAAAACCGGCATGTCTTCTGGCATGCCGGTTTTTTATATCCAAGGAGGAAAAAATGAAGGGAACTATTTATCCATGTACGCATAAAGATCTGCCGGAATTACAAAAAATCAGTATCGAGACCTTTAAAGATACGTTTGCAGCAGAAAATGATCCCAATGATTTAACTACGTATTTATCAAACGCTTATGGATTAGTAAAATTAGAAAAGGAATTAAGCACGCCTGATTCACGCTTCTTTTTTATTTATTTAGAAGATCAGCTAGCAGGCTACTTGAAACTAAACACTAATAAGGCGCAAACAGAGATGAGCGATAAAAACGGACTAGAGATTGAACGAATCTATATCCGCAAACATTTCAAACGGCAAGGGTTAGGACGGCAATTATTAGATTTTGCTTTTGCTATCGCTGATCAAGAAAAACGTGAACAAATCTGGCTAGGTGTGTGGGAACACAATCAGAATGCTTTGCGTTTTTATCAAACATTTGGTTTTGTTCAAGTCGGTTCCCATGATTTTTATGTGGGGGATGATCAGCAGACAGACCTGATTATGGCAAAAGAGCTTCTTTGATTTGAAAGGCAAGCAGGAGTAAAATGAGCGACAAGGGAGTTGAACGCAGATGAGACGAGATGAACGAGTTTCACAAATGATGGATCAGATCAGCCGAGCCTATGGAGATAAGCAAGTGAACCAACATGAAGTGCGAAAGCTCTTATTAGAGAATGCTCAATTGCTGGAAAAAACCGAAGACTGTGGATTGGTCGCAACCAAGATTTGTCAAGGAATCGCTTGGTACACCTTGTCGCATCAACATGATTTCCCCAAAGCACTAGGGGTATTGTACAATCAGCTGAAAAAAGAAGCAGTCAAATACGATGCTACGGCGATGTCGGCACTCTTACTGCCGCTGTGGTTTTGATGAACAGACGAGTAATCGTCTGTTTTTTTCTTAAGCTCATACCGAGAAGTTGAAAAAAATTGAAACACCTAGTATGATGCAATCACGAGTGAAATCGAATGGTTGATTTCGTAGAGAGAAATAAGGAGCAGATAGATGAGTGATTATTTAGTAAAAGCATTAGCTTATGAAGGATTTGTCCGAGCGTATGCAGTCAATGCGACAGAAACAATTGCAGAAGCGCAATGCCGTCATGATACTTGGAACACTTCTTCCGCAGCTTTGGGCCGGACGATGGTGGGCGCCTTGATGTTAGGTGCGACGTTAAAAGGCGAAGACAAGCTGACCGTAAAAATTGAAGGAAATGGCCCAGCAGGAGCGATCATTGTTGATAGCAATGGCAATGGGGAAGTAAAAGGGTATATTAAAAATCCTCATATCAGTTTGCCGTTGAATGGAGCTGGTAAAATTGACGTACGAGGAGCTGTTGGTACGGCTGGGATGTTTACCGTCATCAAAGATCTCGGATTAAAAGAACCTTTTTCTGGACAAACACCAATCGTCTCTGGTGAGATTGGCGAAGACTTTACTTATTATTTAGCTGTTTCCGAGCAGATTCCATCGGCTGTTGGTGTGTCGGTGTTAGTTGATACCGATGATTCGATCAAAACAGCAGGGGGCTTCATGATTCAAATCATGCCAGGGGCTAATGAATCAATCATTGATCAGATTGAGGCCCGTTTGAAAGAAACGACTCGAATCTCTACTTTATTAGACGAGGGGCAGACACCAGAAGAAATTTTACAAAACCTTTTGGCTACGACTGAGGTGGAATTTTTAGATAAGATGCCAGTTCAATTCAACTGTGATTGTTCTAAAGAAAAATTTGCTTCAGCGATCATTACGTTGGGGCCTGAGCAAATCCAAGAGTTGATCGATCAAGATCATGGTGCAGAAGCTGTTTGTGCTTTTTGTAATAATAAATACCAATACAGTGAAGCAGATCTTTATGAATTAAAGCAAGAGATTTTGGGGGAATAGCAGTGAAACCATTAAATGGTGCATGGAAAATCGGTGATGTGACTGTACCAAATCGGGTAGTTGTAGCTCCGATGGCGGGAATTACAAATGCTGCTTTTCGTGTAACAGTCAAAGAATTCGGTGCTGGGTTAGTAGTCTGTGAAATGATTAGCGACCAAGGCATCCATTTTAGAAACAAAAAAACATTAGAGATGTTATATATTGATGAACGGGAGCATCCTTTAAGTGTGCAAATTTTTGGCGGGAATAAGGATTCTTTGGTCGAGGCTGCTCGATTCGTACAAGAAAATACCGAAGCAGACATTATTGATATCAACATGGGGTGTCCTGTAAACAAGGTTATCAAAGCTGAAGCCGGAGCTAAATGGTTATTGGATCCAGATAAGGTTTATGAGATGGTTCATGCTGTTTCTTCAGCTGTGGATATTCCCGTGACTGTAAAAATGCGGATCGGATGGGATGAGCAACATATCTTAGCAGTGGAAAATGCTCAAGCTGCCCAAAGTGCTGAAGCTTCTGCGCTTGCGATGCATGGTCGTACACGGGTCCAGATGTACGAAGGGCAAGCAAATTGGGAAATCTTAAAACAAGTGGCTGAGCAATTGACGATTCCTTTTATGGGAAATGGAGATGTTCGTACACCAGAAGACGCAAAACGAATGATCGAAGAAGTCGGAGCTGATGCGGTAATGATCGGACGTGCTGCTTTGGGTAATCCGTGGATGATCCATCAAACACAGCATTATTTAGAAACAGGCGTACTGATTCCAGAACCTAGTGCAAGAGAAAAAATCGAGACCGCCAAGCTGCATCTAGAACGATTAATCCAGCTGAAAGGTGAAAAAATCGCCTGTCGCGAGTTTCGGCAACATGCTAGTTATTACTTAAAAGGCATTCCGCGTTCTGCGAAAGTCAAAGTTGCAATCAACCAAACAGAGGAAAAACAAGTTATCCTAGATTTGTTGGATAGATTGGTGGAAAAGACCGAAGCAAGAGAGAAAATTAGCTGATCTTCAAGCCGAATGTGGAATTCGGCTTGATTTTTTGCTTATACATTGGCATTATAAGTAAGAGTAATTACATACTGAGGAGGAACATTCGTGACTGAGGAACAAACGAATTTGACAGAAATGAACGACCAAATGCGTGTTCGACGCGAAAAATTGGACAACCTTCGTGAAGAAGGAATCGATCCATTCGGCGCACGCTTTGAACGCACAACGAATTCAAAAGAACTACATGAAACATATGATGCAAATACAAAAGAAGAGCTGCATGAAAAACAATTGAGCGCAAGTGTTGCAGGTCGGATGATGACTAAACGAGGGAAAGGGAAAGTCGGTTTTGCACATTTACAAGACCGCGAAGGCCAAATCCAGATTTATGTCCGTAAAGACGAAGTTGGCGAAGAACCTTATGCAATCTTTAAAAAAGGCGACTTAGGTGACTTTTTCGGCGTGACTGGAGAAATCATGAAGACAGACACCGGTGAAGTTTCAATCAAGGCAAAAGAGATCACACTGCTGTCAAAAGCATTACGTCCCTTACCAGAAAAATACCATGGCTTAACAAACGTAGAACAACGTTACCGTCAACGCTACTTGGATTTAATCAGTAATCGGGAAAGTTTTGATCGTTTTACTAAACGTAGTCAGATTATTAGCCAGATCCGCCGTTACTTAGATGGATTAGGCTATATCGAAGTTGAGACCCCTGTTTTACATAATGAAGCAGGCGGCGCTACAGCACGCCCATTTATTACCCACCACAATGCATTGGATATGGATCTATACTTGCGTATCGCATTGGAATTGCACTTAAAACGACTAATTGTCGGCGGGATGGAAAAAGTATATGAAATTGGTCGTGTTTTCCGTAACGAAGGAATCGATACAACTCATAACCCAGAATTTACTATGATGGAAGTGTACACTGCTTATCAAGATTTCCTAGATGTAATGAACTTGACTGAAGGGATTATCCGCGATGTTGCACAAAATGTATTAGGAGAAACTACGCTTTCTTATGATGGCGAAATGATTGATCTAGGTTCTCCATTCAAACGTGTCCACATGGTAGATGCGATTAAAGACCAAACTGGCGTAGACTTTTGGTCAGAAGTAACACTTGAAGAAGCACGTGCATTAGCAAAAGAACATAACGTTGAGATCAATGACAATATGGAACTTGGTCATATCATCAATGAATTTTTTGAAACATTTGTTGAAGAAACATTGCAACAACCAACATTTGTTTACGGACATCCAGTGGAAGTCTCACCGCTGGCAAAGAAAAATGCTGAAGATGGCCGATTTACTGATCGATTTGAATTATTTATCGTGGGCCGAGAATTTGCCAACGCATTTACTGAATTAAATGATCCAATTGATCAACGAGAACGTTTCAAGGCACAAGAAAAAGAGCGCGAACAAGGCAATGACGAAGCGCATGGGGTAGACGAAGATTTCTTAGAAGCACTGGAATATGGTATGCCGCCAACGGGTGGTCTAGGAATCGGGATTGATCGCTTAGTCATGTTGCTGACCGATGTTCAGTCGATCCGCGACGTTTTATTATTCCCAACCTTGCGTTAAAAATAAAAATTTTAGTAGACGTTCAGCTTAGCTGAGCGTCTTTTTTAGTTTCTTTAAAAGAAACATTAGAAAATGATGTCATAGGATAAAACAAAAATGCGATTGAAATTTTTCTGAAAGGGGAGTTTTCAACCGGCTTTTATGTTATTTGCGAACATTTAAACGAATATCAAAGCCTATTGGTCAGTAATGAAAAAAACTTCAAAAAATATGACATTTTCGATTGACCTAATAAGATTAAGTTGGTATATTATTTAATGTTCCAAAGCGAGCTTGCCTCGTTTGAAAAACTTTAAAATTGTTATTGACAGGTAACTGGTTTTCAGTTATTCTATCAAAGTCGCAATAAACGATGACAACAACTTCTTCGAAAAAAACTTCAAAAAAGTTATTGACATTCACTCAGTAAGCTGTTAAGATATAAAAGTTGCTGAAACAACGCGACAAACAATGTAGACCTTTGAAAACTGAACGAATAAAACAAACCAAATGTGTAGGGCGTTTCTATTTAATAGAAACA